>NZ_AP024269.1:3980000-4328750 GCF_016629525.1 Kaistia sp. 32K
GCACGGATATCGACGCGGAGCGCTTCTGCGCCCCTGACCAGGCCGCCGCGACCGCTGGAGATCGCGAACGGCTCCGAAGCCCCCCCTCTTCCCTCTTCCCTCTTCCCTCTTCCCTCTTCCCTCTTCCCTCTTCCCTCTTCCGCGTGGTGCGCACATCCATCTTCCGCGTCACGCGCACACGAGCGCGCGCGAGGGCGGGGAAAGAGGTCACCAGCCATATTGCTGACATGAAGAAGGCCGACTTCACAGCATGACCAGAAGACGGCGCGCCGCTTTGCAGCGACGGACGATCTCCCCCCGAGACCGCGTCCAGGCCGTCCTTCGGAACCGTTTCGTTGACTTGGAGCGCTGCTGACGGCATGTTCCTCCGTCATTGCGAGACAGGCGGGATCAAAGACAGGCGGCGGCCAAGCCGCCCGCGACGGGGAGTAGACGGGACCGTGAAGGGATCGACGCGCAACGGCGCGCCTGCGAGAGGCTTCCACGGTGAGGGGATCGACCTCGGCCGCGAACCGCCCCTGACCGTCGGCGACACGCGCGAGGGCGTTCCGCAGCGCCGAAGCGTCAGCATCCGCTGGCTGACCGGCACGGTCCTCACCGGTTTTACCTCGACGATCCTGATGGGCGGCGCGCTGATCGCGGCGCTGGACGGCCGGCACCAGCTGGCTTTTCCGCCGGAGGCGGGCCGCTCCCTGCGGGCGTCGGAATCCGGCGGCGACGTCCCGCTGACCAACGGCGCCAAGGGCGACCGCATCCGCACGGCGCGCGAGCCGGCCTCCGATCGCCAGGTCGTCCAGGTCAGCACCGTCACCAAGCAGGGCGACCGCGACCTCATCAAGCTGAAGCCCTTCGCCAAGATCTCGACGTCGATCGCCACGACGATCACGGCGCTGAGCGACGACGTTCCGGCCTATGATCCGGCCAAGATCGTCGCCGCGGCTGCCGGTCCGCGCGGCGGTGGCGGCGACGACGCGGCCCCCGCCCCGGCCGAGAAGCTCGGCGTCATCGACGACGAAGGCGCCTCCGGCGACGGCGGCGACGAGGGCCTCGTGGCCGCCGACGAAGAGGGAGCCAGCGGCGATGTCGAGCCGCAGGCCGCCGACACGAAGATCAGCGCCGACCAGGAGCAGATCTACGGCGTCAATGTCGAGGGCGAGGTCTCGGTCAAGGTCGTGGATTTCCCGCTCGACCAGGCGCCCGGCGAGGACGAACCGAGCTTCAGCCCGATCGAAGTAGAGCAGATCGCCCGCGCTTCGGTGCAGACGAACGCCAGCGGCGACATGCATATCGCGGCCATGCCCTATGTCGACCCGGACCGTTTTTCCTTCGACGAAAGCGGCACGGACCCGTTCTCGGCGCTCGGCGTCCGCATCGTGCCGGAAAACGTCTCCTTCGTTTCGAAAACCGGCACCGCGCTTCCTTCCGACGAACGCATCGCGGTCGTGGAGAAGAAGGAGACGCTGCAGGAAATCCTGTCCGAGAACGACGTCGCCGAACCCGACGCGCAGAGCATCCTTTCCGCCATGTCGGATCTGATGGACCTGTCGGATCTGCATGCCGGCCAGAAGGTCCGCATCCTGTTCGCCTCGGAAGGCGAGACGCCGCGGCCGATGCGGGTCTCGATCTATGACGAGGGCTCGCATCAAGCGACCGTAGCCCGCCGCGACGACGACACGTTCGTCCGCGCCGACGAGCCGGAGACCTCGACCGACGAGTTCGAAACCGCCGACCAGCCGTCGACCAGCAATGACGGGCCGATGCCGCGGCTCTACCAGGCGGTCTATGAGACGGCGCTGGAGCAGAAGATGCCCGCGCCGCTCATCACCGAGCTGATCCACATTTTCTCCTATGACGTCGACTTCCAGTCGCGCGTCTCGCCGGGGGACTCGCTTGAGGTGTTCCACTCGCTGCCCGAAGCGGACGGCAGCTCGGATGACGAGGAAATCCTCTACGCCGCGATCACGCTCGACGGCGCGACCAAGCGCTACTATCGCTATCGCTCGGCCGATGACGGCGTCGTCGACTATTTCGACGAGGAAGGCCGCAGCGCCAAGAAATTCCTGATCCGCAAGCCGATGAACGGCGGCATCCTTCGGTCCAATTTCGGCTACCGCAAGCATCCGATCCTCGGCTACCAGCGCCTGCATCCGGGCGTCGACTGGGCGGCGCCGCGCGGCACGCCGATCCTCGCCGCCGGCAACGGCACGGTCGAGAAGGCAGGCTGGAGCTCGGGCTATGGCAACTTCACGCTGATCCAGCACACCAACGGCTATGAATCCGCCTATGGCCACCAGTCGGCGATCGCCAAGGGCATCCGCCCGGGCGCCAAGGTGCGACAGGGCCAGGTCATCGGCTATGTCGGCTCGACGGGCCTCTCGACCGGCCCGCATCTCCACTACGAGGTGCGCATCAACAGCAAGCCGGTCGATCCGCTCCGCGTCCGCCTGCCGCGCGGCCGCGTGCTACAGGGCGACATGCTGGCCGCCTTCAAGCAGGAAAAGGCGCGCATCGACACGCTGATCGGCACGCCCGCGAGCTCGAAGGTCGCCGCCATCAGCACGGATGACGAGACCACCAACTAGAGCGGGTTCGCGTTCGGAAAACGCGACCCGGCAAATAGTTAGCGCGGCGCGGGAGGCCTCTCCGGAAGGCTCGATGTTACCAGAAAGCGACAGAGCGACAGCTGCGGCCAGGCCGCCGTGCCGTGTGGCGCGGCGGCCCGCCTCCGCTGTCATCCGCCTCGTCTGAGGCGATCTTCCCGTTTCTGGGGTGCCCGCTGCGACGATGTTCGCAGGCGCACCGGCATGGACAAATGCCATGAACTTTTTCGAAAGCCCGTTCCAGGGCAAGCCGCTGACCGAGCAGGTCACCAATCCCAACATCCTGGTCGGCCGGTACAGCTACTATTCCGGCTATTATCACGGCCATTCGTTCGACGACTGCGCCCGCTACCTGATGCCCGATCGCAACGATGTCGACCGGCTGATCGTCGGAAGCTTCTGTTCGATCGGCACCGGCGCCTCGTTCATGATGGCCGGCAACCAGGGCCATCGGAACGACTGGATCACGACGTTTCCGTTCTTCTATGTGCCGGAGGAGCCCGCCTTTGCCGGCGCGCTCGATGCCTACAGGCCGGCCGGCGACACCGTGATCGGAAACGATGTCTGGATCGGCGCGGAAGCGATGATCATGCCCGGCATCCGGATCGGCGACGGCGCCGCAATCGGCAGCCGGGCGCTCGTCACCAAGGACGTCGAGCCCTATGCGATCGTCGGCGGCAATCCGGCGCGGGTGATCCGCAAGCGTTTCGACGACGAGACGATCGCCCTGCTCATGGAAATGGCGTGGTGGGACTGGGATCTCGCCGAGATCCGCGATGCCATGCCCCTGCTCTGCTCCGGCGATGTCGCAGCACTCCACGGGCGCTGGCGCGACCGCGACGCCTGAGCCGCGACGGTAGCAGCAACAAAAAAGGCCCCGCGCTGCGTCCGCAGCGCGGGGCCGATTTTTTCACCCGATCGGGATCACGCGGCTTCGGAAGCCCGCTCGCCGCGCGGCAGGAACAGCAACCGGTCCGTCCCCGCGGTGATCTTGATCAGCGATCCGTCCGGGATCTCGCCGGCGAGGATCTTGTCGGCGAGCGGATCCTGCACGTAGCGCTGGATCACCCGCTTCAGCGGACGCGCACCATAGGCGGGGTCGTAACCCTTCTCCGCCAGCCAGGCGCGCGCCGTGTCGTCGAGCTCGAGCGTGATCTTGCGATCGTCGAGCAGCTTGGCCAGACGACCGAGCTGGATCTCGACGATCCGCCCCATCTCGCTCTTCTTCAGGCGATGGAACAGGATGATGTCGTCGAGCCGGTTCAGGAACTCGGGCCGGAAATGCCCGCGCACCACCGCCATCACCTGCTCGCGGACGCCGTCGACATCCTCGTCATCGCGCAGATGGGCGAGGAAGTCGGAACCGAGGTTCGACGTCATCACGATCAACGTGTTCTTGAAGTCGACCGTGCGGCCCTGACCATCGGTCAGGCGGCCGTCGTCCAGAACCTGCAAGAGCACGTTGAAGACGTCGGGATGCGCCTTCTCGACCTCGTCGAACAGCACGACCTGATAGGGCCGACGCCGCACGGCTTCGGTCAGCGCGCCGCCTTCCTCATAGCCGACATAGCCCGGAGGCGCGCCGATCAGACGGGCCACGGAGTGCTTCTCCATGAACTCCGACATGTCGATCCGCACCATCGCCGTCTCGTCGTCGAACAGGAAGGAGGCGACCGCCTTGGTCAGCTCCGTCTTGCCGACGCCGGTCGGGCCGAGGAACAGGAACGAGCCGATCGGCCGGTTCGGATCCTGCAGGCCGGCGCGGGAGCGACGAACGGCGGTCGAGACGGCATGCACCGCTTCGCCCTGGCCGACGACGCGCCGGCCCAGTTCGTCCTCCATGCGGAGCAGCTTCTCGCGCTCGCCCTCGAGCATCTTGTCGACGGGGATGCCGGTCCAGCGCGAGACGATCTGCGCGATATGGTCGGGCGTCACCGCCTCTTCCATCATCGTGCTGGTCTGCGCCTTTTCGGCCTCGACGAGCTGACGCTCCAGGGTCGGGATCGCGCCATAGGCGAGCTCGCCGGCCTTGGCCAGATCGCCGGTGCGCTGTGCCTTGTCGAGATCGCTGCGGGCCTGGTCGAGCTGTTCCTTCAGCTTCTGGGCGGCGTTGAGCTTCTGCTTCTCCGCCTGCCAGCGCTGCGTATAGGCCGCGGATTCCTCCTCGAGATCGGTCAGCTCCTTTTCCAGCCGCTCGAGCCGGTCCTTCGACGCCGGGTCGGTCTCCTTCTTCAGCGCCTCGCGCTCGATCTTGAGCTGGATGATGCGCCGATCGAGCTCGTCGAGCGCCTCCGGCTTGGAATCGACCTGCATGCGGAGCCTGGCCGATGCCTCGTCGACGAGGTCGATGGCCTTGTCGGGCAGGAAGCGGTCGGTGATGTAGCGGTTCGACAGCGTCGCCGCCGAGACCAGCGCGGAATCCGTGATCCGCACGCCGTGGTGCAGCTCGTACTTCTCCTTGATGCCGCGCAGGATCGAGATCGTATCCTCGACCGTCGGCTCGCCGACGAAGATCGGCTGGAACCGGCGAGCCAGCGCCGCGTCCTTCTCGACATGCTTGCGGTATTCGTCGAGCGTGGTCGCGCCGACGCAATGCAGTTCGCCGCGCGCCAGCGCCGGCTTCAGCAGGTTGGACGCGTCCATCGCGCCATCCGCCTTGCCCGCGCCGACCAGCGTGTGCATCTCGTCGATGAACAGGATGATGCCGCCATTGGCCGCCGTCACTTCCGACAGCACGGCCTTCAGCCGCTCCTCGAACTCACCGCGATATTTTGCGCCGGCGATCAGCGAGCCCATGTCGAGCGCGAGCAGGCGCTTGTCCTTCAGGCTCTCCGGCACGTCGCCATTGACGATCCGGAGCGCCAGCCCTTCCGCGATCGCGGTCTTGCCGACGCCGGGCTCGCCGATGAGCACGGGATTGTTCTTGGTCCGGCGCGACAGCACCTGGATGGTGCGGCGGATCTCGTCGTCGCGGCCGATGACCGGATCGAGCTTGCCGTCGCGGGCCACCTGGGTGAGGTCCCGGGCGTATTTCTTCAGGGCGTCATACTGACCCTCGGCGCCGGCCGTATCGGCCGTACGCCCCTGGCGCAGCTGCTCGATCGCCCGATTGAGGCCAACCGGCGTGACGCCGGCCTCCTTCAGGATCTCGGCGGTCTTGGCGTCCTTTTCCAGCGCGAGCGCGAGGAGCAGCCGTTCGACCGTGACGAAGCTGTCGCCGGCCTTCTTGGCGAGATCGGACGCCTGCTGGAAAACCTTCGCAAGGGGCGGCGCGAGATAGAGCTGCCCGGCGCCGCCGCCGGAAACCTTCGGCATCGCCTCGAGGGCGCGCTCGGTCGCGGCCAGCGCCTGGCGCGAACGGCCACCGGAGCTGTCGATCAGACCGCCGGCGAGGCCTTCCTCGTCATCGAGCAGCACCTTCAGAAGATGCTCGGGGGTGAACTGCTGATTGCCACGTGTCATGGCGAGCGTCTGCGCCGACTGGATGAAGCCCTGCGCGCGCTCGGAATAATTATCGAAATTCATATGTGCCTCCTGACCCGGTCCCATTGCCCCGAAGGCGCTGATGGGCCGCTCCAAAGATATGGACTTGCGTCCGGCGACATCCATGCGTGGCCTGCCGCCACGGGTAATATGGTGTGGCCGCCGCGCAACAGAAGGGGGCGTCTCGACAATTATGGCGGGCAGAACGGGAGGCGCGTCAACCCCGTTTCAGCGCGGCGCGCCATCTGCCCTGCCCCAGCCGCCTGCCCTCGGCCCCAAAACAAAAATGCCCGGGCGAGGACGCCCGGGCATTGGTCTGAATCAAGGAACGACGGCGATTACTCTTCGCCGGCCGGCTCCGCGGCGAGAGCCGGCTCGGACGCCGCTCCCTCGTCGCCCTCGGCCGCACGGGCGCGCGTCCGGGTGGTCCGGCGGCGGCGGGGGCGGAATTCCTCCTCCGTCGCGGAGTCGCCATTGCCCTCGGCCGGGCCGTCCAGATTGAGCGCGGGCTGCTCGGCTGCGGCGGCCGTCGCGGCGGCGGCAGCAGCGGCCGTGGAACGGCTGGAACGCGCACGCGGCGCCGGCGCGGCGACGGGTGCCGCTGCCTCGACGGGCGCTTCAGCGACCGGGGCCGGAGCCGCCGGCTCGGCCTGAGCGACCGCCTCGACGGGCTCGGGCTTCGGCAGCTCGACCACCGGCTGGGGCTGTTCCAGCACCGGCTGCGGCGCGGGTTCGCCGGTCACGAAGCGCGGCAGCTGCGAGCGATCGCTCCGCTCGGCGCGGTCACCACGCTCCCGGCGCTCGCCGCGCTCCGGACGAGCCTGACGCTCGGGACGGTCCTGACGTTCCGCGCGGTCCTGGCGCTCCGGACGGTCCTGCCGCTCGCCGCGATCCTGACGATCCGACTGACCCTGACGATCCGGCTGAGCCTGGCGCTCGTTGCGGTCCTGGCGGTCATTGCGGTCTTGGCGCTCACCGCGATCCTGACGCTCGCCGCGCGGCGCGCGGTCGAAACGCTCCTGGCGGTCGCCACGGTCCTGACGATCCTGGCGCTCGCCGCGATCCTGCCGGTCCGAACCCTGGCGCTCGGAAGCATCACCGCCATTGGCGCCATTGGTGTAGGGCTGCGGATCGCTGGGAGCGACACCGCCCTCGCTGCCCGGCTGGCTGCGATCCTGATGCGCCTGGCCGAAGCGCTCGCTGAAGCGATCGTCTTCCTCGTCGAGGCCTTCGTCGTCCTGCTCGGCGCGATAGAAGGGCTGCGGCTGCTGGTTGTTCTGGGGGTTCTGCGCCTGCGCAGCCGCGATCACGCGGAAATAGTGCTCGGCATGCTGCAGATAGTTTTCCGCCATGACGCGGTCGCCGGACGACTGCGCGTCGCGCGCCAGCGTCACGTATTTTTCGGCGATATGGAGCGCGGTGCCGCGGATCTTCACATCCGGCCCGTTGCTCTCATAGGAGCGGGTCAGCGGGTTCGGGCCCTTGCGGTTGTTGTTGTTGTTATTGTTGTTGTTCCGCCCGCGCATCCGCTTGTTGTTATTGTTGTTCTGCTGTCCTTGTCTCATGAATTTTCTCTTCCGTGACCAACAAGGTCAAACAATCTCATCGACCGGGGCGAAGCGCCCATCGGACAATTCCGTCGATCGGGTCAACCCGGGCATGAACCCGAGAGGCCGGAACCGGCGAAGGCGATCCTCACAATCCCGCAGATCGTGCAGCCATGGTCCGCGTCGCGAACCGAGGGCAAACTGGCACCGCCGAGGCGGGGCATCCGGGAAATACGTGTCGTACCGAGCAGAGATGACGTTGGAGTACCAGAGCCTGGCCGATCTCCCCCGATCCGACCCTCATGGCCAATCTGGTGGCCTCTAACCGCGCGGCCCCTGATCGCGGCCGTAGCTTCGGCGTTCGGGAGTCGCATCAAATCCATCTGCGGCGGCTCGGAAACTAGCTGTTTCGAGGCCGATTTCCAAGCGGATTATTCAAGTCGGGCGCTTTCACCGCCAATCTGTCCTCCCGCGAACATCTCAATCGATCCTGTGCAGTTCCACGATACGATCATGGCCCGCCAGATCGGCATGAACGGACGCATCGAAGCCCGCCTGCCGCGCCAGCGCCCGGAGGGCGTCGGCCTGATCGAATCCGATTTCCAGAAATGTCGCACCACCCGGCGCCATCACACGCTCGAGATCGTCGAGAATGGCGCGATAGGCATCCAGCCCGTCAGCGCCGCCGTCCAGCGCAAGCGTCGGATCGTGGTCCCTGACCTCTCGATCCAGCGTTGGGATGACATCACTCGCAATATAGGGCGGGTTGGAGGCAATTACATCGAATCGCCCGCAACTATTCGACCAGGCTCCGACGACGAAGCGGCTCCGTTCGGCAAATCCCAGTCGCTCGGCATTGTCGCGCGCCGTGCGGGCCGCCGCTTCCGAAAGATCGACGCCGATCCCGACGGCGTTCGGCAAGGCGCTCAGCAGCGCGATGAGGATGGCGCCGCTGCCGGTGCCGATATCGACGATGCGGAGCGGCTCCTGCCGGCGTCCCTCCCGGTCGATCCAGGCAAGCGCCGCCTCGACCAGCGTTTCCGTATCGGGACGCGGCACCAGCGTGGCGTCGGAGAGACGGAAGGACATGCCCCAGAATTCCCGCTCGCCAACGATCCGGGCCACGGGCACGCCGGCCAGCCGGCGCTCGATCGACGCCTCGACGGCCTGCGTCTCAGCGTCGGAAAGCAGCCGGTCCTCGGGAAGGAAGAGAAGGCGATCCGGCGGAACGCCGAGCGCCGCGGCGACCAGCACGCGCGCGTCGAGCGCCGGAGTCGCTTCGGGGCCAAGGCCCGCCGCCAGCCGCTTCGCCGCCATGCGCCGCGCGGCGCCGAGCGTGGCGGCCGCAGCAGTCATGTGTGGTCCCGGGTCATGCGTCGAGCGCCGCCAGCAGCCCGGCCTGGTGCTCGGTGATCAGCGGCCCGATGATTTCGTCGAGCGCGTCGCCCGCCATCACCGCCTCGAGCTTGTACAGCGTCAGGTTGATCCGGTGATCGGTGACGCGCCCTTGCGGGAAATTGTAGGTCCGGATGCGCTCGGACCGGTCGCCGGAGCCGACCTGGCCCTTGCGGTCGGCGGCGCGCTCGGACGAGAGGCGCTCGCGTTCCATGTCGAACAGCCGCGCGCGCAGGATCTGCGTGGCCTGGGCGCGGTTCTGGTGTTGCGACCGGCCGGCGACGACGATCACGGTTCCCGTGGGCAGATGGGTGATGCGAACGGCGGTGTCGGTCGTATTGGCGTGCTGTCCACCGGCCGACGAGGCGCGCGTGGTGTCGATCTTGATGTCCTCGGGGCGGATATCGATGTCGACATCCTCCGCCTCCGGCAGCACGGCGACCGTGGCGGCGGAGGTGTGGATGCGGCCGCTCGATTCCGTCTCCGGCACGCGCTGGACACGGTGCGCGCCCGATTCGAACTTCAGCCGGGCGAACACGCCCTTGCCGGTCACGTCGGCGATGATTTCCTTGTAGCCGCCGGCCTCGCCCTCGCTTTCGGACAGGACGTTCATGCGCCAGCCATGCAGCTGCGCGTAACGCTGGTACATGCGGAAGAGGTCGCCGGCGAACAGCGCCGCCTCGTCGCCGCCGGTCCCGGCGCGGATTTCCAGAATGGCGCTCTTCTCGTCGGCGGCGTCGCGCGGCAGGAGGAGGATGCGGATTTCCTGGATGAGCGTCTCGACCTGGCCGTCGAGAGCATCGCGCTCCTCCTCCGCGAGCGCCGCCATCTCCGGGTCATCGGCCAGGTCGTCGAGCGCGGCGCGCTCGTCGACCGCCGCCTTCAGCCGGCGCACGGCCTCGACGATGTCCTGCAGCTCGGCCCGCTCCTTGGAGAGCTGCACGAGGGTGCCGCCATCGCTGGTCGCAGCGAGCTTCTGATCGATCACTTCGGCGCGGGCGACGAGATGATTGATCTTGTCCCAGGGAAGTCCGGTAGGGAGCAACGTAGTCAGATCGGTATGCCTTCGGATTCGGCGAAGGCGGTGAGCGCCGCGCGGACGCCGTCTCCACCATCGTCCAGAGCAAGCATGGGGTCGAGCACGGCCTTGAGCCGGCCGATGTCGAGGGCGAGCAGCATCGCCTTGACCGGGCCGATGGCCGCCGCCGACATCGACAGGGAGCGGAACCCGATCCCGGCCAGCGCCATCGCCGCCAGCGGACGGCTCGCGATCTCGCCGCAGAGCGTCACCGGCGTGCCGTTGCGGTCGGCGCCCTCGACGATCATGCGCAGGGTGCGCAGGAAGTGCCGCGACAGCGGATCGAAACGGGTGGCGACGCGGGTGTTTCCACGGTCGCTCGCGGTCATGTACTGCAGCAAATCGTTGGAGCCGACCGAGACGAAATCGACGGCCTCCATCAACGAATCGAGCTGGAACAGCAGCGCCGGAACTTCCAGCATCGAGCCGAGCAGCACGCGCGTCGGCTCCTTGTGACCGTGCCGGCGCAATTGCGTCAGCTCGCGCTCCAGCAGGGCGCGAGCGCGGTGGATTTCGCCGACTTCCGTGACCATCGGCAGCATGACGCGCAGCTCGCGCCCGCCGGCCGCGTGCAGCAGTGCGCGCAGCTGGATCCGCAGGAGGCCCGGGCGGTCGAGGCCGAGCCGGATCGCCCGCCAGCCGAGCGCCGGGTTCTCCTCCGGCTGCATCCGCATGTAGGGCAGCACCTTGTCGCCGCCGATGTCGAGCGTGCGGAACACGACCGGGCGATTGCCGCTCGCCTTCAGCACGGCCTCGTAGAGCGCTGTCTGCTCGTCGAGGCGCGGCATGGTCGAGGCGACCATGAACTGCAGCTCGGTGCGGAACAGGCCGATGCCTTCCGCGCCGGCCTCGGCGAGATGCGGCAGGTCGACCAGGAGGCCGGCATTCATGTTGAGCGCGACGCGATGACCGTCGATCGTCACCGCGGGCTTGTTGCGGAGCAGGCGGTACTGGGCCTGTCGCTTGGCGCGGAACTTGACCTTCTCGGCATAGGCCGCCTCGACATCCGCCGGCGGCCGCACATGCGCCTCGCCCGTGTCGGCGTCGAGGATGATCGGGTCGCCGTTCTCGACCAGCGAGACGATGTTGGCGGCGCGGCCAATGGTGGCGATGCCGAGCGCGCGAGCAACGATCGTCACGTGGCTGGTCGCCCCGCCCTCCTCCAGCACCAGGCCGCGCAGGCGGCTGCGGTCATAGTCGAGCAGCTCGGCGGCGCCCATGTTGCGCGCGACGATGACGCCGTCCTTCGGCAGGCTGCCGCCGTCGGGACCATGCGACTTGCCCATCAGCTCGCGCAGCAGGCGATTGGCGAGGTCGTCGAAATCGTGCAGCCGCTCGCGCAGATACGGATCGGTCTGGCGCTGCAGGCGGGCGCGCGTGTCGCTCTGGACCTTCTCGACGGCCGCCTCGGCCGAAAGGCCGTTCTGGATCGCCTCGTCCATGCGACGGACCCAGCCGCGGTCATAGGCGAACATCCGATAGGCTTCGAGGATGTCGCGATGCTCGCCGGCGAGCGCGATGTCGTCGCGCGAGAGCATGTCGTCGACCGAAAGGCGCAGATTGGCGATCGCCTGCTCGAGGCGCTGGCTTTCCTTGTCGGTATCCTCGGCGATCAGCTGCGTGACGACGACGCGCGGCTCGTGCAGCACGACATGGCCGAGCGCGATGCCGTCGGAAAGCGGCGTGCCCTTGAGCGACAGCGGGCGCTTGACGTCGAGCGAGGTGCCGGGCCGGGCGAGGCCCTGCAGCTCGCCGACGGCGATCATCTCGGCCAGCACCATCGCCGTCGTCTGCAGCGCTTCGACTTCTTCGTCGTAATAGGTGCGATGCGCGCGGTTCTGCACGACGAGGACGCCGAGCGTCCGGCCGGCGCGGAGGATCGGCACGCCGAGGAAGGCGTTGTAGATCTCCTCGCCGGTTTCCGGCAGGTAGGCGAAGGATGGGTGGCTCTGGGCGTCCTGCAGATTGAGCGGACGCGCCTCGGAGGCGATCAAACCGACCAGGCCCTGGCCGACCCGCAGCCCGGCATGGTGGACGGCAGAACGGTTCAGGCCCTCGGTCGCGTAGAGCTCGAGCACGTCATCGGCGCGGAGCACATAGACCGAGCACACCTCCGCGACCATGTTGGCCGCGATCTGGGCGACGATCTTGTCGAGCCGGTCTTGCGCGCTGATCGGCTCCGCCATGATCTCGCGCAGGCGACGGAGCAGGACGCGCGGCCCGGCGAGTGAACCCCGCATGGTCCGCCTTCCCCAATGCTTGAACTATGACGGGTTCCGACCATCGAAAACCGCCTTCCGGATGCGACCGATTCGGCCGCGCTCCGGCATGCTTTGCTTCCTACTCGTGGCACGAGTTAGGCAGAAGGTACAATGTTGTTTCGTAGGCTCGGAAAGCCTGTTGATCAGGCAGCATCCAGCCCATAGAGCGAGTGCAGCGTCCGGACCGCGAGCTCGGTATAGGCCGCGTCGATCAGGATGGAGATCTTGATCTCGGACGTGGTGATGGCGCGGATGTTGATGCCCTTGCCGGCCAGCGCCTTGAAGGCTGAGGCGGCGACGCCGGCATGGCTGCGCATGCCGATGCCGATCACCGACACCTTGGTCAGATCGCGCGAACCCTGGACGCTGACATAGCCGATCGAATCCTTGGCCGTCTCCAGCACCTTCCAGGCGCGGTCGAAATCGGCCGTCGGAACGGTGAAGGTCATGTCGGTCGTCGTGCCGTCCTCGGAGACGTTCTGCACGATCATGTCGACATTGATGTTGGCCTCGGCCAGCGGCACGAACACCGCCGCGGCGACGCCCGGCTTGTCGGCGACTTCGCGGAGCGAGATCTGGGCCTCGTCCTTGGCATAGGCAATGCCGGTGACAACCTGCTTTTCCACGATCTCGTCCTCGTCGCAAATGAGGGTGCCTGGGGGATTGTTGGGATCGCCGAGCCGCGGGTCCTGCGGATCGACGAAACTGGACCGCACGAAGGTCCGCACGCCATGCACCATGGCCAGTTCGACGGAGCGCACCTGCAGCACCTTGGCACCCAGCGACGCCATCTCGAGCATTTCTTCATGCGAGACGCGATCGAGGCGCTTGGCCTTCGGCACGATCCGGGGATCGGTCGTGTAGACACCGTCGACATCGGTATAGATATCGCAGCGGTCCGCCTTGATGGCGGCGGCGATGGCGACGGCGCTGGTGTCGGAACCGCCCCGGCCGAGCGTCGCGATGCGGTTGTCCGGGCCGATGCCCTGGAAACCGGCGACGACCGCGACCTGGCCCTGCTCGAGCCGATCGATCAGCTGGGAGCCGTCGATGTCGACGATGCGCGCGGCGCCATGGGCGCCGTCGGTGCGGATCGGAATCTGCCAGCCCTGCCAGGAACGGGCGTTGATGCCCATCTCCTGCAGCGCGATCGCGAGAAGACCGGAGGTCACCTGCTCGCCCGAGGCGACGACGGCGTCATATTCGCGCGCATCGTGCATGGGGGCGGCGTCGCGGGTCCAGGCGACGAGCTCGTTGGTCTTGCCCGACATGGCGGAAACCACGACGGCGACCTGGAAGCCGGCCTCGACCTCCCGTTTGACGTGACGAGCCACATTGCGGATGCGTTCGATATCGGCGACGGACGTTCCGCCGAACTTCATCACCAGCCGGGCCATCATCAACCTTTGAAGGGCAGGTTCCGCAGCAATTGCGGAAGGGATTGAAGGAGTTCCGGCTAACAAGAACAACCGGACGGGCGCCTTCATAGCGGCTTCGGATTGAAGCCGCAACGGCGACGGCGAAACGCCACAGCCCGCCTATCGGGGATTGAACTACGCGCATGCAGCGCCCATGCCCGAGAGATCGGCCCGTGAGATCGGCCCGTGCCTGCGGCTTGACTTCGCCCGCCGCGCCAACGACGTTCCGCCTGAGAAGGAGCCGCCCATGTCCACCGCGCCCGAGACCGTCCCCTCCCCGTCCGCCTCGACCGTCGATCAGGACGAGATCGCCCATTTTTCCGCGATCGCCAGCGAGTGGTGGGCGCCGAAGGGCAAGTTTGGCCCGCTGCACCGGCTGAACCCGATCCGCATCGGCTTCATCAAGGACGAAGCGACGAAGCTTTTCGGCCGCGATCCCAAGGATCCGAAGGCGCTATCCGGCCTCCGGGTCCTCGATATCGGCTGCGGCGGTGGCCTGCTGTCGGAACCGATGGCGCGGCTCGGCGCCGACGTTGTGGGCGCGGATGCGTCGGCCACCAATATCGGCGTCGCCGAGCTGCACGCCCGCGAGGCGGGGCTTTCGATCGACTATCGCGCCACGACGGCCGAGGCGCTCGGCGCCGCCGGCGAGCGTTTCGACATCGTGCTCGCGATGGAGATCGTCGAGCATGTCGCCGACCTGCCGCTGTTCATCCGCGAGATTTCGGCGATGGTGAAGCCGGGCGGGCTGATGGTGCTTTCGACCATCAACCGCACGCCAAAAGCCTGGGCGCTGGCGATCTTCGGAGCGGAGGTGGTGCTGGGCTGGCTGCCGCGCGGGACGCACGCTTACGACAAGCTGGTCCAGCCTTCGGAATTATCCACAGCGCTGGCGGAGAACGGTCTCGACGTCTCGGCCGAGACCGGCGTGGTCTACAGCCCGCTGCGCGACCAGTGGCACGTCTCGCCCGACATGGACGTCAACTACATGCTGTCGGCGGTGCGGCGGTAGGGGATTCCCTGCCCGCCGCGGCGATAGCGTTTTCGAGCGAAGTGGGTACCGGTTCGCGTGAAGAAAACGCGACCAAACCAATGCCCTAGTTGCCTTCCTCCGGCAACGCCGGCAGGGGCAGGAACTCGACGCCCTCCTCGATCAGCGAGCGCGCCTCTTCCGGCGACGCCTCGCCATAGATGCCGCGCGCCTCCGTCTCCTGATAGTGGATCTTGCGCGCTTCCTCGGCGAACTTGTCGCCGACATAGTCCGCGTTCTCGGTCACGTGCCGGCGCAGCTGGCGCATCATTTCGACCATCACGACCTGACGCGGATCGGGGGATGCGACAGCGAGCGCCGCCGCCTCCCGCTTGCGCGCGGTCGCGACCGAGGGCGCCATCAAGGCCTTGACGACGTCCGTGGTGCCGCATTGCGGGCAGGATACCGCATGCGCGGCGGCCGCCTTGTCGAAGGCGCCCGCATCCCGAAACCAGCTTTCGAAGTCATGGCCTGCAACGCAGACGAGATTGTACCGGATCATGAACTCTATATGGGGATGGCCGGTCAGTTCACGAAAGAGCCGACCTGCGGCATTTCCGGAAGCGAGAAATCGCGGGCGTTGAGAAGCGCGGGGATGGCCTGGCGGGCCGAGGCCGAGAAGGCCGGATCGATTTCCGCGATGATGAAGCCCGGCTGGTCATCGGCTTCAGCGAGAACCTTGCCCCACGGATCGACGATCATGCTGTGGCCATAGGTGTCGCGGCCGTCCTCATGGTGACCGGCCTGCGCGGCGGCGATGACGTAGGAGCCGGTCTCGATGGCGCGCGAGCGCAGCAGGACGTGCCAATGCGCCTCGCCCGTCTTCTTGGTGAAGGCGGCGGGAACGGCGAGCACGGCGGCGCCGGCCTTGGCGAGCGTCCGGTGCAGCGCGGGGAAGCGGACGTCGTAGCAGATCGTCAGCCCGAGCTTGGTCCAGGGCAGATCGGCGACGACGGCGGTATCGCCGGCGCGATAGGTGGCCGACTCGCGGTAGCTCTCGCCACCCGAGAGATCGACGTCGAACATGTGGATCTTGTCGTAGCGGCCAACGACAGCGCCGTTCGGCGCGATCAGGAAGGAGCGGTTGGCGATGTGGTCGTCGGCGAGCTTGATCGCCATCGAGCCGATATGGAGATGGATGCCGAGCTCGCGCGCGATCTCGCGGAAGCGCTGCAGCGAGTTATCGACCTCCTCCGGGCCGATGGCGGCGAGAAGCGCCTCCTTGTCCCGATCGAGAATGGTCGTCATCTCCGGCGTCAGCACGTAGCCGGCACCTGCCGCCGCGGCGGCGCGGATGAGCGCTTCCGCATCGTCGACATTCTGCGCCACCGAACGGCCACTGCGCATCTGGACACAAGCCGCTTTGAAGCTCGACATCGGCTCTCTCCTTGACTGACTATGGGAAATTGGCGCCGATCAGGACGCCAGCAGTAAGTCCAGACGGCCTTGGCCGTCGAGATCATGCAGGTCGTCGCAGCCACCGACGTGGTGACTACCGATGAATATCTGCGGGAAGGTCGCCCGACCGTTGGCCCGCTCGATCATTTCCTGCCGCAAATCCGGCTTTCCGGTGGCATCGAACTCCACATAGGCAACACCCTTCCGGTCCAGCAGGCGCTTGGCGGCGGAGCAGTATCCGCAGGCCTGCCGGGTGTAGATAATCACTTCGGCCATGTTCGATCCTGACGATTGGGAGTGGCCTATATAGGCCTCAGCCCAGCCCTTCGACAACCCGGGCGAAGACGACGACGTCGACCGCCGCCGCGCCGCCCCGCAAAAGCGCCCGCGTCACGGCCTTGACCGTGGCGCCGGTCGTATAGACGTCGTCAACCAGAAGGATATGCCGGCCGGCGACACTCGGACGGGCCGCCGCCGAGACCCGAAACGCGCCCTGGACATTGGCCGCGCGCTCGTTCGCCTTCAGGCCGACCTGCCGGCGGGTCGCCTTGATCCTGTCGACCCCGTCGGGGACATGCGGCTTGCCGATCCGGCGCGCCACCGCCTCGGCGATCATGGCCGACTGGTTGAAGCGCCGCTGCCAGAGGCGACCCCGATGCAGCGGCACAGGAACGACGAGGTCGGCCTCCGGCGCCAGATCGCCCGCGGCCCGCGCCATCATGGCGCCGATCGAGCGGGCAAGCTCGGTGCGATCATGATACTTCAGCGCCTGGACGATCGGTCCGGATACCGCGTCATAGACCGCGACGGCGCGCAGGCGCCCAAAGGGCGGCGGGTCGGCGATCGCTTCGGCCGAAAGGGCATCGGCGCCGATGTCGTAGCCGAAGGGAATGGCGAGCCGCTGGCAGAAGGGACGCTCGATCAGGCGAAGGCCGCCCCAGCAGGTGGCGCAGAGCGCCCCTGACGTCGCCACCGGACGCGCGCAGGCCATGCAGGACGGCGGCAGGGCGAGATCGATGGCCCACCGCCCGGCAGCGCCCGTCCGCGCGCCGAACGATCGCAGCAGGCCCCGCAAAGCGTCCGCCTTCCCCTCTCGCATTACGCAACGTAATGCAGAACGTCTTTGACCGGAAGGGCGGGGAGTTCCATAACCGCGCCAACCCGCATCAGCAGAAAAGCACGTCATGGCCGGCGCCCCCACTCTCTTCGACCGCAGGCTCCTCGATCAGCACCGCGCCCGCGCAGAGCGGATGGCGGTCGCGGGAAGCGACTTCCTGCTGACCCGCGCCATCGAGGATCTCGTCGAGCGGCTGGCGACCGTGAACCGCCATTTCGAGCAGGGCGCCGACATCGGCAGCCTGTCGCCGGCGCTCGTGGAGGCGCTGGCCGAGGCCGGACAGGGCGGTGTCGTCGAGCGCATTCCGATCGACGAGAGCGAGGCGCTGCCGCTCGCTGCCGGCTCGCTCGACCTGGCGGTCAGCCTGCTGCAGCTGCAATGGGTCAACGACCTCCCCGGCCTGCTCGCCCAGATCAAGCGGGCGCTCCGCCCCGACGGCCTCTTCCTGGCGACGCTGGTCGGCGGCGACACGCTGAACGAGCTCCGCACCGTGCTGACGATCGCGGAGAGCGACATACGCGGCGGCGCCGCCCCGCGCGTCGCGCCCTTCGCCGACATCCGCGACATCGGCGCGCTGCTGCAGCGGGCCGGGTTCGCCCTTCCCGTCACCGACAGCGACCGGCTGACGGTCCGCTACGACAGCATGTTCCACCTGATGCGCGATCTCCGCGCCATGGGCGCCACCAACGCGCTGACGGCGCGCGATCCGCGGCCGCTGACGCGCGCGATCCTCGCCCGCGCTGCCAGCCTCTATGCCGAGCGCTATGCCGATGCCGATGGCCGCATCCGCGCGACGTTCGAACTGATCGCGCTTTCCGGCTGGGCGCCGCATGAGAGCCAGCAGAAGCCGCTCAAGCCGGGCTCCGCCAAGATGCGGCTCGCCGACGCGATCGAGGCGGCGCGGAAGGATGCGGAATCCAGGAACTCGGAAGAGAAGGGCGGCGAATAAGGGCGATCAGGCGCCGATCACCAGCGCGACGAGGCGTTCGCAGAGCGCAACGATCCCGCCGCCCGTCACCGTCACGCCGATCAGCGCGATCACGATAACGCCGATGATCAGGCCGTATTCGGCCAGGATCGATCCGCGCCGATGGCGCAGGAAACGCTTCAGGGATTGTCCAGCGGCCGCGCGCATGGGATG
This sequence comes from Kaistia sp. 32K, assembly GCF_016629525.1. Taxonomy (GTDB): domain Bacteria; phylum Pseudomonadota; class Alphaproteobacteria; order Rhizobiales; family Kaistiaceae; genus Kaistia. Next base: position 3,998,469 of record NZ_AP024269.1, read on the forward strand.
CCTTGCCCCGGACGCCAGCGGCAATGCCACGCGTCCCCTCGCGTCGCGAAATGCGACGCCTTCAGGCCCCAAGCTGGCGCAAACTCATAAAAGCTCGATTAACGGCGCGATCAGCGGCTCGTCGGCCGGCGGCATCGGATAGTCGCGGAGCTGCTTCGCCCGCACCCATTTGAGCGCCTGCCCCTCGAGGCTCTGCGGGAAGCCCGTCCAGCGGCGGCAGACATAGAGCGGCATCAGGAGATGGAAATCGTCATAGGTGTGGCTGGCGAAAGTCAGCGGCGCCAGGCAAGCAGTCTTGGTCTCGACGCCGAGCTCCTCGCGCAATTCGCGGATCAGCGCGTCTTCCGGCGTCTCGCCGGCATCGACCTTGCCGCCCGGAAACTCCCAGAGGCCGGCGAGCGCCTTCCCCTCGGGCCGCTGCGCGATCAGGATGCGGTTGTCGGCATCGACCAGCGCGCAGGCAACGACGAGAACAAGGCGGCGTGTCATCAGGACCTCGGGGACAGGCGGATCAGGCGGGGCGGCGGTAGTGGTAACGATACTGCTCGACGAAGCCGAGGCCCTCATAGAGCCGGATCGCCGGCTCGTTCTCGGTCGTCACCTGGATGGCGGCGTAGCGCGCGCCGTTCTCGACCGTCCAGCCGAGCGCTGCCCGCATGACGGCGGCGCCATAGCCCTGGCGGCGCTTCGTCTTGTCGGTGACGACATTCAGGAAGACGCCGATGCCGCCGGCATTGACGGCGAGCGCGGCGGCGGCCGGCGTTCCATCCGGCGCATAGGCGACGATCCCGCGCGCTTCCGGCGCGATCAGGCCGAGCAGGGTCTTCAGGATCTCCACGGTCTTGGCGGAGGCGGCGCTCAGCGCCGTCTGGGCCCGGAACCAGCGCGGATCGGTCGGATTGAAAAAGCGCACGTCGCCGGTACGGGCGAAATCATGCCCGTCGAGATCCATGGCGAGGACGCGGCTTTCCTCGAAAGGGGCCCAACCCTTGCGATCCAGCGCCTCGAGGATGCCGGGGCCCGCCAGCGGCGTCACCCGGAACACCGGCTCGATACCGTTGCGCGACGACAGCGCCGCCAGATAGGCGATACGGCGCTCGGCATCGCCATCGTCGGCCAGATCGAGGCTCTGGAACGAGTTGGCGCGCTTGCTGTAGCCATGCGCGAAGCGCCAGACCCAGGCGCCGTCATGGACCGTGCTCAGCGCCGGCCAGGCGGAAAGGCACGCCGCCTCGATCGCGAGCGTCGTCGGCAACCTGCCCTCCGTTCCGGTCGTATCAGCTCCGATAATCGCCATTGATCGCGACATATTCCTTGGTGAGATCGCAGGTCCAAACCGCAGCCCGGCCGCTGCCGAGACCGATTTCGGCCGTGATCACGATTTCCTTGTTCTTCATGTAGGCAGAAGCGGCGGCTTCCGAATAGTCCGGATCGCGCTCCCCCTCGAAGGCGACGCGGGTTTCGCCGAAAGAAATCGACAGGCGGTCACGGTCGGCCGGCTCGCCGGCCTTGCCGACGGCCATGACGACGCGGCCCCAATTGGCGTCCTCGCCGGCGGCCGCCGTCTTGACCAGCGGCGAATTGGCGATCGACAGCGCGATGCGCTTGGCCGAGGCGTCGGAGACGGCGCCCTCGACGCGGACCTCGATCAGCTTGCGGGCGCCCTCGCCGTCGCGCGCCACCTGCTGGGCCAGATCGAGCAGGATCGCGTCCAGCGCTTCGGCGAAATCGGCGAGGCGCGGATCGGCCGGATCTGTGACGAGCTCGGCGCCGGCCGCCTTGCCGGTCGCGAAGAGCAGCAGCGTGTCGGAGGTCGAGGTGTCGCTGTCGACGGTGACGGAATTGAAGCTGCCGTCGACGCCCTTCGAGAGCAGCGCCTGCAGCACGGGCGCGGCGATGGCGGCGTCGGTGGCGACGAAGGAGAGCATCGTCGCCATGTCGGGCGCGATCATGCCGGCGCCCTTGGCGATGCCGTTGATCGTCACGGTGGCGTCGCCGAGCTTGACCGAGCGGGTCGAGCCCTTCGGGAAGGTGTCGGTGGTCATGATGGCGCGGGCGGCGTCGACCCAGGGGCCGCTGGCGGCGCGGGCCGCGGCATCCGGCAGGACGGCGGCGAATTTCTGGGCGTCGAGCGGCTCGCCGATCACGCCGGTGGAGGCGAGGAAGACCTCGTCGGGGCGGCAACCCGCGACCTTGGCCGCCAGCTCACCCTGCAGGCTCGTGGTCTCGCGCCCCTTCTTGCCGGTGAAGGCGTTGGCATTGCCCGAATTGACCAGCAGCGCCCGCGCGGTGCCGCCGGCAAGCGATTCCCGGCACCAGTCGACCGGCGCCGACGGGCATTTCGACCTGGTGAAGACGCCGGCGACCGTGGTTCCCTCGGCGAACAGCGCCAGGAAAACGTCGAGGCGGTTCTTGTACTTGATGCCGGCCTCGGCGGTCGCGAAGCGGACGCCCTCGATCGGCGGCATGTCGGGGAAGGGAACGGCGAGCGGGGAGACGGCGGTGGACATGATGCCTCGGCTGTTTCGGGCACGGGAAAGCCATCCCTCTGCCCGAAGCCTTGGTCACACGCAAGCCGTTTCGGCGCCCTCCCCGCCCCCTCGCCCAAGCAAAAGGGCCGGACGATGTCCGGCCCTTCCGTTAGCGATCCGTTAACGAGGCGTTATCCTCGCGTCAGCGCGGGCCTACTGGGCCGGCGCCGTCGCCGGGGCCGCCTTCAGGGCCGGGTCGAGGATATCGACCTTGCCGTCGGTGCGGAGCTTCGAGACGGTGTCGACGAAGGTGTCGCGCAGCACGAGCTGACGGACCTGGTCCTTGACCTGGTCATAGGTCGGCAGCGGCTGCTTGCGCTTCTCGATCGACTTGATGACGTGGAAGCCGTACTGCGACTTGACCGGCTTCTCGGTGTACTTGCCGGGCTCGAGCGCGAAGGCCGCGTCCTCGAACTCCTTGATCATCTTGCCCTTGGTGAAGAAGCCGAGGTCGCCGCCCATCTTGCCCGAACCGGGGTCTTTGGACTTCTCCTGGGCGATCTTGGCGAAGTCGCCGCCCTTGTCGAGTTCCTTGATGATGGCCTTGGCCTCGTCCTCGGTCTCGACCAGGATGTGCGCGGCGTGGACTTCCTCTTCCGGCACGATCTTGGCGACTTCCGCCTCATAGCGCTTCTTGACCGCCTCGTCGGTGACCGCGAGGTCGACCTTGGTGCGGAAGAACTCGTTGCGGAGCGCGCGGGCGCGCAGCAGCGCCAGGCGGCGCTGGAACTCGTCGGACTTGTCGAGCCCGGCCTGCTCGGCGGCGCCCGCCATCAGGCGCAGGTCGACGAGCACGTCGAGGATCGCCTTGCGGCGCTGGTCGGGAGCGACCTTGGCCAGCTCCTCGGCGAAGTCCTCGCCGGCGAGCGTCAGGTCGGCCTCGGTGATCGGCTGGCCGTTGACAGTGGCGAGCACCGTCTGCGGATCGACAGCCGCCGCTGCCGCTGCCGGCGCCGTGTCCTTGGCAGCCGCGTCCTGGGCCGCCGCGGGAAGCGCCATCGCCATCAGGCCGAGGACGGCCAAAGCGGGGCCGCGCAGGGCCGTCAGGGAAGATGAAACACGTGACGTCATGGACTTGTCCTGTTCCGTTACGGAGGGATAAGTGAAGAGTACGGACTACCCGACACGATCAAGTGGGTGGATCTGCTGCAATTCCGGCATTTTCCGGGCATTGGACGTGCCGGTGCCCACGTTGACAACCATTGTGCCCCCTCTTATCTGTCTCGGAACTCGGCGTCCAGAACGCTGTGACGTCTGGGGTGACGGCGTGCCTAGCGGTTTCCGGCCTTCGTCGCAGCCGATGCGATCGCGCCGACAACCAATAACCCGGCGTCCATCCCACTTCGGGCGGTCCGGACCAACATCAAGGATGACCAATGGTCGGTCTCGGCTCGCTCGCGCGCAAAATCTTCGGCTCCGCCAATGACCGCCGCGTCAAGGGCTACCGCCCGAAGGTCGCGCAGATCAACGCGCTGGAAGACGAGCTGTCGAAGCTCTCCGACGACGAGCTCCGCGCTCGCACCGAACAGTTCAAGCGCGAGATCGCGGCCGGCAAGTCGGTCGACGATCTGCTGATCCCCGCCTTCGCCACCGTCCGCGAAGGCGCCAAGCGCGCGCTCGGCATGCGTCATTTCGACGTCCAGCTGATCGGCGGCATGGTTCTGAACGACGGCTCGATCTCGGAAATGAAGACGGGCGAAGGCAAGACGCTGGTGGCGACGCTGCCCGTCTACCTGAACGCGCTCACCGGCAAGGGCGTGCACGTCGTCACCGTGAACGACTACCTCGCCAGCCGCGACGCCGAATGGATGGGCAAGCTCTACCGCTTCCTCGGCCTGTCGGTCGGCGTCATCGTGCACGGCCTCGACGACGACCAGCGCCGCGCGGCCTATGCCTGCGACATCACCTACGGCACCAACAACGAGTACGGCTTCGATTATCTGCGCGATAACATGAAGTACGAGCTCGGCCAGATGGTGCAGCGCCCGCATCATTACGCGATCGTCGACGAAGTCGACTCGATCCTGATCGACGAGGCGCGCACGCCGCTGATCATCTCCGGCCCGCTCGACGACCGCTCGGAGCTCTACAACACGATCGACGCGTTCATTCCGCGCCTCGAGCCGGAAGATTACGAGATCGACGAGAAGCAGCGCACCGCGAGCTTCACCGAGGCCGGCAACGAGAAGCTCGAGCAGCTTCTGACCGAGGCGGGCCTGCTCAAGGGTGAATCCCTCTACGACGTCGAGAACGTCACCGTCGTGCACCACATCAACCAGGGCCTCCGGGCGCACCGGCTGTTCCAGCGCGACAAGGACTACATCGTCAAGGACGACGAGGTCGTCATCATCGACGAGTTCACCGGCCGCATGATGCCCGGCCGCCGTTATTCGGAAGGCCTGCACCAGGCGCTGGAGGCGAAGGAACACGTCAAGATCCAGCCGGAAAACCAGACGCTGGCCTCGATCACGTTCCAGAACTATTTCCGCATGTACGAGAAGCTGGCCGGCATGACCGGCACGGCGCAGACGGAAGCGGCCGAGTTCGCCGACATCTACGGCCTCGAGGTCGTCGAGATCCCGACCAACGTCCCCGTCTCGCGTATCGACGATGACGACGAGGTCTACCGGACGGCCAACGAGAAGTACAAGGCGATCATCCGCGTCATCAAGGATTGCAGCCAGCGCGGCCAGCCCGTGCTCGTCGGCACCACCTCGATCGAGAAGTCGGAACTGCTGTCGGAGCTCCTGAAGAAGGAGAAGGTGCCGCACCAGGTCCTGAACGCCCGCTATCACGAGCAGGAAGCCTATATCGTCGCCCAGGCCGGCGTGCCCGGCGCCGTCACCATCGCGACGAACATGGCCGGCCGCGGTACCGACATCAAGCTCGGCGGCAACCTCGAGATGCGCATCGAGCGCGAGCTCGGCGAGGTTCTCGACGAGACCGAGCGCGACCGCCGCATCGAAGAGATCAAGGCCGAGATCGCCGTCCTGAAGGACAAGGCGCTCGCCGCCGGCGGCCTCTACGTCATCGGCACCGAGCGGCATGAAAGCCGCCGCATCGACAACCAGCTGCGCGGTCGTTCCGGCCGCCAGGGCGACCCGGGCCATTCGCACTTCTTCCTGTCTCTGCAGGACGATCTGATGCGCATCTTCGGCTCCGAGCGCATGGACGGCATGCTGCAGAAGCTCGGCCTCAAGGAGGACGAGGCGATCGTCCATCCCTGGATCAACCGGGCGCTGGAGAAGGCGCAGCAGAAGGTCGAGGCGCGCAACTTCGACATCCGCAAGAACCTGCTCAAATACGACGACGTCATGAACGACCAGCGCAAGGTCATCTTCGACCAGCGCATCGAGCTGATGGCCGAGGAAGACGTCGCCTCCACCGTCGACGACATGCGCAACGAGGTGATCGCCGGTCTCGTCGCCAAGCACATCCCGGAAAAGGCCTATCCCGAGCAGTGGGACGCCAAGGGCCTGCACGAGGCGCTGATCGCCGCCGTCAATCTCGACCTGCCGATCGAGGAATGGGCTGGCGAGGACGGCATCGCCGACGCCGAGGTGCTGGAGCGCGTGCAGAAGGCCGGCGACGAGGCGGCAGCTGCCCGCACCGAGCGCTTCTCGCCGACCGTCATGCGCCAGGTCGAGAAAGCCGTGCTGCTGCAGACGCTCGACCATCTGTGGCGCGAGCACCTGGTCACGCTCGACCATCTGCGCCAGGTCATCGGCTTCCGCGGCTACGCCCAGCGCGACCCGCTGAACGAGTACAAGACGGAATCCTTCGAGCTGTTCCAGAGCATGCTGCAGAGCCTGCGCGAGGCCGTCACGGCGCAGATGATGCGCGTCGAGATCATGCAGTCGCCGCCGCTGGCGCCGGACGATGTCGACGACATCCAGGCGCTGCATCTCGATCCGCTCTCGGGCGAGAACGAGTTCGACCAGCCGCTGCTGCAGAACGCCGACGCCGCCGCCGGCTTCGCAGCACTCGGCGTCGATCCGAACGACCCGACGACCTGGGGCCGCCTGCAGCGCAACGCCCCCTGCCCCTGCGGCTCCGGCAAGAAGTTCAAGCACTGCCACGGCAAGCTCGCCTGAGGCAGCGCCCTTCGCGGTCAATACAAAAGCCCGGCATCCGCGATGCCGGGCTTTTTTTGTTTTTGGGGGCTTAGGCCCGAGCCCCACGCCGGAGCGTTGCGGGCCTTCGACGGAAGGGGGAAGACCACGCCGGCAGACCACCCTCCGCCGTCATCCCTGCGAAAGCAGGGATCCATCCATCCGCCGCACAAGTCCAACCGGGCGGATACGGCCGACCGGAGCACGAGTCGCATCGGGGAGGCGGAGCCCGACGGCGAGGTTTATGGATCCCTGCTTTCGCAGGGATGACGGCGAGGGTGGGACGCCGCCGATGCCAATACCGTCCGGTTCCGAGCGGGCTTGTTTCAAACGCCACAATGGCCGAAGGAGGCCCTTCGCCTCTCCCATGGGGAGAGGTCGACGGCCGAAGGCCGGCGGGTGAGGGGTTGCGGCCTCGAAGGTCCGGCTCCCGACGGGCGGAGCGTCATCCGGACGGTTCCCTACCCCCTCACCCGGCCCTGCGGGCCGACCTCTCCCCATGGGAGAGGTGAGGTCCGCGACGCGAACGGCAACGCAGTTGGCTTACCGTTCGCCCCACACACCGGCGTCATCCCGGGCTTGATCCGGGATCCATTCAGCCGAGGCGTACGGAGGCTCCCCGGTGCACCCGCGCACAGCCGGGAGCTCGGGCTCCCTATGCCCAGGCTGTATGGATTCCTGCTTTCGCAGGAATGACGGAGAGGGTGGTGACCGACGGAGACCTGCGAGAAAATGCCCGCCTTACGACGGCTGGCGCTTCTTGAACTTGTCCCAGAAGCCCGGCTTCTTTTCGGCGGCGGCGGGCGCGGCGGCCGGCTCCGCGGTCAGGCGGACCGGCGAGGGTACGGGGAGCGGCATGCCGGGGGCCGGGACGCCGCCGATCGCCATTGAGGCGGCGTTGCCCTCGACGACGACGGGCGTCGCGAAGGCGGCCGGCGCCGCGGCGACGGTGGCAGCGTCGGCCGAGGCCTGGCGGGCGGCGAAGTCAGCCGCCGCCTTGGAGGCGTCGATCTTGGAGGCGTCGACCTTCGCGGCCGCGACCTGGTCCTGGCCGTCGAGCTTGCTGGACATGGCCAGGAAGACCTGCTGGTCCCTGCCCTGCTTCTGCTTGACCGCCGCGTCCAGCCATTCCGGCACGCGCATGTCGGTCGGGCAGGCCGAGGTCGGGTTCAGCTTGCCGCTGGTGTCGACGTTGAAGACGTAGCGCTTGTCGCAGACGCCGACGACCGGCGGCTTGCGCGTCACCTCGAAATGGTCGTTGCCGTCCTTCAGCATCTGCCAGAACGACATGTTCGGGTCGTTGCGGTGACGCGCCATGTTCTCCGGCGTCATGCGGAACGGGTAGAGATTGACCTCGAAGGAGCGCTGGCCGCCGAGGAAGGAATCGCGGGCGAGCCAGTAGATCTCGCCGGCGGATTCGTCGGTCATCGAATAGCAGCCGGCCGACGAGCAGGCGCCATGCACCATCAGGCTGTTGCCAGTGCGCCCCCAGGCGTCGTCATAGGCATTCGGAAAGCCGATGTTGAACGACAGGTAGTATTTGGAGTTCGGGTTCATCTGGCCGGGCTTGACCGTATAGAAGCCCTCCGGCGCCTGCCGGTCGCCTTCCTTGACCTTGGGGCCGAGCTTGCCGGACCATTTGCAGATCGAATAGGTCTTGAGCAGGCCGTAGGTGCCGTCGCGGCGCTGCTTCCAGACCTCGAATTCGGAGGTTTCCTTGAAGGAGCGGATGTAGATCGGCGCCTTCGGATCCATGTTGAGCTGCTCCATCTTCGCCTTCAACTTGGCGGGGAGCGGCTTCATGTGCTTGGGAACGCCGGCATCCTGGCAGGCGGCGAGCGCCAGACCCGCCACGACCACCAGGGCGGCCTTGCGGAGGCGCGAAAAAAGCACGGAACCCAAAAACGCGGAAACGGACGACCCGGAACCCGACGACGCGAACACTGACGATCCGAAAACTGACATGGACACCCCTGTGGAGCCCTCGCCCGATGCGCGCCGTGCTCCATCCCGTCTCTTAAGCGACCGCACGTCCCGTTGGGGGACGTGCAGATCGAATCAAATGCTCTTTAAGCTGGAAGACGGGCAGAATCGTGTCAAAGCGTCCGGCCGATCGCGAGAAACTTCTCGCGACGCTGGCGCTTGATGTCGGCCTCGGACTGGCCCTCGAACGCCGCCAGCGCCTGCTCGATCGCCTGGCCGGTCGCGTCGATCGCGGCGTCCGGCTCGCGGTGGGCTCCGCCCATCGGCTCGGGGATGATCTCGTCGATGACGTTGAAGCGGAACAGATCCTGCGCCGTGATCTTCATGTTGGTCGCGGCGTCCTGCGCGCGGCTGCCGTCGCGCCAGAGGATCGAGGCGGCGCCTTCCGGCGAGATCACGCTGTAGATCGAATGCTCGAGCATCAGCACGCGATTCGCGGTCGCGATCGCGATCGCGCCGCCGGAGCCGCCCTCGCCGATGATGACGGAGACGTTCGGCGTGCCGAGACCCAGCGCCGCCTCGGTCGAGCGCGCGATCGCCTCAGCCTGGCCGCGTTCCTCGGCGTCAATGCCGGGATAGGCGCCGGCGGTGTCGACCAGCGCGATCACCGGAAGCGAGAAGCGCTCGGCCAGTTCCATGATGCGCACGGCCTTGCGGTAGCCCTCGGGCCGGGCCATGCCGAAATTGTGGCGCAGCCGGCTCTCGGTGTCATGGCCCTTCTCCTGGCCCATGACGGCGACCGGGCGACCACGGAAACGGCCGAAACCGGCGAGGATCGCCTGGTCTTCGCCGAACTTGCGGTCGCCGGCGAGCGGCGTGAAATCGGTGATCAGCCGCTTGGCGTAGTCGACGAAGTGCGGCCGGTCGGGATGGCGCGCGACCTGCGTCTTCTGCCAGGGCGTCAGCTTGGCGTAGATGTCGGCGAGGGCCTGGCCGGCCTTCACCTCGAGCTTGGCGATCTCGTCACCGACCGCGACGGCGTCACCCTTCTCTGCCAGGGCGCGCAGTTCCTGCACCTTGCCCTGGAGATCGGCGACGGGTTTTTCGAATTCAAGAAAGGTTCGCATCCAGACCTTCAAGCCGTACAAACATGGCTTAGTGTGGGCGGCCGGATAGACCTCCCCGAAAGTGGGCGCACACTGGCTGCAAGCCCCGGCGGTGTCAAGTTGACCCTACCGTCAGGCGTGACTTCGATCACGATTTTGCCAGCGGATGGTGCTCGGCGACGAGCGCGCGCAGCCGCTCCTCCAGCACATGCGTATAGATCTGTGTCGTCGAGATGTCGGCGTGGCCGAGCAATTGCTGCACGATGCGGAGGTCGGCGCCGTTCTGCAGCAGGTGACTTGCAAAGGCATGGCGCAGCACATGCGGGGACACGCGCGAGGCCGGAATGCCGGCGGCGACGGCGAGATCCTTCAGGTCGCGGGCAAAAGCCTGGCGGGTCAGCGTGCCGCTGTCGCCGAAGGAGGGAAACAGCCACTGGCCGCTCGGCGCCTTGCCCTCGTGCTCGCGCCGCAGCGCCATGTAGCGGGCGATCGCCTCGCGGGCGCGGCCCGTCAGCGGCACCATGCGCTCCTTGCTGCCCTTGCCGCGCACGATCAGCACGCGGAGATCGGCCCGCGCCGCCGACGAAGGCAGCGCCACCAGCTCGGAAACACGCATGCCGGACGCATAGAGTGTCTCGAGCAGGGCGGCGAGGCGGGCGGCCCGCAGCGCCGCGCCGGAGGTTTTCGCCGCGCCGACATTCGTCTCGGCGGTGGCGAGCAGCCGGTCGACCTCCGCCTCCGACAGCACCTTAGGGATCGGCACCTTGCGCTTCGGCCCCTCGACGATGCCGGAGGGATCGTCGGCGCGCACGCCTTCGGAAAACAGGAAGCGATGCAATTGGCGCAGCGCCGAGAGCCGGCGCGCGGCCGACGAGGCGGCGAAGCCGCGCACCTCGAGATCGACCAGATAGGCGCGGACGTCGGCGAGCGTCGCCCGCTCGAAATCGAGCCGGTGGCCGACGAGGAAATCGGCATAGTCCTCGAGGTCGCGGCGATAGGAGGAGAGCGTATGCGGCGAGGCGCCCCGCTCGGCGCTCATCATCTCGAGAAAGGCTTCGAGGTGGTGCAGCCCGGCGAGCGAGCGAGCGCCCTTCGATTTCGCGGCCATCTTCTCGGCCATCATGGCTCCCGCAGCAATTTGTCGGTCGGCACCCGGATCGTGATCTCGCGCGGCGTCGGCTCGACATAGTTCGCCAGCACGAACACGATCGCATAGCCGGCGAGCGCGAGCAGGATGCAGGCGGCGATGAAGCGCGACAAGGTCGGCATGAACCGGTCCCGGACCTTTGGAATAGTGGTTCTCTGGTTATGGCCGTGGCGGGGCGTCGATGGCAAGCGCGGCGCGATGGCCGGGGCGGAGCGGCCCGCCGGCCCGGTCCGAAGCGCTTTTGGGCGCTCTCCTCCCCATTCGCCGCCGCCCGCATGCTTGACAGCATCGCCCGCGTCCGGTTCTACCTCGGCAGAGGCCGGACGAGGAGCTGCGGAACCATGATTGAGAGCATTGTTCCAGAGAATGAGAGCATCGCAGCCGGGGCGGACCTGATCGACCGCCTGGGTCCGCGCGCCATCGTGCTGGTCGGACTGATGGGCGCCGGCAAGACCTCCGTCGGCAAGCGCATCGCCGCCAAGCTGCACCTGCCCTTCATCGACGCCGACGCAGAGATCGAGAAGGCGGCCGACGCCACCATTCCCGAGATCTTCGCCCAGCACGGCGAGGCCTATTTTCGCGACGGCGAGCGGCGGGTGATCAAACGCCTGCTCGACGGCACCCCGAAGGTGCTGGCAACCGGCGGCGGCGCCTTCATGAACGAGGAGACGCGCGCGGCGATCCTCGGCGGCGCCGTCTCGATCTGGCTGCGCGCCGAGCTCGACGTGCTGATGGCGCGCGTGCGCAAGCGCGCCAACCGGCCGCTGCTGCAGAACCCCGATCCCGAAGGCACGATGCGCCGGCTGATGGCCGAGCGCGACCCCGTCTATGCCGCGGCGAACATCCACATCCTGTCGCGCGACGTGACCCACGAGGTCGTCGCCGACGAAACCATCGAAGCCCTGCTCGCCTTCCTGGCGGCCGAGACGCCTACCGAGGAATCCTGATCCCATGACCGCAGACGCCGCCGCCATCACCTCGGTTCCGGTCGCGCTGGGCAGCCGCGCCTACGACATCCTGATCGGCCGCGGCCTCCTCGCCGATGCCGGACGCGCCATCGCGGAGCGCCTGCCCAATGTCCGCGCGGCCGTCGTCACCGACGAGACCGTCGCCGGCCTGCATCTGGCCCAGCTCACCGCCTCGCTCGACGCCGCCGGCATTCCGAGCGTGCCGATCGTCGTCGCGCCCGGCGAAGGCTCGAAGAATTTCCAGACGCTGGAGACGGTCACCCGCGCCATTCTCGGCGCGCGGCTGGAGCGCGGCGACATCGTCATCGCGTTCGGCGGCGGCGTTGTCGGCGATTTGACCGGCTTCGCGGCGGCGATCGCCCGGCGCGGCATGCGCTTCGTCCAGATCCCGACCTCGCTGCTCGCCCAGGTCGACAGCTCCGTCGGCGGCAAGACCGGCATCAACACCGCCGAGGGCAAGAACCTCGTCGGCGCCTTCCACCAGCCCGACCTCGTCATCGCCGATACGGGGATTCTGGACACGCTTAGCCCTCGCGAGTTCCGCGCCGGCTATGCCGAAGTGGCAAAATACGGCCTGATCGACGACGCCGGCTTCTTCGCTTGGCTGGAGCAGAACTGGCAGGGCATCCTTTCCGGCGGACCGGAGCGCGAACACGCGGTGGCGACGAGCTGCCGCGCCAAGGCCAAGGTGGTGGCGGCCGACGAGCACGAGACCGGCGAGCGGGCGCTTCTCAATCTCGGCCACACCTTCGGCCACGCGCTCGAATCGGCCACCGGCTATTCGCAGCGCCTCGTGCATGGCGAGGGCGTCGCCATCGGCATGGTGCTGGCGCATCAGTTCTCGGCGCGCATGAACCTCTGTTCGCCGGACGACGGCGTCCGCGTCGAGGCGCATCTGAAGGCGGTCGGCCTGCCGACGCGCCTTTCCGACATCCCGGGCGAGCTGCCGGACGCGGACGGGCTGATGAAGCTGATCGCGCAGGACAAGAAGGTCTCGCGCGGCACGCTGACCTTCATCCTGACCCGCGGCGTCGGTCAGGCCTTCATCGCCAAGGACGTCCCCCCGGCGGCGGTCCAGGCGTTTCTTACGGACAAGCTGGCGGGCTGATTTTTCACCGAGAGGGGCAGGCCCCTCACCTCTCCCATGGGGAGAGGTCGACGGCCGCAGGCCGGCGGGTGAGGGGCTGCGGCCTCGCAGGATGATTTCCAGCGGAATGGCGCTTTATCCGGACGGTTCCCTACCCCCTCACCCGGAGCTTCGCTCCGACCTCTCCCCATGGGAGAGGTGAAGGGCGAGTGCACCCGGATCCTCCGCCATGTCCGTGCGCGCCCCGACATTTCTGCCCCACGCTCCCCGTCATTCCTGCGAAAGCAGGAATCCATCCATCCGCGCCCTCGGGGCCTCTTCGCGCCAAGCCTCCCTGCAGCGTTCACCCGGAAAAATGGATCCCGGGTCGGGGCCCGGGATGACGGCGAGGGTGTGGAGACGGCGGCGGGAAGGCGGCGAGGCCTCTTCGCCACGTCTTGTGGGAAGCGGCCGACGCCCCGGACCGGCAGCCCCTTTCACCTCTCCCATGGGGAGAGGTCGACGGCCGTAGGCCGGCGGGTGAGGGGTTGCGGCCTCGCAGGACGATTTCCAGCGGAATGGCGCTCTATCCGGACGGTTCCCTACCCCCTCACCCGGAGCTTCGCTCCGACCTCTCCCCATGGGAGAGGTGAAGGGAGACCGAGGAGCCCTACTCCGGCGCCTTCGCCTGGATGGCTAAGGCGTGGACGCCGGCGGCGAGTTCGTCGGCGAGGATCGCGTTGATCGCGCGGTGGACATCGACGCGGCTCTTGCCGCGGAACGCTTCCGCCGTGATCTTCACGCGAAAATGCGTCTCGCCTTCCGGCCGATGGCCGGCATGGCCCTTGTGCAAATGCGACTCGTCGATCACATCTAGGCTCTGCGGCGACAGGGCACTTGTCAGCGCCTGCGTGATCCGCTCTTTCGTATCCATACAGAGAACCTCGTTCGCATGGCGAAACGTCGCCTTGTCGGTCGACGGGGTGGCTACCATAATCGCACCATGAAGCTCGATTCAAAATTGTTCGACGGAATCCGGATCAAGCCGAGCGTCGATGAGACTGTGCTGAAGCGGTCCGCGCCGACCTGCGGCTGGGAGGGCTGCGATCGCGCGGGCACGCACAAGGCGCCGAAGGGGCGGAACCGCGAGGGCCAGTTCCACCATTTCTGCATCGATCACGTCCGCCTCTACAACAAGAGCTACAACTACTTTTCCGGCATGGGCGACGACGACATCGCCGCCTACCAGAAGGATTCGCTGACCGGCCACCGGCCGACCTGGACCATGGGCGTCAACAGCGCCGGCGAGCAGCGCGAGCGCGTCAAGAGCCATGCGGCGCGCGACTGGAGCGGCGGCGTCCAGGATCCGTTCGACATGTTCGACGGCACGGCGGGGCGCGTGAAGGAGCCGCCGAAGCCGGCGCGCCACCTGAAGACGCTCGAGCGCAAATCCTTCGACACGCTCGACCTCGAGGGCAGCGAAACCAGCGTCGAGATCAAGGCGCGCTACAAATCGCTGGTGAAAATCTATCACCCGGATGCCAATGGCGGCGACCGCAGCTCGGAGGACAGGCTGCGCGAAATCATTCAGGCATATAACTTTCTCAAAGCGGCCGGCTTCTGCTAGAAGACGCTCATCCTCCGCTCGCGCCCGCGGGTGGAAAATCAGTTTGGCCCTCCCGCCTTGAACCCGACCGCAAGCGTCCGCTGGATGCGACGGAGCAGACATGACTGAGACGACGACTGATCGCACCGCCCTGCCCGATACGATGATCTCCGTGCGCGAGGTCTTCGGCATCGATTCCGACATGCAGGTGCCGGCCTATTCCGAGCCGAACGAGCACGTGCCGGATTCCGATCCGGACTATCTCTTCGACCGGACGACGACGCTGGCCATCCTGGCCGGCTTCGCGCGCAATCGTCGCGTCATGGTCACCGGCTATCACGGCACCGGCAAGTCGACGCATATCGAGCAGGTCGCCGCCCGTCTCAACTGGCCGGCCGTGCGCGTCAACCTCGACAGCCACATCAGCCGTATCGACCTGATCGGCAAGGACGCGATCGTCATCAAGGACGGCCTGCAGGTCACGGAATTCCGGGACGGCATCCTGCCCTGGGCCTACCAGCACAACATCGCGCTGGTGTTCGACGAATATGACGCCGGCCGCCCGGACGTGATGTTCGTGATCCAGCGCGTGCTCGAATCGGCCGGCCGTCTGACGCTGCTCGACCAGAACCGCGTCATCCGCCCGCATCCCGCCTTCCGCCTGTTCGCCACCGCCAACACGGTCGGCCTCGGCGACACGTCGGGCCTCTATCACGGCACGCAGCAGATCAACCAGGCGCAGATGGACCGCTGGTCGATCGTCACCACGCTGAACTACCTGCCGCACGACAACGAGGTCGGCATCGTCGTTTCGAAGGCCAAGCACTTCGCCGATCCGAAGGGCCGCGCCCTGGTCGGCCGCATGGTCCGCCTCGCCGACATGACGCGCTCGGCCTTCATCAACGGCGACCTGTCGACCGTCATGAGCCCGCGCACCGTCATCACCTGGGCCGAGAACGCCGAGATCTTCGGCGATATCGGCTTCGCCTTCCGCGTGACGTTCCTGAACAAGTGCGACGAGCTCGAGCGCTCGCTGGTGGCGGAATTCTATCAGCGCGCCTTCGGCGAAGAGCTGGTCGAGTCGGCCGCGAATGTCGTGCTGAGCTAAGGTGAGGCTCAAGCCCTCTCGCCTGAGGGAGAGAGACTGAGCCCTCTCCCGCCCGCGGGAGAGGGCTGGGTGAGGGA
This sequence comes from Kaistia sp. 32K, assembly GCF_016629525.1. Taxonomy (GTDB): domain Bacteria; phylum Pseudomonadota; class Alphaproteobacteria; order Rhizobiales; family Kaistiaceae; genus Kaistia. Next base: position 4,014,113 of record NZ_AP024269.1, read on the forward strand.
CTTGCTTCTCACCCTGCCCGCACGAGCCGGATGCCAAAGACCCCTACCCCCGCCCTCTCCCGCCATGCGGGCGAGGGTGCTGGAAGGGGCGAGGAAGAAAAAATGAGCGGCAGCAACAGCGATCCGAGACAGAAGCCCGGCGAGGCGATGACGGAACCGTTCAAGCGGGCCGTCGCCGGCTGCGTCCGCGCGATTTCCGGCAAGCCTGACCTCGAGGTCTCGTTCTCGAACGACCGGCCGATCCTGACCGGCATGCGCGCCCGCCTGCCGGAACCGGCCCGCAAGCCGACCGCGGCCGAGATCGCCGTCACGCGCGGCCTCGGCGATTCGATGGCGCTGCGGCTCGCCTGCCATGACGACGCGATCCACCGCGCGGTCGCGCCCGAGGGCAAGAACGCCCGCGCCGTGTTCGACGCGGTCGAGCAGGCGCGCGTCGAGGCGATCGGCGCCCGGCGGATGGACGGCGTCGCCGGCAATCTCGCCGCGATGCTGGAGGACCGCTATCACCGCGGCAATTTCCACGAGATCACCGAGCGCTCGGAAGCACCGCTGGAAGACGCCGTCTCGCTGATCGTGCGCGAGAAGCTGACCGGCCAGAAGCCGCCGGCCTCGGGCGAGAAGATCGTCGACCTCTGGCGCGACTGGATCGAGGAGAAGGCCGGCGCCGATTTTGACCGGCTGGCCGATACGCTGGGCGACCAGAAGCGCTTCGCCGCCGCCGTCCGCTCGATGCTCGCCTCGCTCGAAATGGCCGACGAGCTCGGCAGTGGCGACGAGGACGAGAACGACGACCAGGGCGACGCCACGGACGATTCGGGCTCCGAGCAGGAGAACGCCTCCGACCAGGCGGACCAGGCCGACAGCGACGCCTCGGAAGAGGCCGAGACGACGGGCGACGAGGCGGAAGCCGGCGAGACCGAGACGACCGAAGCCGGCGCCGAGGATGATTCCGAGGGCGACGACGTCGAGGACGCGCGCGACGCCGGCGAGGCGAAGCGCCCCGAGAGCCCGTTCACCAATGCCCCGCCCGGCATCGACTACAAGGCCTTCACGACGCGCTTCGACGAGACCATCAAGGCGGAGGATCTCTGCGATCCGGCCGAGCTCGACCGGCTGCGCGCCTTCCTCGACAAGCAGCTCGCGAACCTCCAGGGCGCCGTCGGCCGCCTCGCCAACCGCCTGCAGCGCCGCCTGATGGCGCAGCAGAACCGCTCGTGGGATTTTGACCGCGAAGAGGGAATGCTGGACCCGGCGCGGCTCCACCGCGTCGTCACCGATCCGATGCAGCCGCTCTCCTTCAAGATCGAGAAGGACACGAACTTCCGCGACACGGTGGTGACGCTGCTGCTCGACAATTCCGGTTCCATGCGCGGCCGGCCGATCACGGTCGCGGCGACGTGCGCCGACATCCTGGCCCGCACGCTGGAGCGCTGCGGCGTCAAGGTCGAGATCCTCGGCTTCACGACGCGCGCCTGGAAGGGCGGGCAATCGCGCGAGGCCTGGCTGCAGGCCGGCAAGCCGGCCGCCCCGGGCCGCCTGAACGACCTCCGCCACATCATCTACAAGGCCGCCGACGCACCCTGGCGGCGCGCTAGGCGCAATCTCGGCCTGATGATGCGCGAGGGCCTGCTCAAGGAGAACATCGACGGCGAGGCGCTCGACTGGGCGCATCAGCGCCTGCTCGCGCGCAGCGAGCAGCGCAAGATCCTGATGATGATCTCCGACGGCGCGCCGGTCGACGATTCGACCCTCTCCGTGAACACCGGCAACTATCTCGAGCGGCACCTTCGCTACGTCATCGACGAGATCGAGAACCGCTCGCCGGTCGAGCTGATCGCCATCGGCATCGGCCACGACGTGACGCGCTACTATCGCCGCGCCGTGACGATCGTCGACGCCGAGGAACTGGCGGGCGCGATGACGGAGAAGCTGGCGGAGCTGTTCGACGAACACCAGCAGCCGGCGCGCCGGCCGTCGAGACGCCGGGTCGCGCGATGAAAGGCGTGCGGGCAGCCTTCGCAGCGCTGCTCCTCGCCGGATCGACAGCGCTTGCCCCAAGCCTGACGTTTGCGGCGGGCTTCGAACCGGAGACGATCCGCACCAGCCGCATCGACCAGTTCCTGATCGGTCGCAGCCAGACCCAGTTCGGCGAGTTCGAATTCGCCGGCGGCCTGATCCTGACCTCGCCGAACCGCCAGTTCGGCGGGCTGTCCGGCATCGATTTCGGCCCCGACGGCAAGAGCTTCGTCGCGATCTCCGACACCGGCTACTGGTTTCGCGGCACGGCAGAGCGCGAGGCGGGCCGGCTCGTCGGCCTCAGCGACACGCGCTGGGCGCCGATGTTGAACGCCAAGGGCCAGCCGCTCGGCCTCAAGCACGACGCCGATGCCGAGGGCCTGCGGCTCACCACGATCGACGGCCGCGAGGCCGCCTATGTCTCCTTCGAACAGGCGAACGAGCTCCGCCTCTATCGCGCCGATCCCGACCTGGCGTTGGCGCGGCCGGAGGTGATCAAGTTCAACCGCGCCGGCCGCAAGCTCGTCGGCAATCGCGGCCTCGAGACCGTGGCGCTGGCGCCAGCGAACGGGCCGCTCAAGGGCTCGCCCGTGCTGGTGGCGGAGCGCTCGCTCGACAAGGCGCGCAACCATCGCGCCTGGATCGTGCGCGGCCCGCTGGCCGGTGCCTTCTCGGTGGTGCGCAGCGGCGACTACGACGTCACCGACGGCGCCTTCCTGCCGAATGGCGACCTGCTGATTCTCGAGCGGCGGCTGGTGGTGCCCTATGGCGTCGGCATGCGGCTGCGCCGGCTGCCCGGCGACGCCATCCGCCCCGGCGCCGTCGTCGACGGGCCGGTGGTGATGGAAGCCGACATGCTGGCCCAGATCGACAACATGGAAGGCCTCGCCGTCTCCACCGACCCCGACGGCCGGACCCGCATCACCCTCGTCTCCGACGACAATGTGAGCATCCTGCAGCGGACGCTGATGCTGGAGTTTCTCTGGCAGGGCCCCGGCACGGCCTCCGGCACCGCCGTCAACTGACACGAATCGATCCCGACCGAGCATAAAAAAAGCCCCGCCGAAGCGGGGCTTTTCGTATTCGACGGAACGCCTAGGCCGGGCGCATCTGCGCGTCGGGCCAGGGCAGCACGATCCGCATCAGCGCGCGATAGGGCGCAAGCAGGATCAGCGCGGCGCAGAACTTGACCGTGAGATCGCCCAGCGCCCACGACACCCAACGCGCGGTCTCGACCGAGAACAGGCCGAGCAGCGGCGCCGGCTGCAGCGCGAAGCTGTCATTCGGGCCGAGGAAGGACGCGAACGGCGCGAAGGCGAGCGTGAAGAAGATCGCCGTGTCGAAGATCGAGCCGAACACCGAGGCCGCCAGCGGCGCCCGCCACCAGGCCTGGCGACGCAGGCGGGCGAACAGGCTGATGTCGAGCATCTGGCCGACCAGATAGGCGGCGCCCGAGGCGGCGGCGAGGCGCGGCGTCGCCAGCTTCACCGACACCGCGACGGCGCAGACGAAGCCGACCAGCACGACGAGCCGCGCCACGCGCGGGCCGTAGCGGCGATTGGTCAGGTCGCTGACGAAGAAGGCGAGCGGAAAGGTGAACGCGCCCCAGGTCAGGATATCGGCGAGTTGAAGCCGCCCGACCATGGCCTCGACCGGATACTGGACGAGGACATTCGACAAAACGACAACGGCCGCCATGACGGCGGCCGCAACGATGTAACCCGGCTTGATCATCGAGAGCCCCTTAGGCCGCCGCGGATTCCAGCTCGAGCTTCTTGGCGATGGCGCGCTTCAGCGTCGCCGCGCGGAAGGACAGTTCCTTCGCATCGGCCTTGGCGAGGAAGGCGTCGAGACCGCCACGGTGCTCGACCGAACGAAGGCCGTGAGCCGAAACGCGCAGCTTGAAGCTGCGGCCGAGCGCGTCGCTGATCAGCGTCACGTTGACGAGGTTCGGCAGGTAACGGCGACGAGCCTTGTTGTTGGCATGGCTGACGGTGTTGCCGGTCAGAACGGCCTTACCGGTCAACTCGCAGACACGGGACATGACAAAAATCCTTCATATTCCGCCGCAACGCGCCGGCTTCGGCATCCATCGCGGCAGGGGTATCGGAAAGTGGGCTTTCTCTTAGTCACCGAAGCCACGCCCGTCAAGCTTTCAGGACGCGATGACTAGTGACTAAGACGGGGCAAATCACCTAGAATCGCGCGAAGTGATTTGGGGGCATCATCTAAGCCACGGGACCGACGCGGGGACGAAGGCGAAAAACCCGCACGGACAGGTCTCTTCGACGGAACCATTTCTCATGAAATCGCCCCGCTTCCTCCGCGCTCTCCTTCTGCCGGCCTTCGCCGCGGCGGTCGCCTCGCTCTGCGCGCCCCAGCCGTCGCTCGCCGCCCCCGCCAAGGCGGAAGCGCCGAACGGCCGCGTCGACGCCACCTATAACATCCTGCTCGGCGGGCTGACCATCGGCCGCTTCGCGCTCGACACGGTATTCGACGGCAAGGGCTACACCATCACGGTGCGCGGCTCGACCAGCGGCGTCAGCCGCTTCGTCTCGGACGGCAAGGGCTATCTGAAGAGCAGCGGCCGCATGGTCGGCACCCGCGTGCTGCCCGCCGCCTACCTGCTCGACACCAGCGAGAACGGCCACCGCAACTCGACCGTCTCGATGCAGATGAACGCCGGCGACATCGTCAACGTCGCCGCCCTGCCTCCGCTCGCCAAGAAGGCCGACCGCGTGCCGCTGCTGCCGCAGCACATGCGCAACATCTTCGATCCCCTGAGCGCCATGATCGTGCCGATGAAGAACGGCAGCACGGCCGGCGCCTGCAACCGCACCGTTCCCGTCTTCGACGGCTGGCAGCGCTTCGACGTCAAGCTCTACTACAAGGGCACGGCCGAGGTGGACGGCCAGGCCGGCTCCTATAAGGGCACGGTCATCGTCTGCGGCGCCCGCTACGTCCCCGTCGCCGGCCACCGGCCGACGCGCGAGGCGATCGAATACATGGAAAACAACAAGGCGCTCGAGGTCTGGCTGGCGCCGGTCGAGCCGCTCGGCGTGATGATCCCCTACCGCCTGCAGATCGGCACCGAAGTCGGCATGCTGATCATCCACGCCTCGCGCTTCATCGGCGAGGCCGAAACCCAGCGCGCCTCGGCGGAGTAGGTTGCTCCGCTTGGTGGCCCGCGTGCCGGGTTTCCATCTGCATCAAGTGGAGACGATGCGGGCGGAGTTGGTCGGTCGGCGATCGAGACGGTTCTTCCGGACTACATCCCCAAACCTCGAACCATCATCCTGAGGTGCCCGGCGGAGCCGGGCCTCGAAGGAGGGTTCAGTTGACTCCCTTCAGGGAGCAAACAGCTGCCGGTTGATGAGGCCCGGATCTCGGGGGTTCCGCAGCTCCGCTGGACCCTCCTTCGAGGCTTCGCTCGCGCGAAGCACCTCAGGATGATGGTCGGGGCCGTCGATCGGTCTGGCAGCGCTTGCCGTTCGAGCGGTCTGCCAGCCCCGCTCGCGCCGTCATCCCGGGCCTGACCCGGGATCCATTCAGCCGGGCTGCTGGTGACGCGCGCTTCCCGAGTTCACGGCTGAATGGATCCCGGATCTCCGCTTCGCTGCGTCCGGGATGACGGAGCCTGTGCCGTCGCCGGCGCGCCGCCATCCCGCGCCGCCATCCGGCGGGCAGCCACTCAAGCGGCAAGCAGCCGTCCCGGATTGCGACACTCGCCCCGCCCTGGTTAACGCGGACCGGCAAGATGGCACGCTTGGCCTCGCGCCGCCCTGCCCGCCGGCCATTCCGTCCCCGTGCCTATCGTGGCGCCGGCGGCGCCACCCACAAGCCGTAGCGGGCACGAACCCGGAACTCTGTCCCGCCAGCGATTCGTGCTTTCTCCGTTCCGGATTCGGTCGAATCGTTAACGGCCAGCGACAACAGCCTCTTGATTGAATTGACGTTTTGGTAACCCGCTTGTTTCGCGCGGCTCCCGCAAAGGTTAACGTCCCGGCCGGATGTCAGGCGGGCGCAGGCTTTTGCATGGCACTATTTCGTGGCGGTTCCCGCCGCGCCGCACATATATGGTGGTGAACAGAACGCGATTTTCCGGGAGTCAGTGATTCGGACATCGTTTGTTCCAGAAAGGTTCCAAGGTTTAATCGGAGCCCGTCTGCAGGATTGGATCCGGCACCCCATTGTTTCGACATGATACAGGGGCAAGGTCCGAAGCGTTGGAATGGTGAGACTGCCCGCACGATGAATGAACGGTCGAAAGCTACAGGCGCCGGAGCGGGCGGGCGCAACGTCACTGCCGTCTTGGGTCCGACCAATACCGGCAAGACGCATCTGGCGATCGAGCGCATGCTCGCCCATTCGTCCGGCGTCATCGGCCTGCCGCTCCGCCTACTCGCCCGCGAGGTCTATGGCCGCGTCGTGGCGCGGGTCGGCGCCAATGCCGTCGCGCTGATCACCGGCGAAGAAAAAATCATCCCGCCGCATCCGCGCTACCGCATCTGCACGGTCGAGGCCCTGCCCTCCCACACCGACGCGTCCTTCCTGGCGATTGACGAGATCCAGCTCGCCGCCGACCTCGACCGCGGCCATGTCTTCACCGACCGGCTGCTGAACCTGCGCGGCCGCGACGAGACGCTGCTGCTCGGCGCCGCCACCATGCGGGGCATCCTGGAAAAGCTGCTGCCCGGGATCAACGTCATCACCCGGCCGCGCATGTCGATGCTGACCTATGCCGGCTCGAAGAAGATCACCCGCCTGCCCCGCCGCACCGCCGTCGTCGCCTTCTCGGCCGACGAGGTTTATGCGATCGCCGAACTGATTCGCCGCCAGCGTGGCGGCGCCGCGGTGGTGCTCGGATCGCTCAGCCCACGGACGCGAAACGCCCAGGTGGAACTTTATCAGTCCGGTGACGTCGATTTTCTCGTCGCCACCGACGCCATCGGCATGGGCCTCAATCTCGATGTCGACCATGTCGCCTTCGCGCAGGAGCGCAAGTTCGACGGGTTCCAGTATCGCCGGCTGACGGCGGCCGAGCTCGGCCAGATCGCCGGCCGCGCCGGACGGCATACGCGCGACGGCACATTTGGCGTCACCGGTCAGGTCGACCCGTTCGAGGACGAGCTGGTCGAGGCGCTCGAGAGCCACCAGTTCGCCCCGGTCCGCACCCTGCAATGGCGCAATCGTGCGCTCGATTTCCGCACGATCGATAGCCTTCGCGCCAGTCTGGAGCGTCCGCCGGGCCATGAGGGCCTGTCGAAGGCGCCGCCGGCCGAGGACGTCACGGTGCTGGAAATCGTCAGTCGCGACCCCGGCATCCGGGCGCTGGCCAACCGGCGCGAGCGCATCGAACTGCTCTGGGACATCTGCCAGACGCCGGACTATCGGCGCATCGCGCCGGCCAACCATGCCGAGATCGTCGGCGACATTTTCACCTTCGTCGCCCGCGATGGCGCGGTGCCAGACGACTGGTTTCAGCGTCAGGTCGCCTTTGCAGATCGCACAGATGGCGATATCGATACGCTCGCCAACCGCATTGCACACATAAGAACATGGACCTTTGCGGCAAACCGGCCTAACTGGCTTAAGGATCCTCGCCATTGGCAGGAGCGCACGCGCGCTATAGAGGATCGACTTTCCGATGCGCTCCACGAGAGGCTGACTCAGCGTTTCGTGGACCGGCGCACAAGTGTACTGATGAAGCGGCTCAGAGAAAACGCCATGCTCGAAGCAGAAATCACGACCTCCGGCGATGTGCTGGTCGAGGGACAGCATGTCGGAAGCCTGCAGGGTTTCCGCTTCACGCCCGATCCCCAGGCCGACGGCCCGGACGCCAAGGCGATCGCCGCCGTGGCCCAGAAGGCGCTCGCCGGCGAGATCGAACGCCGCGCCGAGAAGATCGGCAACGCCCCCAATCCCGAATTCGTGCTGTCGACCGACGGCACGCTGCGCTGGCTCGGCGCCCCGGTTGCCCGCATCGTCGCGACCGACGACGCGCTCCGGCCGCGTCTGGTGCTGCTCGCCGATGAGGGCCTGACCGGCCCGTCGCGCGAACGCGTGCAGGACCGCGTCGACATCTGGCTGAAGAGCCATGTCGAGACGCTGCTGAAACCGCTGTTCGAGCTGCTCGCAGGCCTCGAGCTCTCGGCGCCGGCGCGCGGCATCGCCTTCCGCATCGTCGAGGGCCAGGGCGTGCTGGAGCGTTCGGAGATCGCCGAGGAGATCAAGGCGCTCGACCAGGAGGCCCGCTCGGGCCTGCGCAAGCTCGGTGTCCGCTTCGGCGCCTACCACATCTACGTGCCGGCCCTGCTGAAGCCGGCGCCGAGCGCCCTCAACGCCATGCTGTGGGCGCTGAAGAACCACGGCCTCGACGCGCCGGGCCTGGCCGAGCTGCCGCAGCTCTCCGCCACCGGCCGCACCACGGTTCCGGTCGATGCGAGCTTCGCCCGGCCGCTCTACCGCGTGGTGGGCTATCGCATCGCCGGCAACCGCGCCGTCCGCATCGACATCCTCGAGCGGCTGGCCGACATCATCCGGCCGCTGATCGCCTGGAAGCCGACTTCCGACAATCTCGTGCCGCCCGAGGGCGCCGTCGACGGCAATGGCTTCACCATCACCGTTTCGATGACGTCGCTGCTCGGCTGCTCCGGCGAGGATTTCGCCGGCGTGCTGAAGTCGCTGGGTTACCGCCTGGACCGTCGCCCGGCCCCGCCCAAGGCGCCCGTCGTCGCGACGGAAGTGGTCGCGACCGAGACGGTCGAGACCGTGACCGAAGCGCCTGCCGAGACGGCACCGGCCGCCGAGGCTGAGGCCGCGCCGGCCGTCGAGACCGAATCGCCCGTGGCAGAGGCTGTCGAAGCCGCTGTGGCCGAGGCGACCGAGGCCGTGGTTGAAGCGCCGGCGGAGGCGGTCGTCGAGACGATCGTGATCGAGACCTCGACCGAGGTCGTGGTCGAGACGACCGAGATCGTCACCGAAACCGTCGCCGAGACCCCGGCCGAGCCGGAAATGATCGACGTCTGGCGTCCGGGCCGGTTCGACCGTCGCCCGCAGCAGCGCGACCATCGCCGCGACCGTCGCCCGAACAACAACGCATCGGCTCCGGCCGAAGGCGCTGCCGGCGAGGCAAAGCCGGAAGGCCGCGAAGGCCGTGGCCGCCAGCAGGACGGCGAGCGCGACGGCCGTCGCCAGGGTGGACGCCCGCAGCAGCAGCGCGGGCCCCGTCCCGAGCGCGGCGATCGTCCGCAGGGCGAGGGACGCCGCAACCAGGACCGCCAGGGCCAGGATCACCGCAACAAGGGCGGCGATTCCCGCCAGGGCCAGGCGCCGCAGCCGCGTCGCGAGGAGCCCCGGCGCGACCGTCCGGTCGATCCGAACTCGCCCTTCGCGGCGCTGCTGGCGCTGAAGGCCGATCTTGAGGCCAAAAAGCGCGGCGGCTAGCCGCGCGATAGAAACCAGGCAGCGCGGCGGCTGACGCCGCGCGACGCCGGGCCAGACACGGAGCCGCGATGAGCGAGGAGACCGGGCGCCAGCGAATCGACAAATGGCTCTGGTACGCCCGCCTCGCCAAAAGCCGCTCGATCGCCCAGAAGCTGGTGACCGGCGGCAAGGTCCGCGTCAACCGCGACAAGATCGACGCGTCGAGCCGCCTCGTGCGGCCCGGCGACGTTCTCACCATCGCCTTCGAGCGCCAGGTGCGGGTGATCAAGGTCCTCGATCCCGGCACGCGCCGGGGTCCGGCGCCGGAAGCCCAGCTGCTCTACGAGGATGTGACGCCGCCGGCTCCGATCTCGCCATCCGCCCAGCCGCTGCAGCGCGGCGGACCGCGACCGACCAAGCGCGACCGCCGCGCGCTGGATGCGTTCCATTCCGGAACGTCCGGGGACGGCGGAGAGACTTTTCCATCCGACGACGAAGATTGAGAAAACCCGTTCTGCCGAAGCGGGCGATTGCGGCATCCACGATCCTTGCACCGTCCCGCCAAAGCGTTTACCCATCCGGCGTCGGCGAGCCTGGAACGTGTTCGCCGTTCCGAGGAGACGATCGTGCCCTATGTCGTGACCGACAACTGTATCCGCTGCAAGTACACGGATTGCGTCGAGGTATGTCCGGTGGACTGCTTCTACGAGGGCGAAAACATGCTCGTCATCCATCCGGACGAATGCATCGACTGCGGCGTCTGCGAGCCGGAATGCCCGGCCGAGGCGATCAAGCCGGACACCGAGCCGGGCCTCGAGCAGTGGCTGAAGCTCAACGCCGAATATGCCGAGAAGTGGCCGAACATCACCGTCCGCAAGGATGCGCTGCCCGAAGCGGCCGAGTTCGACGGTGTGCCCAACAAGCTCGAAGGGCATTTTTCCGAGGCGCCCGGCGAGGGCGACTGACGGGAACAACCGGCGGGGCGCGATTCGCGCCCGAATCCCGGACGAGGATTCCGGCACGCGGCGCCTTCACGGCGCTGCGACCGCAATGCTTTGATTTTTGGGTATTTTGTGATATATATATCTGACAGTCGGTGACCACCTACGGCGTAACCGCACCTTTTGGCGTTTCGTTCGTGAACAACCCACAGCATTGACACGATAAACCGTGCTGACGCGACTAGCGCGCGACGGCAAGGGGATCGTCGGCAATGCCGTGCACGCGCGCGGACGTCCTGCAGGTGACAAGCGTCTTCCTGATCGGCTGACAAGCGGAATGAGCGGACCCGACCGGTTCGCCTCCGGGGCTCGCTTGCCCCGGAACCGGGTCGGAGTCGCATTTGCCATGGATGAGACGGGGAATCGTCAAAATCCGGCCTTTGGCTTGGCGAGCCGGGCCCGCCAATTTAACGGAGTTAATACGCGTATGGCCACCCTCAAGAAGACCACTCTGCGTTCCGATTTCAAGACCGGCGAGCACATCGTCTATCCGGCGCATGGCGTCGGTGAGATTGTCGGTATCGAAGAGCAGGAAGTGGCCGGCATCAAGCTTGAGCTCTTCGTGATCGCGTTCGAGAAAGACAAGATGAAGCTGCGCGTCCCCGTCGCGAAGGCGACGACGGTCGGCATGCGCAAGCTTTCCGATGCGACCACCGTGAAGAAGGCACTCGAGACCATTCGTGGCCGCGCCCGCGTCAAGCGCACCATGTGGAGCCGTCGTGCCCAGGAATACGAAGCGAAGATCAATTCCGGCGACCTGATCCAGATCTCCGAAGTTGTCCGCGATCTCTACCGCTCCGACACGCAGCCCGAGCAGTCCTACAGCGAGCGCCAGCTCTATGAGGCCGCTCTCGACCGCATGTCGCGCGAAATCGCGGCGGTGAGCGAGATCTCCGAGACGGAAGCCGTCCGCCAGATCGAGCAGAACCTCGCCAAGAGCCCGAAGCGCGGCGGCAAGGCCGACGAAGAAGTCGCAGCCGAAGTCGACAGCGACGACGAGACGCACGACGAGGCCGCATAAGGCGCCGGGGCCCACGGCCCCGCCTCTGCGAACTCACTGATTCTACAGGGAACGCCCGGCCTCCGCCGGGCGTTTTTCTTTTGGGCGACCACCAGACGCGAGGGTGTTCACGCGGGCTTCCCGTTCGCATCACACCAATGTGTCGCCCATTCTTTGAACCCGATCGTATGGTTGGGGCTTAGCTGGATACGGGGCTGCAAAAAAACGGGAGCGGTCGGATGGGCACGTCGACAATCTCCGGGCGACGATTCGTCAAGGCGGCGATGCAGGCGCCCTATCTGGAGCGGGACGAAGAGCACGACCTGGCGGTGCGCTGGCGCGAGGTCAAGGACCAGGCCGCGCTGCACCGGCTGACGGCATCGCACATGCGCCTCGTCATCGCGCTCGCGGCCCGCTTTCGTCATTTCGGGCTGCCGATGAGCGACCTGATCCAGGAAGGCCATGTCGGTCTGCTGGAAGCGGCCGCCCGCTTCGAGCCGGACCGCGAGGTCCGCTTCTCGACCTATGCCACCTGGTGGATCCGCGCCTCGATCCAGGACTACATCCTGCGCAACTGGTCGATCGTGCGCGGCGGCACCAGCTCGACGCAGAAGGCGCTGTTCTTCAACCTGCGCCGGCTGCGCGCCAAGTTGTCGCAGGGCTCGGTCGCCGTCCCCAACCAGCAGATCTATCAGCAGATTGCGGTCGCCGTCGGCGTGACCGCGCAGGACGTGGCGCTGATGGATGCCCGCCTGTCCGGCTCGGACACCTCGCTGAATGCGCCGGTGCACGATACGGAATCCTCGACCTCGGATCGCCAGGACTTCCTGGTCGACGAGATGCCGCTTCCCGACCAGATGGTCGGCGAGGTCATCGATACCGAACGGCGGGTGACGTGGCTGAACGAGGCGATGCTCGCTCTGTCGGATCGCGAGGCGCGGATCGTGCGCGAACGGCGCCTGCGCGAGGAAGGCGCGACACTGGAATCGCTCGGCGAGACGCTCGGCATCTCCAAGGAGCGCGTCCGGCAGATCGAGAGCCGCGCCATCGAGAAGCTGAAGGCGGCGCTGCTGCGCGACCACCCCGACCGCGCGACCTTCGTGTGAAGTCGCCAGCGCCGTCGTCCTTTTCCCCCAGGCTGCCTTCTCAGCCTCCGACCATCATCCTGAGGTGCCCGGCAAAGCCGGGCCTCGAAGGAGGGTCCAGGGAACGCCCCTCTGCAATCGGGATTGCCACGCTGGATCCTCCTTCGAGGCTTCGCTCACGCGAAGCACCTCAGGATGATGGCGGAGTTCTGCAAAGCTCAGCAGTTTGGACAGCCGCCCGCCACCTCAAGAACCATCCAGGCCCCGATTTGGAATTATGGGCCGAATTCTGAGGAGGCTTGCCCGGCGTGCCGTCTTGAAGCACCCATGGCCTGAGAGCAGCGGTTCGACCGCTCTGCGTGCTTCGAGACGGCCCCTTCGGGCCTCCTCAGCATGATGAGGGGGTCACGGAACATCTCCCGGACCGCCCAGACGCCCCTACGCCGTCCAGACTTCCGGCCGGGCCTCGCCGAGGCCGAGTTCGGCGAGATATTCCTCGATCACCGTCACCACCAGCTTGTGATCCTCGACCTGCGGCAGGCCGGAGACGGTCGCCGTGCCGACCATGCCGACCTTGTCGACGAGGATCGGGAACGAGCCGCCATGGGCGAGGTACTTCCTCGGGTCGACCGCATGGGCGGTGGCGAAATCGACGCCCTTCTGCCGAGCCCGCTCGCCCATGTAGAAGGAGGAATGGCCGTAGCGGCGGACGACCGCCGTCTTGCCGGCGACCCAGAATTCGTTGTCGGCCGAGGTGCCGGCGAGCGCGCAGTAATAGATCCGCTGTTCGCCGCGCGCGATCTCGACCGCGACCGAGAGCCCGTCGCGCCGCGCCCGCTCGATGATGCGCGTGCCGAGCTCGATCGCCGTGTCGTTGTCGAAACGATCGAAGACCAAGCGCCGCTCCTGGTCGAGCAGTTCCTGCAGCAAACCCGGATCGTCGCTCATGTCGTCAGCCCCCTCTGTCGGCGCGTCGCGCGCTATGCCAACGGCATCGCATCCGGCAGGGGCATCGTCAATCGGGACGCGTTCGGGGGACCGGCCGATCAGCCGGCTTCGATCTCGGCGCCGGCGCGCAACGTGTTGCTGACGGTGCAGATCGTCTCGGCCGCCTCGATCAGCTGGGCCTTCTTCGCCGCGTCGAGCGGCCCGTCGATCGTCACGGTGGTCACGAAGCGCGCGACGCGCGACGGCGCCTCATCGGCCTTCTCCGGAATCACCCGCACGTTCACCCGGTCAATCTGATCGAGCCAGCCCTCGCCGCGCGCGGCGATCTGGACGCTGAGGACGATGCAGGAGGAGAGCGAGGCCGCCATCAGGTCGAGCGGATTGAACCCTTCGGCCGAAGGCCGCGTCACCACCGAAAGCCGTCCGCCCGTCTCGCTCGTGACTTCGGGGAGGCTGTCCCGGTCCGCCGAGGCCGTGGCGCCCACGGCCCGGCTCCTGATCGTCGCATTCATGCTCTGTCCTCGAAGCAACCGCCGGCCCGAAGCCGGCGGTCATCGAGTGCTACAGCCACGGCCAATAGGCAAGCGTCCAGACGATGTCGGAGGTCGCGTCATCGTCGTCGGCCTTGTCGGGATCGCGCGTCTCGACGGCGGGATTTACGGGGGTGGCAACCCGTTCGGTCTTCGGATCGGCAGCTCGAAAGAACGAGAGAAAACGGGGAAGCTCGGAAGCAACGTGGTTGGCCAGTGTCATCGGGTTTCTCCGAAATATGCGCCGCAGAAGCAGGAACCGGCACGTCTCCGTCGTTGGTGGCCAGTGCTGGAACGCTCCGACCAGAACCGAGACTTCCCGAATTGGAACCGGCTGTCAACAAACCCGACTTGTTCGATCGTGTATGTCTACAACCGGCATGCGGCAAGCGGTTGATCCGTTAAGGGGATTTTCACCATGCCCTCGGCATCGAACAGAAAGCCTTCCCTAGCGTCATTCCCGCGTAGGCGGGGATGCCTGCAGCCGGATTTCGGACCGCGATCACCTCCCGATGGCACGGCTGGATGGATCCCGGCTCGGAGGCCGGGATGACGGCGAGCGTGGGCAACGGGAGACGCGGAACACCGCGAGCCCTCAACAAAAAAGCGCCGCGAACCCTGGGGCTCGCGGCGCTGGATCCGTCACGGATGTAGAGGCGATCAGCCCTTCATCTTCTCCTGGAACGTCGAGAGGTGCTTCTGCTGCGCCTCGATCATCTTCTCGCGATAGATGCCGTAGATCACGTCGGTGTCGTGCAGCGTCACGCCCTCGATGGTCGGCGAGGCGAAGACCGGCAGCTCGACGCCCTTCTTCGACAGCTGGTCCGCGGTGCGCGCGATCAGCTCATGCGTCAGGATCATGGCGAGGACCGTCGACGAGCCCGAGACCGGGCGGCTCCAGCCCTCGATCGGGACGATCGCGTCCTCGACCGGCGAGTTGGTGTCGATGACGACGTCGGCGACGTCCTTCAGCCGCTTGCCGGACGAGTGCTTGGCCGGCTTGTCGTTCGCCTTCGAGGTGATGGCGACGACGAACAGGCCGCGCGCCTTGGCGTAGAGCGCCGTCTCGATGCCGGCCGAGTTGGTGCCGGAATGCGAGTAGATGATGATGGAATCGCCGGCATTCAGCGGCTGGTGGTCGAGGAACTTGTCGATGTAGTTCTCGGTCCGCTCCAGCCAGAGCAGTTCGCGCACGCCGCCGGCGCCGAGCACGTTGTGCCACATCACGCGCGGGTCGGTCAGCGGGTTGAAGCCGACATAGGAGCCGTAGCGCGGGAAGGCTTCCTGGGTCGGCAGCACCGAATGGCCCGAGCCGAACAGATGGACCAGGCCGCCCTTCGCCAGCGTCTCGGAGAAGCGCTGCGCCGCCTCGCTGAGCGCCGCGTCATTGGCGGAACCGGCCTTCTCGATCAGCTGGATCAGGCGGTGCAGATAGAAATCGGACATCAATGGTCTCCCTGGGTGATTTCGTGATGGCAAAGTCGAACGGGGCTAGATCCGCAGGGTGGAGCGGATCTCGTAGCGGTCGCCCCGCATGATCGAGAGGGTGAATTCGAACGGCCCGCGCGGGTCGACGGCGAGGCGCTCGACGATGAAGGCGGGGCTGCCGGCCTCGATTTCGAGCAGCTCGGCATCCTCCGGCCCGACGGCGCCGACGCGATAGATCTCCGTCGCCTCGAACGGCTTGATGCCGTAGCGCCGCTCGATCTGGGCGTAGAGCGAGCTGCCGGAAAGATCCTCGTCGAGCAGGCCGGGCACGCGGTCGAGGCGCAGATGCGCCGTCTGCACGCCGATCGGCGAGCCATTGCCGAGACGCAGCCGGCGGACCATGGCGACGGGCTCGCCCTCCTCGATCTCCAGCGCCGCCGCGACGCGGGGGCTCGCCGGCACGATCTCCTGCGCCAGCATGCGCGAGCCGACGGAGAGGCCCAGCGCCGCCATTTCGTCGGTGAAGCTGGTCAGGCCGCGCGCGCCGGCGACGACGGTGGCGCTGCGCACGAAGGTGCCGCGCCCATGTTCGCGCCGGAGCAGGCCGAGCGCCTCGAGATTTCGCAGCGCATGGCGCACCGTGATGCGGCTGACACCGAGCAGCTCGCACAGCCGGTCCTCGGCCGGGATCTGGGATCCGGCCGGCCATTCGCCCGCCTCGATGCGGGCGCGGATGGCGCGCTCGGCCTGGTGCCAGAGCGGCTCCGGCCGGCGCCGGTCGAGGGATGTGATCAGTCCATCGTTCATCGGACCCTCCACCATTCGGCTCCCCGCGCCGCCGCGACCGCCGCGCCGACGAGGCCGGCTTGCGGGCCGAAGCGGCCGGGCCTGATTTCGATACTTCTAAGATGCGGCGGCAGGTGCCGCGTCAGCGCGGCACGAAGCGGCGGCCCGAGGACATCGATCGTCTCGGAGACACCACCAGCGAGCAGCACCGCCGCCGGATCGAGCAGCGCCACGGCGCCGGCGAGCGTGGTGCCGAGCGCCGTGCCGGCGGCATGGATGGCGAGGCTCGCCGGCCGGTCGCCCTGCCGCGCCGCCGCGATCAGCGCCGCGCCGTCGGCGAGCCCGATCTCGCGCGCCGCGCGGTCGAGCGCCCGGCCCGCCGCCTGCCGCTCCAGCCAGCCGGAGCGATCCTCGCCGGCATCGTCGACATCCGCCGAGGCCCAGCCGAAGGAGCAGGCACCGCCGCGGCTGCCGCGCACGATGCGGCCGCCGGCAAGCACCGACGAGCCGATGCCGGTGCCGATCGCGAGCAGGATCGCGTCGTCGAGCCCGCGCGCAGCACCCAGCCGCGCCTCGGCGAGCAGCGCCATCTGCGCGTCATTGCCGGCCGCGACCGGCGCGCCGGCGGGGGCGAGCAGTTCAGCGAGGTCGATGCCGTCGAGATGCGGCAGGTTCGGCACCCAGCGCGCGACCGTGCCCTCGACGAGGCCGGGAACGGTGATGCCGATGCCGACGAGCGGCTCCGCGCGGTTGCGCGTGGCGATCAGCGCCAGCACCTTTTCGCGCAGCGCTTCGGCGCTTTCCGGCGCCGGCCAGCGCTCGACCGCGTCGAGTTCGGAAGGCGCGTCGGCGCGGACGAAGCCGGCGCGCAGGCTGGTGCCGCCGAGATCGAGCGCCAGGACGTGGGAAAAGGTGGTCATTGTCCCGTCATCCCGGAGGCTGTGATGGTACGGACGAAGAAGCGCTGCAGGAACACGAACAGGATCAGCGGCGGCAGCACGGCGAGCGTCGCCCCGGCCATGACGAGGCCGGTATTGACGGCGGAGCGGTTGTAGGAGAGCAGCCGCGAGAGGCTGATCACGATCGGGTAGTTGTCGGAATTGCCCTGCAGCACGGTGAGCGGCCAGAGATAGCTGTTCCAGTGATAGACGAAGGCGAACAGCGCGAGCGCCGCCAGCGCCGGGGCGACGGCCGGCGCGACGATCCGGAACAGGATGCGGAACTCCGACGCGCCGTCGAGCCGCGCCGCTTCCAAGAGCTCGTCCGGCACGCCGGCGATGAACTGGCGCATCAGGAAGATGCCGAAGGCATTGGCGAGATTGGGCACGATGACGCCGGCGAGGCTGGCGTTGAGGCCGATCGTGCCGACCAGCCGATAGAGCGGGATCAGCGTCACGATCGGCGGCAGGAACATGGTCGCGATGGTGATCGCGAACAGAACCTCGCGATTGCGGAAGCGGTATTTGGCGAAGGCGTAGCCGGCCATCAAAGAGGTCAGGAGGATGCCGGCGGTGGTGATGCCGGCGATCACGGCCGAATTGGCGAAGGAGCGGCCGACGCGGATCAGCTCGTTGACCTTCTGGTAGGCGTCGAGCGAGGGCGTCTGCGGGATCCAGACCGGCGGCGTTTGCATCGCCTCGGCCGGGGTCTTCAGGCTCGACAGCACCATCCAGACGAGCGGGAAGGCCGAGGCGACGGCGATCGCGATCATCAGGAGATAGAGGAAGGCGCGCCAGCCGGTCACGCCGGCGCCCGTGGCGGGAAGGCGTCCCTGCGCGCTCATCGCCGATCCTCCCGACGCGCGAAGGCGAAGACGGCGGTGACCGTGATAACGAGCGCCAGGAGCAGCGTCACCGACATGGCCGAGCCGAGGCCGCCCTGGGCGCGCTCGATGCCGACGCGGCGGATGTGATAGGTCATGACATTGGTCGAACCGACCGGGCCGCCCTGGGTGATCAGCGCCACCGGCTCGAACACCTGCACGGCGTTGATCAGCGCGATCACGGCGGAGAAGAGCAGCGTCCGCTTCAGGAGCGGCAGCGTGATGAAGCCGAACAGCGCCGGCCCGCGCGCGCCATCCATCCGCGCCGCCTCGTAGATCGAGGTCGGGATCTGGGTGAGGCCGGCGATGATCAGGATGGTGAAATAGCCGACCTGCTGCCAGACGTTCAAAAGCACGATCGAGACCAGCGCCGTATCGGGCGAGGACAGCCAGGGCTGCGGGCCGATGCCGACAAGGGAAAGCAGCTGGTTGATCGGTCCCTCCGTCGGCGAATAGAGCTTTGAAAACACCAGCGCCACCGCGATCATCGGCACCATGTAGGTGGCGAACAGGATGGTGCGCAGCACGTTGGCGCCCTTGAGCTCGGCCTGGTGGATCAGCATGCCGAACACCACCGAAAGCGGCAGGATCAGCGCGATCGACATCGCCGAATAGAGCGCCGTGTTGAGCATCGCGCCCTTGAAGTCGCGCCCGACCGAGCTCGATCCGAAGATCTCGCGGAAATTGTCGAGGCCGACGAAGGTCGCTGTCGTGAACGGCGTCTGCGACGACCATTTGGTGAAGGCGAGCCACACGGTCAGCGCGATTGGCACCAGGATGAAGACGGCGAGCAGGCCCAGCCCCGGCGCGAGCATGGCGAAGGTCGATTTTCGAAGGCCGATCATGCGGGACTGTTTGCTCTGTTCATGACTGCGATTTTGACGGCGGCCCCGACGGGCGGCCGCTGTCGGCTCCCTCTCCCGCTGGCGGGAGAGGGTCGGGGTGAAGGTCTTCCGGCGACGTCCGCTCAGCGGTGGGGACCTTAAAGCGAAGCAAGGCCCTCACCCCCGCCCTCTCCCACTGGCGTGGGCGAGGGAGCGATCGAGCCCTCCGCCGTCATCCCGGGTCAAGCCCGGGATGACGGCGTGGCGAGGCCCTACTGCGACGCCTTTTCGAGGATCGACGCGGCGTCGGCCTGCGCCGCGGCGGCGGCCTCGGCGGCCGTCTCCTTGCCGAACTGCACAGCCTCGATATGGCCCTGCAGCGATTCCGTGAATTCCTGGCCGCCGAGCACGGTCGGGAACGGCCGGGCTTCCGACAGCACGTCGACATAGCCGGCGAGGAACGGCGTCTTCAGCCGGTCGGCGAAGGCGGCGACGTCGGAGGTGCGCGACGGCAGGATGCCCATCGACTGCAGCAGGTCGCCCATGGCCGAGGCGCCGTTCTCGCCCGAGGTCGGGCCGTTGAACCAGGCGAGGAAGTCCCAGGCCGCCTTCTTCTCGGCGTCCGAGGCGCCGTCGGAGACGACGGTCATCCAGGAATAGGAGATCGAGTGCGGTCCGTCGCCCTTCGGGCCGACCGGGATCGGCGCGGTGGCGACGTCAGCGAAGCGGTCGCCCATGCCGGCCTTCAGCGCCGATTCCCACCAGTTCGCCATGATGATCATGCCGGTCTTGCCGGAGACGAAATTGTCGAGGAACGGACCGGTGGTGTTGGCGTCGGCCGTGCCCATGGTGGCGACCGAGGCGCCGGACTTGATCAGCTTCTCGTAGAGCTCGAACGTCGCCTTGGCGTTCTCGCTGTCGAGCTGCGGCTTGCCATCGACCACGAGCGCGCCGCCATTCGAGGCGAGCAGCGAGGCGAAGGGATGGACGACGCCCGCCGCCCAGGAGTTGATCATGCCGAAGCCCTGCTGGCCCTTGTCCTTGTTGGTCAGCTTCTCGGCGGCGGCGTAGAACTCGTCCCAGGTCTTCGGCGCTTCCTTGATGCCGGCTTCCTCGAACAGCTTCTTGTTGTAGTTCAGCGCGTAGACGTCGATCTCGTTCGGATAGCCGTAGACCGTGCCGCCGACGCTCGCGGCCGTCGCCACGCCGTTCGGCCAGTTGGTCTTGACGTCGGCGGCGTTCGCTTCCGGCGCGGCGTTGACGAGCTTGTCGCGCGCGAGTTCCGGCAGCCAGAGATCGTAGATGCCGGTGATCGTCGGCCCGCCGGCCTGGCCGGCCTGCGAGCGCAGCGTCGTCAGGAGGTCGCCGAACGGCACGGCGCGCACGTCCACCTTCACGCCCGGATGGTCCTTGGCATAGGTGGCGGCGGCGGCCTCGAGCTTGGCGACCGTCTCCGGCGGCCAATGCGTCAGGAACGACACGGTCACGTCTTCGGCCCAGGCAACGCTCGAGAAAGCGGCCATGGCGGAACCCAGAAACAAGCCCATCAACGGTCTGATCGTCACGGTACCCCTCCGTTCGAATGCCGACGGTCCGGCGGTGCGACCGGCCATCGTTCTGTTATGACGTAAGGACGTTATAATGACTTTAGCTAATCGGCAAGCCGCCAATTCCCCTCCGGCGGCGCCGACCGTGCCAGCACAGCATAACCGCTGAGTTCCGCAACGCCAGCCGAACGGCTGTCAGATCCGGGGCCCTCCGAAAAGGTATAATTTTGCGCGAAGCGCCCCATTCGCGAAATGCTCGGGCTTGCCCGATTCTCGCCTCGACGCCACATGTGGTGCACCGCTGCGACCGCGCCGAGTGGAGACCATTCATGACTGATCCGGCCGTTTCGACCCCGCTTCCCCGACCCGTTCGATCCAGCCTGGACCTGATCGGCCGGACGCCGATCGTCGAGCTGACGACCTTCGATACCGGCCCGTGCCGGCTGTTCGTCAAGCTGGAGAGCCAGAATCCCGGCGGCTCGATCAAGGACCGCATCGCGCTGTCGATGATTCGCGCCGCCGAGGCGGATGGCCGCCTGAAGCCGGGCGGCACCATCGTCGAGGCGACGGCCGGCAATACCGGCCTCGGCCTCGCCCAGGTGGCGCTGCCGAAGGGCTATCACCTGATCCTCGTCGTTCCCGACAAGATGTCGCGCGAGAAGGTGCAGCATCTGCGCGCCATCGGCGCCGACGTCCGCACCACCCGCTCCGATGTCGGCAAGGGTCATCCCGACTACTACCAGGACATGGGCGCGCGCATCGCCGAGGAGACCGGCGGCTTCTTCGTCAACCAGTTCGCCAATCCGGCCAATCCGCTGGCGCATGAGACGACGACCGGCCCCGAGATCTTCGAGCAGATGGACGGCAAGGTCGACGCGATCGTCGTCGGCGTCGGCTCCGGCGGCACGCTGACCGGCATCGGCCGCTATTTCAGATCGGCGTCGCCGGCGACCAAGATGGTGCTGGCCGACCCGAAGGGCTCGATCCTGGCGCCGCTGGTCACCACCGGCGAGACGATCGAACCGGGCAGCTGGGCCGTCGAGGGCATCGGCGAGGATTTCGTGCCGCCGAACTGCGACCTGTCGCTGGTCTCGGCCGCCTACACCATCTCGGACCGCGAAAGCATCGCGGCGGCGCGCGCCCTGCTCGCGCAGGAGGGGATCCTCGCCGGCTCGTCCTCCGGCACGCTGCTGGCGGCGGCGCTGCGCTATTGCCGCGAGCAGACGACGCCGCAGAACGTCGTCACCCTCGTCTGCGACAGCGGCAACAAATATCTCTCCAAGGTCTTCAACGACGTCTGGGTCGCCGAGCAGGGCCTGATCGAGAGGATTCGCCACGGCAATCTGCGCGACCTGGTGGCCCGCACCTACGCCGACGGCGCCACCGTCACCGTCGCGCCCGACGACACGCTGTCGACCGCCTATTCCCGCATGCGCTCGGCAGACGTCTCGCAGCTGCCGGTGATCGAGCATGGCAATCTGATCGGCCTGCTCGACGAGAGCGACGTGCTGAACGGCCTGCGCCGGCTCGGCCGCGAGGGCCGCGGCGATTTCGGCGCCTCGGTGCGCGAGACGATGGTGACGGCGCTGAACACGCTGCAGGCGGGCGAACCGATCGACGCGCTGCTGCCGGTGTTCGAGCGCGACGAGGTCGCCATCGTCATGGACGGCGACGAATTCGTCGGCCTGATAACCCGTATGGACCTGATCAATCATGAGAGGTTGGCGTTTTGAACAAGCCTGAGAAGACCAATCGACTTGCCTTCGAGACGCGAACCATCCACGGCGGCCAGAGTCACGATCCCCTGACGGGCGCCGTCATGGTGCCGATCTACGCCACCTCGACCTACGCGCAGGAGAGCCCCGGCGTTCACAAGGGCTTCGAATACGGCCGCTCGCAGAATCCGACCCGCTTCGCCTTCGAGCGCGCCGTCGCCGATCTCGAGAGCGGCACGGCCGGATTCGCCTTCGCCTCCGGCCTCGCCGCGATCGCGACGACGCTGGAGCTGCTCTCCGCCGGCGACCACATCATCGCGACCGACGATCTCTATGGCGGCACATTCCGCCTGCTCGACAAGGTGCGCAAGCGCACCGCCAATCTCGACGTCACCTTCGTCGACTTCACCGATCTGGCCGCCGTCGAGGCGGCGATCCGGCCGGAGACGAAGCTGCTCTGGGTCGAGACGCCGACCAACCCGCTGCTCCGCATCATCGATCTCGAGGCGGTGGCGACGCTCGCCAAGCGGCGCGGCCTGATCACGGTTGCCGACAATACCTTTGCCAGCCCCTATATCCAGCGGCCGCTGGAGTTCGGCATCGACATCGTCGTGCATTCGACCACCAAGTACCTGAACGGCCACTCCGACATGATCGGCGGTACGGTCGTGGTCGGCTCCAACCAGGCGATCGTCGACCAGATCCGCTTCCTGCAGAACGCGATCGGCGCCATCTCCGGCCCGTTCGACAGCTTCCTGGCGCTGCGCGGCCTGAAGACGCTGGCGCTCCGCATGCAGCGGCACTCGGAGAACGGCCTCGCCATCGCCAAGTGGCTGGAAGCGCGGCCGGACGTGAAGCGCGTCATCTATCCGGGCCTCGAAAGCCATCCGCAGCACGCCATCGCCAAGCGGCAGATGCACGCCTTCGGCGGCATGATCAGCGTCGAGCTTGACCGGGATCTCGCCGGCACCAAGCGCTTCCTCGAGCGCGTGCGCCTGTTCACGCTGGCCGAGAGCCTCGGCGGCGTCGAGAGCCTGATCGAGCATCCGGCGACGATGACGCATGCCTCGATCCCGCTGGCCCAGCGCGAGGCGATCGGCATCACCGACGGTCTCGTGCGCTTCTCGGCCGGTATCGAGGCGGCCGACGACCTGATCGCCGACATCGCGCAGGCCCTTCTCTGACGCATCTGCGCGACAGGAAACCGGCATCGCCGCGCGAAGGGTGACGTAACGGCAACTCTGGTGTAGAAATAGATCCTTCGACATCGGGGAAATCATGTCTGAAACCGACACGCCATCGCGCGACGACGCTCTCACCGACGTCGAGGCCGACGCCTCGACTTCGGCGCTGCGCCGCCGATCCGCGAAAGCCGAAGGACAAGCCCTGGTCACCGTCTCGCTGGACCTGAGCGAGCGGGTGATCGACTTCTTCAAGATCGAGGGCGGCGACTGGCAAGCCCGCGTCAACGACGCGCTCAACCTGCTGGTCAATCGCCAGAACGCGCGCGACGCGAAGAAGCGAGCCCGGCTCCGGGCCCGCAGCGCCGTCCGTCGCCGAACGGTCGCCGGCTGACCGGTTCACGTGAAACATCAGTGCCTTGCCGCAACGCAATGCGGCGGGACGGGAGGGATCTGCCCCTTCGTCTCTCCCATAATGCGGCAGGCTGAGGATGGACCTGCCCCTGACCTCTCCCATGAAGGCAGGCCCTCTCGCATCCTTGTCCAGCCGTCATGCAGCGCTCGATTTCCATCATCCTGAGGTGCCCGAGCGCAGCACGGGCCTCGAAGGACGGACGGTCGAGGGGCAGTTTGTCGATGCACAGCCGCTCTGCGTGTATCGATGGGCAACTGGACCGAGCCACCCTCCGCCGTCATCCCGGCGAAGGCCGGGATCCAGACACTCCGGCCAGTGGCCGACAGGCTGAGCCAAGCTTTCTTGACCTGTGTTCATGGGCCCCGGCCTTCGCCGGGGTGACGGCGTTCCCTGGACCCTCCTTCGAGGCCCGGCTTCGCCGGGCGCCTCAGGATGACGGTCGAGTTTTGCGAATGGGTCCGGGAGAATGGCCTCGGCGCACAAACATTATGGGCCAGACACTCAGGATGAGGGTCGAGACTTGGGAATGCAGACTGGAAGAGATCGGGCCAAGCCGAGGCGCGGCCGATCTGTGCCCCACGACACACCCGAGCGCTTCTGAACGTCGAGGCGCAGCTTCACGAAAGCGTCGGACCGGAGGCGCCCCTAGCTCCCCATGGCGTAATTCATCACGCGCGTCAGCAGCGTGTAGTTGGACTCCGCCACCATGATGGCGACGAAGACCAGGATCAGCAGCGGCGGCAGCAGGATGGCGTAGATCAGCGTGAGGCGCTCCCACGCCATGTGCATGAAGAAGGCGACGATCAGCCCGGCCTTCAGCAGCATGAACAGGATGATCAGCCCCCAGCGCAACAGGCCCTGCACGCCGACATAGTCTACCATGTAGGAGCAAGCGCTGAGCACGAACAGCCAGCCCCAGACGGCGAGGTAGAGCTTGACCGGATGGTGCTGCTGCGTGTCGGCATGAGCGGTCGCGTCGGACATGGAAACCTCCTACCAGAGGTAGAAAAAGGCGAAGATGAAGACCCAGACCAGATCGACGAAGTGCCAGTAGAGACCCATGATCTCGACGGATTCGTACTGGCCGCGCCGGCTGGTGAAGAAGCCGCGCCGACCGCTGTCGAAATCGCCGCGCAGCACCTTTCGCGCCATGATGATCAGGAAGATCACGCCGACGGTGACATGCGTGCCGTGGAAGCCGGTGATCATGAAGAAGGTCGAGCCGAACTGCGCCGCGCCCCAGGGGTTCTCCCAGGGCCGCACGCCCTCGCGGATCAGCTTCGTCCATTCGAACGCCTGCATGCCGACGAAGCAGGCGCCGAGCAGCGCCGTCAGCAGCATAAGGCGACCCGCCTTGCGGCGGTCGCGCAGATAGCCGTAGTGGACCGCGAGCGCCATGGTGCCGCTGCTTGAGATCAGCACGAAGGTCATGATGGCGATCAGGATCAGCGGCACCTCGGTGCCGCCGATCGTGAGCGCGAACACCTCGCTCGGATTGGGCCAGGGCACCACGGTCGACATCCGCGCCGTCATGTAGCCGACGAGGAAGCAGCCGAAGACGAAGGTGTCGGAGAGCAGGAACACCCACATCATCGCCTTGCCCCAGGAGACCCCCTTGAAGGAGCTCTGGTCGGAGGCCCAGTCGGCGACGAAGCCGCGCCAGCCGGACCTCCGCGGCGGCGCCGTTTCCGCCTGCAGGATCCGATCGTCGGCCAGATGATCCGCCATGCCCGCCTCCTATGTCAGCAATCGACGGCAAATCGCGACGAAGTCGCCGATCCGGCCGGTGAGCAGGCCGAGCAGGACCAGCCAGATCAGCAGCAGCACGTGCCAGTAGGTGGCGCAGAGATCGACGCCGAGGCGGAGCTCGGCCACGCCGGCGCCACGCAGCATCTTTCGCGTGACCCGCCCGAGCGCGACCAGCCCGCCCGCCACATGCACGCCATGCAGCGCCGTCACCAGATAGAAGAACGCATTGGCGGGATTGCTGGCGAGATAGTAGCCCTCGGCGTTCAGCTGCCGCCAGGCGACCAACTGGCCGGCGAGGAAGACGAGCGCCGTGAAGCCGCCGGCAAGCACCCCGGTGCGGACGCTTTCGAGATCGCCGCGCCGCGCGCCCGTCCGCGCCGTCTCCAGCGCCAGGCTGCTGACGAGGAGGGCGAAGGTGTTGGCATAGAGGATGCCGGGGAGCCGCACCGACCGCCAGTCGCCCTGCCCGGCCCGCATCAGATAGGCGCTGACGGTGAGTGCGAACAGCGAGCCGACCACGACGAGGAACACCGCCAGCCCGATCCGCGCCACCAGCGACGGCGTCGGATCCGGCGCCGCCATGCCGCCGATGACGCCGACCTCGAGCCAGGGCTTCGAGAACAGCCCCTGCCGCGCGAGCCACCAGAAAATGGCGGCCATGACGACGAGCAGGAAGACCAGGATGACGCTCACCTTGGCTCCTCCGTGACCACATGGCCCGGCCCGCCGGGACCCGGATCGTTCTGGGCGAGGAAATCCTTGGCCGTGCCGGGCACGCTGTAGTCATAGGCCCAGCGATAGACGACCGGCCGTTCCGCGCCCCAATTGCCGTGCGGCGGCGGCGTTTCCGGCGTCTGCCATTCGAGCGTGGTGGCGCCCCAGGGATTGCCGCCGGAGGGCCTCCCGTACCGGAGGCTCCAGGCGAGGTTGAACAGGAACAGGATCTGCGCCGCGCCGACGACCAGCGCCGCGATGGTCATGAACTCGTTCAGCGTATGCACCGAGGGCGGCACGAAGGCCGTATCGCCCATCTCGAAATAGCGCCGGGGCACGCCGAGCAGGCCGATATAGTGCATCGGGAAGAACACCGCATAGGCGCCGAGGAAGGTCACCCAGAAATGGATCCGCCCCATCGTCTCGTTGAGCATGCGGCCGGTGATCTTCGGGTACCAGTGATAGATCGCGCCGAAGATGACCATGATCGGCGCGACG
The DNA here is from genome assembly GCF_016629525.1 of Kaistia sp. 32K. Taxonomy (GTDB): domain Bacteria; phylum Pseudomonadota; class Alphaproteobacteria; order Rhizobiales; family Kaistiaceae; genus Kaistia. The sequence continues at coordinate 4,040,797 of NZ_AP024269.1, forward strand.
CCCATGACCATGTGGAAATGCGCCACCACGAACATGGTGTCGGAGAGCGGCACGTCGACGACGACATTGCCGAGGAAAAGGCCGGTCAGCCCGCCATTGACGAAGGTGACGATGAAGCCGAGCGCGAACAGCATCGGCACGGTGAAATGGATGTCGCCGCGCCAGAGCGTCAAAACCCAGTTGTAGACCTTGAGCGCCGTCGGCACCGCGATGATCAGCGTCGTCGTGGCGAAGAAGAAGCCGAAGCCCGGATTCATGCCGCTCACATACATGTGGTGCGCCCAGACGACGAAGGAGAGCGCGCCGATGATGACGATCGCCCAGACCATCATCCGGTAGCCGAAGATGTTCTTGCGGGCATGCGTGCTGATCAGGTCGGAGACGATGCCGAAGGCCGGCAGCGCGACGATGTAGACCTCGGGATGGCCGAAGAACCAGAACAGGTGCTGGAACAGGATCGGGCTGCCGCCGGCGGTGTTGAGCGGCTCGCCCATGGCGATGATCGACGGCATGAAGAAGCTGGTGCCGAACAGCCGGTCGAACATCATCATGACGGAGCCGACGAACAGCGCCGGAAACGCGAGCAGCGCCATCACCGTCGCCGTGAAGATGCCCCAGACGGTGAGCGGCATGCGCATCAGCGTCATGCCTTTCGTCCGGCCCTGCAGCACGGTGACGACATAGTTCAGGCCGCCCATGGTGAAGCCGATGATGAACAGCATCAGCGACGCCAGCATGATGATGATGCCCCATTGCTGGCCGGGCGTGTTGGCGAGGATCGCCTGCGGCGGATAGAGCGTCCATCCCGCGCCGGTCGGCCCGCCGGGGACGAAGAACCCGGCCGCGAGCACCAGAACGGCGAGCAGGTAGATCCAGTAGCTGAGCATGTTGAGATACGGGAACATCATGTCCCGCGCGCCGAGCATCAGCGGGATCAGATAGTTGCCGAAGCCGCCGAGGAAGAGCGCCGTCAGCAGGTAGACCACCATGATCATGCCGTGCATGGTGATGAACTGGTAGTAGCGGTCGGCGTCGATGAAGGGCAGCGCGCCCGGATAGGCGAGCTGGATGCGCATCAGCCAGGAGAGCACCAGCGCCACCAGCCCGATCGCCGTCGCCGTCAGCGCATACTGGATGGCGATGACCTTGGCGTCCTGCGAGAAGACGTATTTCGTCACCCAGCTGGTCGGATGGTAGAGCTCCAGCTCGCCGGCATGCCCGGCGGCATGTCCGTCGCCGCCATGCCCTGATCCGCCATGCGTCAGATCCACCATCAGGCGTCACCTCGCTCGGTTCCGGGGCGCCCTGCCCCGTCTCGTGATCGGCGCGTCCCGCCGCGCCGCATGCTGTTCCCGCCTCCGGCGCAAGCCGGGCGGCCCGGCGTCACCGCGACGACGAAGCGGCGCCGGGGCGCGGATCGAGCGGCGCATCGAGCGCGCTCGTCTTCGCCGGCGCCGTCATCTGCTGGAAGGTCTGCTGCTGGTCGAGCCAGGTCTGGTAGTCGGCCTCGGTATCGACGACGACCGTGCCGCGCATGTAGGGGTGGCCGACGCCGCAGAGCTCGGCGCACAGCACCTCGAAGGTGCCGGTCCGGGTCGGCGTGATCCAGTAATAGGTGACCGAGCCGGGGATCATGTCCATCTTGGCCCGGAACTCCGGCACGAAGAAATTATGCACCGCGTCGACCGAACGCAGCAGCAGCGCCACCGGCTTGCCGACCGGCAGGTGGATCTCGCCGCCCTGCACGACGACGTCGTCCTGGCCGGCCGGATCGGCCGGGTCGATTCCGACCGGATTCTCCGGCGTGACGGCGCGCGTATCGGCGACGCCGAGGCGGCCGTCCTTGCCGGGCAGGCGATAGGCCCATTGCCATTGCTGGCCGACCACCTCGACGCTCGACGCGCCGGCCGGCACGGTGATGAAGCGGGCCCAGACCACCAGTCCCGGCGCCAGCATGGCGGCGACGCCGAGGCTCGTCACCACGGCGAGCCAGGTCTCGAGCCGCTTGTTCTCCGGCTCATAGGCCGCGCGGTGGCCCGGCCGGTGCCGGAACCGCCACAGGCAATAGGCCATGAACAGCAGCACGGCGGCGAAGACGGCGCCGGTGATCCAGAAGGTCAGGTTGATGGTGTCGTCGATATAGCCCCAGTTCGAGGCGATCGGCGTGAACCACCACGGGCTCAGGAGGTGGAACAGGACCGAGCCGACGACCACCAGGGCAAGGACAATTGCGATCAGCATCCCTTATTCTTCCCAGCCAGGAGAAAACGCGTCCTGCGGCAATGAATGAAGTGGATAGGCTTCCTGTCGCCGGTTCGCCCGCGACCACCCTTTTTGCGTTTCCTGCTCCTTGCGATCCCGAAGACCTCAGCACGGCCTGATCGAAGCGACCGGGTCGCCACATGGGCGATCTTCAGTTTTCGCCTTTTCCCGACCGCACAGGCGGCCGGAGGACCTCATGGCCTGATCTCACTGCTTCTTGCCGTCCGGACCGAACTGCTTGATGTAGGCGATGACGTTGTCGATGTCCTTGTCGTCCTTCAGGCCGACAAAGGTCATCTTGGTGCCCGGCACCTTGGCCTTCGGATCGTGGATGTATTCGCGGAACACCGTCTCGTCCCAGACGATGCCGGAGTTCTTGTTGGCGTCGGAATATTTGTAGCCCTCGACCGAACCCGAATGGCGGCCGAACAGGCCGTTCAGCTCCGGACCGACGGCGTTCTTGGCGTTCTCACCGATCTGGTGACAGGCCCGGCACTTCAGGAAAACCTTCTGGCCGAGCGTCGCGTCGCCATCCGCATGGGCCGCTGCCGGCGCGGCGAGAAGGGCCAGCATCACAACAAAGCCCCGTGAATTCATCGAAGCCTCCCAGGAGCTTCGCGTCCGCTCCGCCGGGCTGCTGCCCCGAACGGCGTGCTCCGCTGTCAAGCTAGCACATTCCGTAACGGGATGTCAGTTTAGAATGACTATGATCAGAGCCGTGATGAAGCGCGCTTTCCGGGCGCCCGTCCGAACGGGCCTTGCCTCGACCGAGAGACTCGGCTTGTCTCTCTCTGCGCAATCAAGCCGGATTGAACCGCAGCGAAAGCGCCGGAGAGGAAATGATCTACGAACTGCGCGTCTATACTTGCCTGCCCGGCCGCATGGCCGCCCTGCAGAAACGCTTCCAGGACCACACGCTGCGCATCTGGGAAAAACATGGCATCCGGCAGGCCGGATTCTGGACGACCCTGGTCGGGCCGGCCAGCAACGACCTCACCTACATGATCGCCTGGGAGAGCCTGGCCGATCGCGAGGCGCGCTGGAACGCCTTTGTCGCCGATCCGGAATGGGTCAGCGCCCGTCTCGACAGCGAGAAGGACGGGCTGATCGTCGCCAACATCGTCAGCTCGTTCCTGCAGCCGACCGCCTTCTCGTCGGTGCGCTGAGGCGCCACGCTCGAGAGCGCTTCGCCGGCGTATCTCCGGCGGCGCCGCGCCCCGTCGACAGCCCCGTGACGTAACGTTAGGCTGCCCGCTCCGCCTTCGGCAAACCGAGGGCGGCGCGGGATCGGCCGGCGACGTTCGCCAGGGAGGGGGCTCCGATGGGCTTGTTGTTCCAGAATGATTTTCATGACGGATTCGGCAGCTGGGCGCTCGGCTATATTCCCTATGGCGGCGCGGATTTCGGCGAGGTGCGGGCGGTCGCGCTCGCCGTCGGCGACGGCGATGACGGCGCCTTCTACGCGGCCTGGGTCGCGGCGGGCGACCGGCTCGCGGACGAGGCCGAGGTTGCGCTCGCCAGGGGCCACCGCGCCAGCGCCCGCGCCCTGTTCCTGCGGGCCGCCAACTTCTACGCCGCCGCCTATCATCCGCTCTACGGCGTCCCGGTCGATCCGCGCCTCATCGCCGCGTTCCGCAAGCAGATCGCCGCCTTCGACAAGGCACTCGCTCTGTCGGAGCCGGAGATCCGGCCGCTTCGCATCCCGTTCGGCGACGCCTCGATGCCGGCCTATCTGCTGCCGGCGCGCGGCCGGGCCGACGAAACCCGGCCGCTGCTGATCCTCAACAACGGCTATGACGCCACCATCACCGACCTCTATTTCGCCTCCGCCGTGGCGGCGACCGAGCGCGGCTATCATTGCCTGATCTTCGACGGCCCCGGCCAGGGCGCGATGCTCTACGAGCAGGGCATTCCGCTCCGCCCCGATTGGGAAACGGTGATCAACACCGTCGTCGATTTCGCCGTCACATGGCCGATCGTCGACCCCGCGCGCATCGCCCTTTCCGGCTGGAGCCTCGGCGGCTATCTGGCGCCGCGCGGCGCCTCGGGCGAGCCACGCATCGCGGCGCTGATCGCCGATCCGGCGCTGCCCAGCATGGCCGACCCGTTCCGCGGCCTGGCGATCCGGTTCGGCGCCAGCAACGAGGCCGCCGCCAATCTCGGCGAGCTGGACCAGACCGTGCTGGAGCGGCTTGAACAATTCATCGACGGCGATCGGCGGATGCGCTGGAGCATCAAGCAGCGCGCCTTCTGGGTGCATGGCGTCGACAATCTGCGCGACTACCTGCGCCAGGCGGAATTCTACACGATGCGCGGGCGGCTCGACCGGATCCGCTGCCCGACGCTCCTGACCCAGGCCGAGAACGACCGGCTCGCCACCGCCGCGCCCGCCTTCTTCGACGGGCTCACCTGCCCCAAGACCCTGCTCCGCTTCACCGCCGCCGAGGGGGCCGGCGATCATTGCGAGATGATGAACCGCTCGCTCCTGAACCAGCGCGTCCTCGACTGGCTCGACGAAGTGTTTCCCGCCTGAGAATACCGGACTGTATTGGCCAAGCCGGCGAAACAACACGGTAACCATCCAGCCGGATGGCATCGCCCCGGTCAATAAATCCCGGCCAAATTCCTTGAGTTGAGCCCGATTTCTCCCTTAAGTAGAGAACGGAATTCCTGCAATCGGGATGGAGGGCTCCCAAAATGATCCGGTTTGACGAGCGAAAACTTGGCCGCGTCTGGCGGAACGCGACGCGCGCCGCCGCCACGGTGACCGTGGCCGCGTCGCTGCTGGCGACGCAGACGGCGCTGGCCTGCACCAGCTTCATCCTCCGCACGACCGACGACGGCGCCGTCTACGGCCGGACGATGGAATTCGCCATGCCGATGGAATCGAGCGCGATGGTGATCCCGCGCGGCTTCGCGCTCAGCTCGACCGGCCCGGACAACAAGCCGGCCATGACCTGGACCAGCAAGTATGGCGCCGTGGGCCTCAACGCGATGGGCATCACCGCCCTGATCGACGGCATGAACGAGAAGGGCCTCACCGGCGGCATCCTCTATTTCCCCGGCTTCGCCGGCTATGCCGACCCGGCCAAATCCGATCCCGCCAAGTCGCTGGCGCCGTGGGACGTGCTGACCTGGGCGCTGACCAGCTTCGCCACCGTCGCCGAGGTCAAGGCGGCGCTTGCCGAGATCGCCATCGTCGAGGTGGTGCAGTCGGACATGAAGATCGTGCCGCCGGTGCACTACACGCTGCATGATCCGTCGGGGGCGTCGCTGGTGATCGAGCCGATGGACGGCACGCTCAAGGTCTACGACAATCCGCTCGGCGTCATGACCAACTCGCCGCCCTTCGACTGGCACCGGATCAACCTCAGCAACTATCTGAAGATCTCGCCCTTCAACGCGCCGCCGCTGACGCTTGAGGGCGTCACGATCCCGCAGCTCGGCCAGGGCTCGGGCCTGCTCGGCATTCCCGGCGATCCGACCCCGCCCTCCCGCTTCGTCCGGGCGCTTGGCTACGTCATCTCGGCCGAGCGGCAGCCGAGCGGCATCGAGAGCGTGCGCCTCGCCGAGCACGTGCTGAACAATTTCGACATTCCGCGCGGCTGGATCCGGGAGGGATCGGACAAGAGCGCGCCGCTGGAATACACCCAGTGGTCGTCGATCGCCGACCTCAAGAACAAGACCTACTACGTCAAGACCTATGACGACCCGGTCCTGCGCGGCATCGAGCTGGCGAGCTTCGACCTCGACGCCAAGGAGCTGGTGTCGGCGCCGCTGAAGCCCGCCATGGCGGCTCCGGCGCTGGCGTTCCCGAAGCCCTGAGAAGGCAGCCACGAGAACGAGGGCGCCCGCGCCCTCGTTCACTACCGCGGCTAAACCGCGCTTCGCACGATCTCTCCCTGCTTCATGACGAAGACGGGGCTCGCAAGCGCCGCGAGATCGCCGGTGTCCGCCGCGATCGCCACCAGATCCGCCGACTTGCCGGCGACGACGCTGCCGGTCTCGTCCGCGAGGCCGAGCGCCCGCGCCGCCACGATCGTGCCGGCCCGCAGCGCGGCGTCCGGCGCCATACCCCATTCGACCGCGAGCTCGAACTCCTTCGCCGCTGAAGCGAGCGGGTGGGTCGGCCTGCCGATCAGGTCGGTGCCGAGCGCGAAAGGGATGCCGGCGGCAAGGCCCAGCTCGAAATCGCGGCGCATCGCCTGCCAGTGACGCTCATAGACGTCGCGCTCCCATTGCGGATAGCCGAATTCGTCATAGGCGGCGCGATGGAAATAGAGCTGCGAAATCGTCGTCACGACGATCTTGCCGGCGTCGACCAGCCGGTCCCGCGTCGCATCGTCGATCGCATAGCCGTGCTCGATGATGTCGACGCCGCCGTCGAGGGCGAGGTTGACCGCCGCCGTGCCGATCGCATGGGCGCTCACCAGCATGCCGTTCCGGTGCGCCTCGCCGACCGCCGCGCGGACTTCCTCGACGCTGTAGGTGGTGACCTGGCCGAAGGGATCGTCGCCCCAGGCGTGATAACGATCTCGCGTGCCGCCCTTCGACAGGCCGAGCTTGATGAAATCGGCGCCCGAACGTGCCCGCTCGCGCACCGCCTGCACGATGGCGTCGGCGCCGTCGGCGATCGCCCCGTGCCCCCGCGCCCAGGACGACGGCAGCGGCGGCGCGTCCCAGGTGCCGCCGGTCGACGAGATGAACTGTCCGGCGACGACCAGCCGGGGCCCCTCGATATGCCCCTCGTCGATCGCGCGGCGGAGATCCGGCCCGACCGAGGAGCCGAGGCAGCGCGCCGAGGTGAAGCCGGCATGCAGCAGCTCGCGCAGTTCGCCCGCGGCCCTGAGCGCGCGATAGGGCTCGCGCTCGGTATTCAGCGCGCCGAGGCCGGTGCTCGGCATGCCGAAGGTGTGCATATGCGCGTCGATCAGCCCCGGCAGCAGCGTCGCGGCGCCGAGATCGATGGCGATCGCGCCCTCGGGCCTCGGCACGGTCGCGTCCGGGCCGGCCGCCACGATGCGCCCCGCCTCGACCAGCACTGCGCCGTTACGGCAGGGCTCGAGTGCGTCGCCGATCCGGATCTCGCGCGCGGCAATTCGGAAACTCGACATCGGATTCCAATTTGTTTGATTTTGGACTAATTTTATCTTTGATTTGATCGATATTGACAAAACTACGACGGCTATGCCACTGCAATTTTCAGGGGGAATTCATGGTCAAGGCTCGTTCACAGCATCGGCTGCGCAGCGCGGTTCTGGCGGCGCTCGAGGAGGCGCCACGGTCGCGCGCCGAAATCGCGCGCCTGCTCGCCGTCTCGCGCTCGACCGCCTCCAGCGCGATCGCCGAACTGATCGAGGAAGGCGTCGTCGAAACCGTCGATGACCACGTCCCGACCTCGCGGAAAGCGGCCGGACGCCCCGGCGAGCTGGTCGCGCTCAAGGCGCGGCACGCCTATCTGATCGGCATCGATTTCGGGCGCTTGAGCTTCAAGGCGGCGGTCTCCGACCTGAACTATCGCCTGATCGACGAGCTCGACTGCGCCTTCGACGTCGACATCTCGGCCGAAGCGGCGCTGGCGCTCGCGGTCGAGCATGTCGAGCAGCTGATCGCCCGCAACAACATCGACCGGCGGCGGATCGAGGCGGTCGGCATCGGCGTTCCCGGCCCGGTCGAGACCGCCACCGGCATGCTGCATCCGGGCTCGATCCTCGCGAGCTGGGTCGGCGCCGACATACCGCGCCGGCTGTCGCAGAAGCTCGATCTGCCCGTCTACATGGACAACGACGCCAATCTCGGCGCGCTGGCGGAAAGCCGCCTCGGCGGCGCCGTCGGCTCGAAGATGATGCTCTATGTGCTGCTTTCGGTCGGCGTCGGCCTCGGCATCGCCATCGAGGGCGAGATTTTCCGCGGCGCCTACGGCATGGCGGGACAGCTCGCCCATGTCGTCACCGACGAGAACGGCCCGCTCTGCCATTGCGGTAGCCGCGGCTGCCTCGAAGCGCAGATCTCGGTCAACGCGCTCACCCGCTCGCTGGAACCGACGCACCGCGACATCGCGCCGGTCGAGATGCTGCGCCTCGCCGCCGAGGGAAGCCCCGGCCCGGCGCGCGTCGTCGCCGATGCCGGGTCGATGGTCGGCCGCGCGCTCGGCGCGCTCTGCAACTACTTCAATCCCGACGTCATCCTGGTCGGCGGCGAGCTGACCCGCGCCGGCCCCGTCCTTCTCAACGCGATGAAGGAAGCGATGCGGCGGACCGCCATCTCACGCGCCGTCGAGCATGTCGAGATCCGCCCCGGCGCGCTCGGCGACCGCGCGGAATTGTTCGGCACGCTGCTGTTTGCCCATGAACGGGCCCGGGCGGAACTGCGCGCCCGCCCCACCCTCACCGCGAATTCCGGCGCGATCGAAGGAGCCGCCTCATGACTTCCACCGACGCCGGTCGCCGCCGGCTCGCCCTGCCGGCCGGCGTCTCCTGGTCGAACTACGCCCTGCTCGCCATCTTCGTCGGGCTGGTCGTCGTCTTCTGCCTGACCGTGCCGCATTTCGCCACCTGGGCGAATTTCGCCAACGTTCTGCAGCGCAACTCGATCATCGGCATCGTCGCCTGCGGCATGCTGCTGATGATCATCCTCGGCGGCTTCGACCTTTCGGTCGGCGCTGTCGGCGCGGCCTCCTCGGTCGTCGCGGCGGCGTTGATCGTGCATGTCTCGATGCCGTTCGGCATCGTCGCGGCGCTGCTGCTCGGCCTCGTCGTCGGCCTCGTCAACGGCTTCTTCATTGCCAAGATCGGCATCAACCCGTTCGTCACCACGCTGGCGACGCAGGTGCTGGTGACCGGCATCATGTTCGTCGGCACGGCGGCGCAGCCGGTCTATGGCGTGCCGGAATCCTTCACCTGGCTCGGCCTCGGCCGCATCGGCCCGGTGCCGGTGCCGACCCTGATCTTCGCCGCAATCGCCATCCTGACCTGGGCGATCCTGCGCTTCACCACCTTCGGCCATCACATCTACATCGTCGGCGGCAACAAGCTCGCCGCCCGCCTCGCCGGCATCAATGTCGACCGCGTGACCATCCTGACCTACGGCCTCGGCGGCCTGTTCGCCGGCGTCGCCGGCGTCGTGCTGCTCGGCCAGACCAATATCGGCCAGCCGGCCAGCGCCGGCGACTGGCCGCTCACCGCGATCGCCGCCGTCGTCGTCGGCGGCGTGCCGCTCAGCGGCGGCGTCGGCAAGGTCGGCGGCGCCGTGCTCGGTACGCTGCTGCTCGGCGTCATCGCCAACGCCCTCAATTTGCTCGGCGTATCGCCCTTCTGGCAGCCCGCCGTCACCGGCGCGGTCATCCTGGTCGCCGTGGGCATCGACAGCTACCAGCGCCGGCGGCTCGAGCGGCGCTGACACAGAACTTCAAGAGGAGGAGAGAGTGACAATGAAGACTTCGATCACCCGACGCCTGATGCTCGGCCTGGCCGGCGCGACCATGCTCGCGCTCGGCGGCACCGCCGCGCAGACGGCCGACGCGCCGCGCATCGGCTTCATGATCTGGAACACTTCGGTTCCGTTCTATTCGAACCTGATCAAGACCGCCGAGCAGACCGCCAAAGACCTCGGCGTCGAGCTCAACATCCAGAGCGGCAATGGCGACCTCGCGACCCAGATCTCGGTCGTGCAGCAGTTCATCGCCCAGGACGTCGACATGATCCTGATCGCCCCCAGCGATCCGCAGGGCATCGTGCCGGTGATCCGCCAGGCGACCGCCGCCGAAATCCCGGTCATGGCCGTCAACACCACGGCCGACACCAGCACCGGCGCCAAGCTCGTCACCTATGTCGGCGTCGACGACTTCGCCTTCGGCCAGCGCCAGGGCGAGCTGCTCGTGCAGGCGGTCGGCGAGAACGCCAAGGTCGCCTACATCCTCGGCAAGCTCGGCACCTCGGCCCAGCTCGCCCGCGAGGCCGGCCTGATGGACACGCTGAAGGCGCATCCGGGCATCGAGATCATCGAGAAGCAGGCGGCCGACTGGGACAACTCCAAGGCGCTCGCGCTGACCCAGGACTTCCTGAGCAAGTACCCGCAGGGCTCGATCGACGCGATCGTCGACCAGGGTCCGGAAGGCGTGAACGGCGCCCAGTTCGCGAGCGAGAACGGCCGCACCGACGTCAAGTTCATCCTCGGCGACTACCCGGCCGACGTCCGCAACGCGATCATCAAGGGCACCGTGCTCGGCACGGTGAACCAGGACCCCGCCCCGCAGGGCAAGTTCGCGATCGAGAACGCCGTCAAGTATCTCTCCGGCAAGGCATCCGAAGTCCCCTCGCCGAACCACTATCTCGACCTGCCGATCGTCACCAAGGACAATGTCGAGCAGCATCCGGCAGCCTGGGGCGGCTGATCACCATGTCGGAAGGGACCCGCGCGATGCTATTGGACATGCAGCAGATCCGGAAAAGCTTTGGAGCCGGACCGGTCTTGCACGGCGTGAACTTCCAGCTCGCGCGGGGCCAGATCCACGCTCTTGTCGGCCACAACGGGGCCGGCAAGAGCACCCTGATGAAGACGCTGGGCGGCAATTTCGCCGATTATGACGGCCGCATCGTCATCGACGGCGAGGAAGTCGCGCTTCACACGCCGAAGCAGGCGCTCGAAAAGGGCGTCGCCATGATCTACCAGGATTTCTCGCTGATCCCGGACCTTTCCGTCGCCGACAATATCGGCCTCGGCCGCGATCCGCGCGGCGCCCTGCCCGGGCTGATCTCGCATGCGGCGCTGCGCAAACGCTCGGCCGAGGAAGCCGAGGCGGTCGGCATCCGCCTGCCGATGGATACGCCGGTCCGCCATCTCGGCGTCGCTGAGCAACAATTGACCGAGATCGTCCGCGCCTGCTCGCAGAACGCCCGCATCCTCGTCATGGACGAGCCGACGGCCCGCCTGGCGCCGGCGGAACGCCGCCACCTCTTCGACGTCATGCGCAACATGGCGCGGAACCGCGGCGTCGGCATCATCTATATCAGCCATTTCCTCGAGGAGATCCGCGAGGTCGCCGACGTCGTGACGGTGATGCGCGACGGGCGGATCGTCGAGACCGGCCCCGGCGCCTCCTATTCAGTGCCGCAGCTGGCGCGCCTGCTCGTCGGGCATGACGACGTCACGGCCGGCACGCCGCCGACATCGCGGCTTCGTGCCGATGCGAAGCCGGTGCTGACGCTCGAAGGACTTTCCGTCGCCGGCCGGCCGCCGGTCGACCTCACGATCGCCGCCGGCGAGATCGTCGGCATCGCCGGGCTGATCGGCGCCGGCCGCACGCGCCTCGCGCGCGCCATCATCGGCGACGTCGCCGCCGAGGGCCGCGTCCGCCTCGCCGGCCGCGAGCTCCGCCGCCGCACGCCACAGCGTTCGGCGACGGCCGGCCTCGTCATGGTGCCGGAGGACCGCAAGGTCAGCGGCCTCGCCCTCGCCTCGGATATCGAGGAGAACATGGCGGCGACGGCGCTTTCCAGCCGTTTCTCGCGCTTCGGCCTGATCCGCGCCCGCGAGAAACGCGCGCTGGTCGAGAGCCTGATCGCGAAATTCGGCATCCGCCCGGCCGATCGCCGACGCGCCGTCGGCACGCTCTCCGGCGGCAACGCCCAGAAAGTTCTGGTCGCCCGCGCCGTCGCGGCGCGGCCGAAGGCGATGATCCTCGACCAGCCGACCGCCGGCGTCGATGTCGGCGCCAAGGCGGAACTGCACAAGATCGTCGAGCTGAGCGCCGCCGAGGGCGCCGCGATCCTGCTGATCTCCGACGATCTCGACGAGATCCTGGGCTTGAGCAACCGCGTCGCCATCATGGTCGGCGGGCGTATCCGCGAGGTCCTGCCGCGCGAAAACCTCGATCGGGCGAGCCTGCTCGCCGCGATCAGCCAGGGCGCGCCGACCTGAACATCGGGCCGGCGTGGCCGGCCCGAATTCCGCGCGCGATTAGACCAGCTTGAACAGGCGCGCGCCGACCCAGACCAGCACGACCAGCAGCAGGATGCCGGACCAGACGCGCTCATTGCGCGCGAAGGTCGCAATGGCGAGACCAGCCAGCGCCAGCAGCGCCAGGACGTCGATGAAAACAAAGTAATCCGCTACGAAAGTCATCCCGATCTCCTGGGCCTCAATGAAAACGAAGAGCGCCTCATCGTTTCCCTGAAACGACGAAGCGCTCCAACTGTTGGTTGGATCCTCCCGCGAAGCGAAATCCACTTCGCGGGAAAACGACCTAGCGCCGGAACCGCGTCAGGCGGTCGAGAATCGGAGCCCCTTCCGACGTTCCGCGCATCTCTATCAGATCGTTCAACGTGAAGATGCAGAGACCCTCGACCGGGCTCTTCTCCACCGCGTCGAGCACGCGCGAGAATTCCACCCCGTCGATCACCGGAATTCGACCGCGTCCGGCATGCATGCCCTCGAGATAGAGCGCCTTCGCCTGCACGGTGCAGATCGCCTTCGCGCCGCTCCGCGCGCGGATGTCGGTCGCTACATTCGCCGGCCATTCCGCCTCGCGGCCCATGATCTGGTGATAGGCCATCACCTCGAACACGTCGACGACCTCGGCGAGCGCGCGCGCGTCCTGGCCGAACACCTCGGTGACGCAATTGTCGAAATCATCGGCGAAGAAGGGCAGCGTGTTGATCGAGATCTCGACATCGCCCTTCACCGCGCGGACCGCATCGCGGATCCGGCGGATCGCCGCGACCGTCGTCTTGCATTTGTGCTCGGTCCACTCGGCGCGATGGTCGCGCGCGATCAACGCCGCCGCTGCGACCGGGTCGGAGGTATCGAGCGTCAGGCCATAAGCCTTGGCAAAACGATCGAGGGTCTGCGGCGCATAGCAATATTCCGGCTTGTCGGCGCGGCGATCGCCGGGCAGCCAGGTTTCCCAGAAGCCGGGCCAGCGGATGAAGCCGAGATGCACGACATCCGGCGTCAGCGCGGCGACGCCCTTTTTGAGCAGGTCGATCTTGTGCGCGAGGTTGGCCTCGCGGTCCGGCGGCACGCCGATGTACCAGTCCTGCTTCTCCTCGACCTTGCCGAACTGGTCGATCGGCAATTGCTCCGGATGGGCGGCGATGTAGTCGGGATCGAAGCAGATGTTGAGGCAGGAAAAATAGCCGATGCCGCGCGCCGCGAGCGCCTGGCGCACCGCGACATCGTCGAGGGTCGCGTAGCGCGCGACATCCGCCGGCGTCACCCGGCTCGGCACCGCCGAATCCTGCATCGGCAAGTATCGGCTCTGGGCGATGACATAGCTGATGTTCCAGCTCGCCAGCAAATCGGCCAGTTGATCCGGCTCCATCCCATGCCGGATATACCAGTCGTTGTCATAGATCTTGACGCCACTACGCAGGTCGACCCTGCTCCCGCCCGTATGTGCCATGCGATTCTCTCTGAGGAATTCAGAATTATCTTGTCTCGCACAAGGAGTGGCGAGGATCAATCTTCCCAGCCGTGCCGCGAGCGACATCTCGCCGGCACCCACAAATTTAGGAAATCGCTGGGGAAACAGGGGCATTGGCAGGCGCGTTTTTGCCGGTTCCGACCGGCCGCGCGGGAGCCGATTCCGACCGGATTCAGCGCAATGATAAGCCGCCTAATTTTGGCAACGAGAGCGGTGTCCTAGCCCCTCAGGATCGGGCAATCGGCGACGCTTCCAACCCCTCAAAGCGCCTGTGGCGGCAGCAGATAGAGCGTCATGGCGAAGACCAGATACACCATCAGGATGAACACGCCGACGAACCAGGCCGAGCGTCCGGTGCTGGTCATCAGGAAGGCGGTTATCGTCGAGATCAGCACCATGATCACGGCGCCCGGCCAGAAGCGCAGATCCATCGGGATCGGGCCGATGACGTAGCTGAGCAGGACCAGCACCGGCGCGACGAAGAGCGCGATCTGCGCGGCGCTGCCGAGCGCGATTCCGACGCTGAGATCGAGCCGATCCTTGCGGGCGCCGGAGAAGGCGGAGGCCATTTCGGCGGCGCCGCCGACCAGCGCGACGACGATGAAACCGACAAAGGCCGGCGTCATGCCGAAGGTCTTCGCCGCTTCCTGCACAGATTCGACGAAGACCTCGCTGGTCAACGCCACAAGAATAGTCACGCCGGCGAGCACCGCGAGCGCCAGCCCCAGCGGCCAGGTCGCCTCGCCTTCCTCGTGATGCGAGGCGCTGCCGAAGACTTCGCGATGCGTCCAGAGCGAGAAGTAGAGCCCAAGCGCATAGGTGCCGATCAAGAGCACTGACAGGCCGAGGCTCAATTGCGCGGTGAACGGCGACCCGGCGGATTCCGCATCCGCAATCGCCGAGGGCGTCATGATCGCGATCGTCGCCAGAAACAACAGGCAGGTCTGCAGGCGCGCGCTGTCGCGGTTGAACGTCTGCGTATGGTATTTGAGGCCGCCGAGCAGGAACGACGCGCCCAGCATGAAGAGCGAGTTGGCGACGATCGCGCCCGCCACCGACGCCTTCACCAGCGTGTATTGCCCGGCGCTCAACGCGGCCAGCGCGATGATCAGCTCGGTCAGATTGCCCAGCGTGGCGTTGAGAAGTCCGCCGACGGCGTCGCCCGTCCGGGTCGCCACGGATTCGGTCGCGGAACTCAGCAGCGTCGCGAGCGGCACGATCGCCAGGATCGAGAGCACGAAGAGAAGCGTGTGCGCCTCCGGCCGAACGCGCGCGAAGATGAGCACGATCGGCACGAAGACGAGGAGCCAGAGGATCGGATTGCCGCGGATTTCCTTGAGCAAGAGAGACATGGCCACGATCCGTCGCCTTCCTTTTTCGGGGATCGGCACCGCTGCGTCAGGCGGCGATCCGCCCCGTCCCAGCCCGCCGATCGACCCGCCCTGCCGGGCCGGATTGTTTCATCGTTTCCGGAAATAGACGAAACAACATCACTCGATTTCCGGTCGCGATTTCTTTACGCCGATCCCTGACGACTTCGTTCGACGCCATTCCCGCATTCCGCAATCTGCACGCCGCGCCGGCGTGACTATTGCTGTTCGGGATCCTCCGTCGCCCGCAGCGCCTGGACGCTGACGGCCGCGACGAGGCCCGTCAGCAGGATGCCGGAAAAGCCGATCGCGAGCGCGAGCAGCCGCGCCGCGAGATGCTTCGGCGCCAGGTCGCCATAGCCGATCGTCAGGCCGGTCACGAAGGTGAAATACATCGCCTCGTCGAGCCGCCAGCCTTCGATCCGCCCGACCAGGAAGCCCGATCCGACCATGGTGACCAGGACGCCGGAGAGGATCGGCCAGAGCACGTGAAGCTGACGCCAGAGCGCGACGAAGAAGATGTGCCGCATCTGCCGCGCTTGCCGCCGCTTGGGTTTGACAGGGGGTGCCAAGGGCATCGAACGCTCCCATCTTGCGTTTACGCCCCCCGTTCAACTGGCGATGATCCCGACGATCACCGTGCCCCATGTGGTCAAAAGGATGTGGCCGATCGGCACCGCCGGCGTATAGCCGAGGACCGCCACCGGGCTGCCGGAACGATCCTGGATGGCCGCCATGCCGGCGGTCATGGTCTGCGCACCGGCGAGGCCGCCGAGCAGCAGGATCGGATTCATGCGGAGTAGATAGCGCCCGACATAGAGCCCGACGATCATCGGCATCAGCGTGACGACCATGCCGCCGAAAAGCAGCCCGATCCCCGCTTCGGCAAGCGCGGACGCGAAGATCGGCCCGGCATGCAGGCCCGTCATCGCGACGAAGGCGGCGAGGCCGAGCGCCGTCATCAGCGACACCGCCGCGTCCGGAATGCGGCCGAACAGCGGAAAACGCGTGCGCAGATGGCCTACTACCAGCCCGGCGATCAGCGTGCCGACGCTCGTGCTGAGCGAGATACGGAGATCGCCGATCGGGAAGGTGACGAGGACGCCAACCATTCCGCCGAGGAAGATCGCGAGGCCGAGCACGAAGAAATCCGTCGCCGTCGTCGGCGCGATGACGACGCCGATCCGCTTGGCGGCCTGCGACACCACCGGCGCCGGTCCGATCAGGCGCAGGATGTCGCCCCGCTCCAGCGCGACCCCGGGTCCGAGCGGGATGTCCTGGCCGCCGCGCGTGATGCCGGCGAGATAGAGGCTCCTCGCCCAGCTCGACTTCGCGAGGCCGTCGAGGTTGCGGCCAGCGAGATCCCTTCGTGTCAGCAGCACTTCCACCGCGGCGACCGGGATGTCCAGGAGTTCGCGATCCTCGACCTCCTCGCCGCGCGGATCGAGCACCTCCACCAGCGTCTCGCGCCGGCCGGATACCGCGACCACGTCGCCGGCCTCGATCCGAAGCTCCGGGGTCGCCTCCAGGATTGCGCCATCCCGCCGGACGCGCTGGATGTACAACCGGTGTTCCGGGAATTTCGCCTCGGCCGCCGCCGTCGTCAGCCCGACGACCGGCGCGTGTTCCGGGATCCGGTAGGCGCGCAGCTCGAACCGATGCCATGCCGAGCTGACGCCGGCCGGAGTGCGCTTGATGCCCAGCTCCTGCTCCAGCTTGAGCGATTCAGCGGTCAGGTCGATGCCGAGCAGCTTGGGCCCGACCACGCTGCAGAACAGGATGACGCCAATCGCGCCGAAGATGTAGCAGACGGCGTCCGCCACCGCGATGTGCGCCACCAGACGCGCCCGGTCAGCGTCCGGCAGCGGCAGCGCATTGATGGCCTCCGTCGCCGTGCCCATGGCGGGGCTTTCGGTCAGGGAGCCGGAAACCAGCCCGGCGGCGAAGCCCGGATCGAGGCCGAGGATCTTGGCGACGACGATCGCCGTCACCAGGCCTGTCACGCAGACGACGACCGCCAGCACGACGGGCTTCATGCCGTCGCGCTTCAAGGCCTGCAGGAATTGCGGCCCGACCGAATAGCCGATGCCGAAGAGAAACAGCAGGAACAGGAAGGATTTCGCCATGCCGGAGATCGGCACGTCGGCGAACTGGCCGATCAGGATGCCCGCGAACAGCGAGCCGGTGACCGGCCCGAGGCCGAAGCCGCCGATCTTGATCCCGCCGATCAGATAGCCGAGGCTGATCGCGAAGAAGACGGCGAGCTCGGGATATCGAACCAGGAACTGCTCGAGCCACACCATCATCCGCCCCTTCCTCCCCCTTCCACGACCCGCGCCGCCCCTCGCGGGGTGCGAACGGCCGGATCCGCCGCGTTCCGCTCAGCGCCTCGCCTTGGCGAGCACGGCATCCGGCTTGACCAGCTTGAGACCCCTCGCCTTCTCGTAGCCGTGGATCTCCTTCACATCGAGCTTGCGCATGAAGTCGATCGTCTCCTGCGTCAGCACCTGGCCGGGCACCATGATCGGGAAGCCGGGCGGATAGGGAATTACGAAATTGGCCGAGACCATTTCCGGCCCCTCGCGCAGCCGGCGGTCGCATTCGGCGCCGTTGAGCGGCACATATTCGCAGACCGAGGCGTCATAGGCGTTGAAGAAGGCGGAGCGCATGTCGCCCTCCGGCGTCCCCTTGCCGGCGTCGCCGCGATAGATCTCGTGGAAATGGCTGAAGTTCGGGAGGTCGGGCACGTCCGTCATCAGCGATTTTACCCGCGCCGCGAAGGCCTCGCGCTCGCCCTCCCCGCCATCGGCGAGCCGCTTCTCGATGCCATGGCAGATCTCGACCAGCACGCGGACGAGATGGGCGACGTCGCTGCGCGTGTTGTTGATGTTCGACTGCAGCAGCACGCTGTTGCGCGAGGTCTTGTTGAGCTGGATATCGTATTCGCTCGCCAGCAGGCCCTTGAACTGCGTGCCATCGAAGCCCGCCGTGCCGCAGACCAGCGTCATCCGCGTCGGATCGAGATAGAATTCGTCCTCCCGCATCGCCTTCAGGGCCGTGCCCCAGTTCGCGCCGGGCGCGAGATAGTCCTGGAAGCCGGACTGCCGATACGCCTCGGGGATCATCGCGTCGGCGCCGAGCACGCGGAAATATTTCGAGATCAGCGGATGCGTGTTCACCGCGTGGCGGATCTTCAGCGCGATCTCGATGGCGTTCATCACCAGCCCGTAGCCCTCGAGCTCCATCTGCCGGCGCGCGACATCGAGGCTGGCGATCAGCTGCTGGTTCGGGCTGGTCGAGGCGTGGGTGAACACCGCCTCGTGGAACTGCGCCTCGACGGTGTGGAAGTCGACATCCTTGACCAGCAGCATCGAGCCCTGGCGGATCGCCGACATAGACTTGTGCGTCGAATTGGTCTGGTAGACGCGGAGCCGCACGCGGCGCGGATCCGGGATCAGATGGGTGTCGAGGAGCGTCTCGTCCGAGGGGTCGTCGCCGAGTTCGGCCTGCTGCTTCTCGTAAGCCGCGACGGAGGCCGGATCGCGCAGCCAATCCTCGAGATCCGCCGCCGCGCCCATCGCGGTGCGCGGGCGCAGGAAGGGCGAGAAGCGGGCGAAGCCGGACCAGGCCTCGTCCCACAGGAAGATCAGGTCCGGCTTGATGGCGAGGCATTCCTCCATCACCCGCCGGACATTGTACATGTGGCCGTCGAAGGTGCAGTTGGTGAGATCCAGCAGCTTCAGCCGGTCGAGCCGCCCCTCCGCCTTCAGCGCCAGCAGCGCGCGCTTGATGGTGTCGAGCGGCACGGCGCCATACATCGAGTATTCCGTCATCGGGAACGCCTCGACGTAGTAGGGCTGCGCGCCGGTTAGCACCATGCCGTAATGATGCGACTTGTGGCAGTTGCGATCGACCACCGCGATGTCGCCGGGCGCGAGCAGGGCCTGCACCGCCATCTTGTTGGACGTCGACGTGCCGTTGGTGACGAAGAAGACGTGATCGGCGCCGAAGGCGCGTGCCGCCATTTCCTGCGCGCGCTTGATGTTGCCGGTCGGCTCCAGCAGGCTGTCGAGGCCGCCGGTCGTGGCGCTGCTTTCCGCCAGGAACAGGTTGAGGCCGTAGAATTCGCCCATGTCGCGGATCCAGTCGGACTGGAAGACCGACTTGCCGCGCGCGATCGGCAGCGCATGGAACGTGCCGATCGGCCGCCGCGCATATTTCTTCAGATTGTCGAAGAAGGGCGTCTCGAAGCGGTCCTGCACGCCTTCGAGGATGGCGAGATGCAGTTCGAGCAGTTCCTCGACGGCGTAGAAGACGCGGCGCACGGAATCCGCCGCCGGATCGCCGGCGATCTGTTCGACCTGGCGATCCGAGAGCAGGTAGATGTCGAGCTCGGGCCGGATCCGCTTCAGGGTCCGCGACAGGCGAAGCGCGGAGACATCCGGCCCCTCCTGCTCGCCGAGCGGATCGAGCACCGAGCGCAGCACCGGCGCGTCATGGCGCGAGCGGTATGGGAAGCCCTCGGCGAGGACGACCGAGATGATCTCGGGGTTGAGGGCCGCCGCGCAGAGCGCATCCTCGAACGAGCCCGCCAGCACGGGCTCGTAGATGAACGCATCCTCGGGCCGGCGCAGCCGGCGGATTTCCGCCGTGAAGGCCGGCCAGCGCGCCGCCGGCTGGCTGTTGACGAACAGCACCTCGAAATAGGGACGGCGCGCGCCGCCATCGCCGACCGTCGGCGGCAGCAAATCGGCCACCTCGTCCGCCGCCCGCTCGTCATGCACGTCCCATTCGCCCGGACGATCGCGATAGGCATGCGTCAGCAGCCCGTTGGAGATCCGGCGCGCCAGCTTCGCCGCGCCGCCGGCGTCGTTGGTGGCGATGCGCTCCTTCAAAGCCGCGAGCAATCGGACGCCCGGATAGGCGTGGCACGCCTCCACGGCCTCCATATCCGCGAGCGCCGCCTCCAGCGCCGTCCGCTCGCCGCGCCCGGCCGCCCAGGCATCGGCGAGGCTCGTGATCTCGCGCCAGTTGTCGTCGCGCGCAGCGTGGATGAGAAGGAACTGGTCGATACGGGCGTTCTTGCGTGACATCGCGCGCTCCCAAAGTCGTTTTTGTCGCCCCACCGGCGGTCGCGCCGCCGGCTTCTTGCGATTTCACCCGGAGCGGGGAACCGCATGGGCCTTCGAGTGGGCATTCCGTTGGCTTGACGGACCGTGACTTGACCGACCGTGACTTGATCGACTGTGACATGGCCGACCGCTACGCGGCCGACAGCGCATCCGCCCGGAAGACCGGGCGGGGCCGAAACGGCGGTTCGACCCGGCACCGGCAGAGCGGCGCCGGGCGAAGGGCTAGGTCATCAACATGACCAGGACCATGCCCCAGATCGTCAGCAGCGTGTTGCCGATCGCGTAGGTGACGGTATAGCCGAGCCCCGGAATCGAGCTCTTGGCGCGATCGTTGATCATGCCGAGCGCCGCGGTCGTGGTCCGCGCGCCCGCGCAACATCCGAACAGGATGGCCGGGTGGAACCGGAACACGTATTTGCCGACATACATCGCCAGCACCAGCGGCACCGTCGTCGCGAAAATGCCCCAGAGGAACAGGCTGAAGCCGAGCTCCCGCAGGCCGGCGACGAAGCCGGGCCCGGACGAAATGCCGACCACGGCGATGAACACGTTGAGGCCCACCGAATTCATGAACCAGACGGTGGAGGACGGGATCCGCCCGAAGGTCGGATGGACGGAGCGCAGCCAGCCGAAGAACAGGCCGGAAATCAGCGCGCCGCCCGAGGTCGACAGCGTCAGCGGCACGTTGCCGATCTTGTAGACCAGCGCGCCGATCAGAGCGCCGATGGCGATCGCGGCGCCGATGAAGGCGACATCGGCGACATTGCTCGCACGGTCGGCAACGCCGAGCGCCTTCGCCGCCGCGGTGGTGTCCTGGGTCCGTCCGACGATGGTCAGGATGTCGCCGCGGTTGATCCTCGTGTTCGGCAGGATCGGGATCTCGGTCGCCGTGACGCCGCGCGCGATCCGGCGAAGGAACACGCCGCGCGCCGACGGCAGCTTCGCCAGTTCGGCCAGCGTCTTGCCGTCAACCTGCTTGTTGGTCACCAGCACGTCGACGCCTTCGGTCGGCACCGCCAGCAATTCGCGATCGTCGACCTCGTCGGCAAGGGGGCCGAGCACATCGACCAGGACATCACGCCTGCCGGCCACGGCGACGATGTCGCCCGCCTGGATCACCGTATCGGCCGTCGCGTCCTCGATCTTGCCGCCACGACGGATGCGCTCGACGAACAGGCGCTGGTCAGGGACCATGGATTCCGCCTCGCGGGCCGTCTTGCCAACGACCGGCCGGCCTTCCTCAACCCGGTAGGCGCGAAGCTCGTAATAGTGCCAGGCGGTGCCGGCGCCGCCCTCCTGCTTCGTGCCGCCATGTTCGTCCTCGTAGCGCTTGCATTCGGCCTCGAGGTTGATGCCCAGAAGCGCCGGGCCGATCAGGGCGAGCACGATCGCCGAGCCGAGCGTGCCGAAGATATAGGTGACGGCGTAGGCGACGGGCATCGCATCGAGCAGCCGCTTGGTCTCTTCCGGCGCCAGCGCCAGACGGTTGATGGCGTCCGTCGCCAGGCCCATCGACGCCGAAATGGTCTGCGATCCCGCATAGAGGCCGACGGCCGAGCCGACATCGTAACCGGCGATCTTGGCGGCGAGAAACGGCGCGGCAAGACAGAACAGGCAGACGATCACAGCGAATACGGCCTGTGGAATACCGTCCTTGGCGATGCCACGCACGAATTGCGGTCCGACGCCATAGCCGATCGCGAACAGGAACATCAGGAAGAACGTCGCTTTCAACGGCGGCGAGATCGTAATACCGAGCTGTCCGATGATGACCGCCGCGATCAGCGTTGCCGTTACTGCGCCGAGACCTAGGCCCTTGTAAGTGAAAGACCCAAAATAATACCCGAGGGCCAAGGATATGAATATTGCAATTTCGGGATAACTACGGAGCGTGTTCGCGAACCAGTCAAACATAGCGGAATCCCCCTATGAATCAGAAAGGCCAACAACAAATCGGCACTTCGATTTCCGCCAAAACGCGGCCGATACTACACGCTTGCACGTTTCTTTCAAGGTGCTAACATTCAGATTACCAAGAGGAATGCAAGCATAGGCAAAGATAGATAGAGCACACAGAAAGCAGTAACCGCGCAATTCGATTCGAATACGGCAAAATTTGAAATGTAATGGGGCCTTACATTATAACATGCGAACTTTTGGGGACGAAAAGCCAATGAGCTGTGACTCATGCCATGAGGTCACGGCCGTTCGGGTCTCCGCGCGGCCGCGGTCAGAAGCGCATCCGGCCTCGCCTCCCCTGCGACCTTCCCATCCACATCAGGAATCGCATCCGCATCGAGGCTCTGCCGGCGGGAGCCTTGGGCCGACCGGCCGCGCGCCCGCCCGCGGCCGGCAATCGGCGCTCCGGTCGCAGCCCCAGGTCGACGTCGGGAAGCCGGCGTTTCAAGCGGTCGCCGGCGGGGATCGCCACGCACCCAACGGATCGGAGACGGCAACCATGCCCATTCGGCGATGGCCCCTGGCGGCGGCCCTGTCTGTCCCGCTCCTGTCGCTGGCCTCACTCCTGCCGGCCGCAGCCGCGGACGCCACAGCCCCGACCGAGGCGGAGGTCGCCAAGGCCAAGGCGACGCTGATCCCGAAGCTCAGAACCGGCAATGACGACGCCTATATCGAGCTCTACGGGCAGATCAACAAAGGCCTGCTGATCTTCGACGATGGCGGTTCGACGCTCGGCTACGGCCCGGTCGACAACGGCAATTCGTCGACCCGGGCCGGCGCGCGGATCTACGGGCGGGTCAATGACGACTGGGGGATGGGCGGCAATCTCGAATGGGAGTGGACGCCCTACTCGACCAACAACGTCAACCAGCTCAATCGCGGCGATTACGACTGGGACGCCAACCTGCTGCGCAAGGCCGAGCTCTATCTGGAATCGAAGACCTACGGCAAGCTCTGGCTCGGCCAGGGCAGCATGGCCTCGGACGGATCGGCGGAGGTCGACCTCTCCGGCACGACGGTGGTCGGCTATGCGCTGGTGTCCGACATGGCCGGCGGACCGTTCTTCCGCTTTTCAGACGGAACGCTCACGTCGGTGAAGGTCAAGGACGCGTTCACCGATTTCGACGGGCTGGGCCGCAAGCTGCGCGTCCGCTACGACACGCCGCAATATGCGGGCTTCACGCTTTCGTCCTCCGTCGGCACGCAGGTGGTGCCGACGACGACCGACGTCACGGTCTGGGACATCGCCGCGCGCTACGACAACACGCTTTCCGACTTCAAGATCTCGGCGGCGATCGCCTATTCGCAGCCCGGCAACGACCAGTCGCTGGTCGACGGTTCGGTGTCCGTGCTGCATCAGCCGTCGGGACTGAGCGTCACCGCCGCCGCCGCCTATTCGGATGAAGAGACGGTCGACGGCCGCTACGGCTATCTGAAGCTCGGCTACCAGACGAAGTATTTCGAGGCCGGCAAGACGGCTTTCTCCGTCGACGCCTATTACGGCAAGGACATCGACGCGCCCGGCAGCAGCAGTACGTCCTTCGGCGCGCAGCTCGTCCAGAATCTGGACTACTACCAGACCGAACTCTATCTGGGCCTCCGGTCCTACGACTACCAGGAACCGGCCGCCGACATCGACAAGAGCTATGCCGTCCTGGGCGGAGCCAGGGTGAAATTCTGAAGCCGGCCGGCCGATAAGCCGGAATTACAGCTGAGAACACGACGCAAAGCGGGCGATCACGCCCGGCGCGGCATTCTGGGAGGACATCATGGCAGCGATCGACTATCGCGAATACGAGAAGATGAGCCCGTTCGAGATCAAGGACGGCCTGCTCAAACTCGCCAAGCAGAGCGCGCAGAAATCCGCGCATGCCCTGCTCAACGCCGGCCGCGGCAATCCCAACTGGGTGGCGACCGCGCCGCGCGAGGGCTTCTTCCTGTTCGGCCAGTTCGCGCTGACAGAGTGCCGCCGCTCGATGGATGATCCGAAGGCGGGGCTCGCCGGCATGCCGCAGATGCGCGGCATCGCCGGCCGACTGGAAGCCTGGCTGGAAAAACACGCCGACATGCCCGGCGCATCCTTCCTCTCGCACATGGTCCAGCACGGCGTGACGGTGCTGGGCTTCGACGCCGACGCCTTCGTCTTCGAACTCACCGACTCGATCATCGGCGACAATTATCCCGTCCCCGACCGAATGCTCGTCCATGCCGAGCAGGTCGCGCATCGCTACCTGATGTGGGCGCTTTGCGGCGACAAGCCGCCGGCCGGCAAGTTCGACCTCTACGCCGTCGAGGGCGGCACGGCGGCCATGTGCTACATCTTCAAATCGCTGATGGCGAACCGCATCCTGAAGAAGGGCGACACCATCGCGATCGGCACGCCGATCTTCACGCCCTATATCGAGATCGCCGAGCTCGAGGACTACGCGTTCCACGCCGTCCACATCAAGGCGACGCAGGAACACCGGTTCCAGTATTCCGACGAGGAGATCCAGAAGCTCGAAGACCCAAAGATCAAGGCCTTCTTCGTGGTCAATCCCGGCAACCCGACCTCGATGGCGATCGACGCCACGACGCTCGACAAGCTGGTCAACTTCGTGAAGACGAAGCGGCCGGACCTGATCCTCCTCACCGACGACGTCTACGGCACCTTCGTCAACGGCTTCCGCTCGCTGATGGCCGAGCTGCCGCACAACACGATCGGCGTCTATTCCTATTCGAAATATTTCGGCTGCACGGGCTGGCGGCTCGGCGTCATCGCGCTGCACGAGGACAACATCCTCGACAAGCTGATCGGCAAGCTCCCGGCCAAGGAACTGACGGCGCTCGACCATCGCTACAGCTCGATCACGCTGGAGCCGCGCAAGTTGAAGATGATCGACCGCATCGTCGCCGACAGCCGCGACGTCGCCCTCAATCACACCGCCGGCCTGTCGCTGCCGCAGCAGGTGATGATGACGATGTTCTCGATGAGCGAGCTGATGGACAGCGAGAAGATCTATCAAAAGGCCTGCATGGAGATCTGCAACCGGCGCGTCGACAGCCTGCTGGAGGGCCTGCCGCTCGACCTGCAGCCCAATCCGAGCTTTGCCGGCTATTACGGCACGATCGATTTCGAATTCTGGCTGCGCCGCTATGTCGGCGAGGACATGGTCGCCTGGCTGAAGGAGAACGTGCATCCGCTCGATCTCGTCTATCGCCTGGCCGAGGACCATTCGATCGTGCTGCTCAACGGCGGCGGGTTCGAGGCGCCGAACTGGAGCGTGCGCGTCTCCTTCGCCAACCTCGCCGACGATGTCTACGACGACATCGGCCGGGCGGTGCGCGCCGTCGGACGCGGCTATGTCGACCGGTTCGAGGCGCAAACGCAGAAGACGGTGCCCCTGGTGAAGCCGGCGGCCAAATCCGCGGCCAAGTCGGCAGTGAAGGCGGCGGCCAAATCGGAGGCCAAGGCAACAGCCAAGTCGGAGGTCAAATCGGAGGCCAAGCCGGCGGCCAAGGCCGAAGCGAAGCCTGCGGCCAAGCTGGAGGTGAAGCGGGATAAGAAGGGCAAGAAGAAGTAGCCGCACCTTCCCTTGAGGTCCGCACGCAGCCGGAAAGTCGATCCGTCTTTGAGCGAATTCAACGCAAGGTAGTCAAAGGCTTGGAGACGAGGGACGCTGTTGCGCGCCTCTCGATCTCTCTGCCATTCCTCGACGGAAACGAGTAGGCTTCACGCTAGAGACGGGCCTCAAGGGGTTATCTCAATGGACGACAAGCTTCATCCGGTCGCGATCGAGCATCTTCCGTTCTTCATCACCGCGCCGGGGCAGACGGACGTCCTATTCAACGTCATGGTCGGCTTCGTGCTGGTGGTCGTGCTCGTCGTCGGCAATCTGTACTTCCAGCTGCATGCCGTCCCGGAGCGCATGGCGCATCGCGCCAATCGCGTGCAGATGGAGATCGTCGCCATCCTGGCGCTGATCTCGCTCGCCACCCACAACCACCTGTTCTGGATCGCCGGCCTGTTGCTGGCCGTGATCCAGATTCCGGACTTTTCCACGCCGATGGCGTCGATCGCCGCATCGCTGGAGAAGCTCTCCGGACGACGCGACGGCCGCGCCGAGGAACTGGCCGCGATCGAAGGCCCCCTGCCGCCCGACGCCCTCCCGGCCATTGCGGCGGACACCGGAGCGCCCGAACCGCCCGATCACCCACCGGGATCGAAGGAGCCCCACGGGAAAAGACCGGCAACCGGCAGTCATGCGCCGAAAGAAGGACACTGAGCGATGCTTGAGTTGATGCTCTGCTCGATGCTCACGATCCTTCCCGACTATCTCTTTCGCCGCTATGTCCAGGGCAAGCGGATCGGTCGCGAGATCAACCTCTATACGGTGTGGTACGAACTGCGCTGGGGCATCACCGCCTGCCTGGTGCTGACGATCTCCCTGATCACGCTGATCTTCTACTTCCACCCGTCGACGAAGAACGTCACCGCCATCTTCCGGACGGTTTCGATCCTGCCCGAGAGCGGCGGCCGCGTCGCCAAGGTGTTCGTCGGGGTCAACGAAAAGGTCGAGGCCGGTCAGCCGCTGTTCCAGCTCGACAACTCGCAGCAGGAGGCCGCCGTCGAGACGGCCCGGCGCCGCATCGCCGAGATCGATGCCGAGACCGCGGTGGCGCAAACCGAACTCGCAGCCGCCGACGGCGTCATCAAGCAGGCGGAAGGCTCCTATCTGCAGGCGCTGGACGAACTGGAGACCAAGCAGGAGCTCATGCGGCGCAATGCGAATGTCGTCGCCGTGCGCGAGATCGAGCGCCTGCAGGTCGCCGCCGACGGCCGCAAGGGCGCGGTCGATGCCGCGGTCTCCAACAAGCAGACGCTCCAGACCAAGCTCTCCACGCTGCTGCCGGCCCAGAGGGCCAGCACCGAGGCGGCCCTCGCGCAGGCGCAGGTCGAGCTCGACAAGACGCTCGTGCGCGCCGGCGTCGCCGGATCGCTGCAGCAGTTCACGCTGCGGCCGGGCGACGTCGTCAATCCGCTGCTGCGGCCGGCCGGCATTCTCGTCCCGGCCGAGGCGGGCCGCGGCGCGCTCATCGCCGGCTTCGGCCAGATCGAGTCGCAGGTGATGAAGGTCGGCATGATCGCCGAGGCGACCTGCGTCGGCAAACCCTTCACCATCCTTCCGATGGTGGTGACGCAGGTGCAGGACGTCATCGCCGCCGGCCAGTTCCGGCCGACGGATCTCCTGATCGACGTGCAGAAGCTCGGCCAGCCCGGCTCCATCACCGTTTATCTGGAGCCGCTCTACACCGGAGAGCTGGACGGCGTTCCGCCCGGCGGCAGCTGCATCGCCAACGCCTACACCAACAACCACGACGCACTCGCGGCGAAGGACATCGGTACCGGGCGCTGGCTCTTCTTCCACGTCGTCGACGCGGTCGGCCTGGTGCACGCCATGATCCTGCGGCTGCAGGCGATCCTCCTCCCGGTGCAGACGCTCGTCTTCAGCGGGGGACACTGACCCCCGTCGCTCCGCGCGCGGAGCGACGACCGAGGCTGACAATAGGCCGCCGCGCCGCCGGCAAGGGCGCGGCGGATCGATCGGGGCGGCCCGGCCTGAGGACGCGCGGCACATCGAGGACGGGAAGCCATGATCGGCGAGCGACTGGATCTCACACGCATCACGCTGGCGGTTCTGTTCATCGGCGCCATCCTCGCCACCAGCATCTGGATCCTGCTGCCCTTTCTGCCGGCGATCATCTGGGCCACCACGCTGGTCGTCGCCTCCTGGCCGCTGATGCTGTGGGTACAGCGCCATACCGGCAACCGCCGTGGCCTGGCCGCGCTGATCCTGACGCTGGTGCTGCTCCTGATCCTGATCGTGCCGTTCTGGCTCGCCATCAGCGCCGTCGCCGCCAACACCGACGAAATCGGCCGCATGATCCAGACCGTCCTGTCGCTGCACCTGCCGCCGCCGCCGGCCGGGCTCGCCGATTTTCCGCTGATCGGCGCCCGCGCCACCGAAATCTGGACCCGTCTATCGGCCGGAAAAGTCGAGTCGCTCGCGCCGCAGCTTGCGCCCTATACCGGCGCCATCACGCAATGGATCGCCGCCACCGCCGGCAGCCTCGGCTCGATGTTCGTGCATTTCCTGCTGACGACGCTGATCGCAGCGATCCTCTATCTCAGCGGCGAGAAGGCCGCCGCGACGATGATCCGCTTCGGCCGACGCCTGGCCGGCGATCGCGGCGAGATGGCGGTGCGCCTTGCCGCCCAGGCCATCCGCAGCGTCGCCCTCGGCGTGGTGGTAACGGCCGTGGCCCAGAGCGCGCTCGCCGGCATCGGGCTGGCGGTGGTCGGCATCCCGTTCGCCTCGGTGCTGACGGCGATCATCTTCCTTCTATGCCTGATCCAGCTCGGCCCGGCCCTCGTCATGGTGCCGGCGGTGGCGTGGATGTATTATTCCGGCGACGCCTTCTGGGCGACGGTGCTGGTCGTCTTCACGATCATCGCCGCCACCATGGACCAGCTCATCCGGCCTGCCCTCATTCGCCGGGGCGCCGATCTGCCGGTCCTGCTGATCCTGGCGGGCGTCATCGGCGGGCTCATCGCCTTCGGTATGCTCGGCATCTTCATCGGCCCGACGGTGCTGGGCGTCGCCTATACGCTCCTTAACGCCTGGATGGAGGAGCGCACGTAGGGCCGCGCGCCGAGGCGAAGCGCCCGCCGGCCCAGCCCCGTCAGGGTCTGGGAACGAGGACCCGGTCACGTAGGACGAGAAAGCTTCTCTCCACGCAGAACCACAGCACCGCCGCCACGGCAAGGCTGGTGGCGAGATAGACCGCGAAGCCGAATTCGCCCTGCAGGTTCTCCTGCCCGAAGATCAACCGATCGAGGTGGAAGACCGATTTGTGCGTCAGGTACAGGCTGTAGGAGAGCGTGGCGACGATCGTCATCCCCGGCACCGGCCAGCGACCAAGCACGTGCTCGAGATCCAGCATGGCGCCGAGGATGAGGGCGATGCCGATGGAAATGAGCGGGAAGCCGGCGACGGCGCCAAGCTGCGCCTGAAACACGAGGAACAGGTTCGTTCCCGCCAGCGGCCCCCGCAGGGAAAACAGGAACAGCGCGGCGACGACGAGCGCCAATCCCAGCGGCAGCGCGACGCGCGGTTGCAGGTAGCGGCTGTAGAGTTCGGGCTTGAAAAACCGGGCGGCGGCAAGGACGACGCCGAACAGGAGGCCGTCCAGACGGGTATAGGTCGGGTAGTAAACCTCCCGGAGATAGACCGCGAAGGCGTCCCGGAGCTGGTTGGCGTCGATCAGGCTGCCGACCTGGTTTTCCCAGATGGCGTAGCGAACCAGGATCCCCGCGGCGGCGATCGCGACGGCGAGGACGAGCGCCCAGGACACGCCGATGCGACGGTGCAGGAGGAGCACCAGCATCGGCAGCACCAGATAGAACTGCTCCTCGACGCTGAGCGTCCAGGCCTGCGAGAAGGCGTTGCCCTGGCGGGGATCGAATCCAAGATTGACGGTGAAGCTGGCGAACCGCCAGACAGGCTGCATCGTCGGCGCATCCCGGAGCACGGGAACGAGCGCGTAGAGAGCGAGAACGACGAAGAAGGCGGGAAAGATCCGGAAGGCGCGACGGAGGTAGAAGGACTTCAGCCCGACCGTTCCCGTCCGCGCGATCTCCTTGAACAGCTGCGTCCCGATCAGGTAGCCGCTCAGCACGAAGAAGATGTCGACGCCGAGCCAGCCGTAATTGCGAATAGTCACCAAGCCGAACGGCGTCGCCTCCAGAGGAAGGTGAACGAGCATGACGAGCAGGATCGCCATCGACCGCAGAACATCGGGACCGACCGCCCTCGAGCCGAGCTTCGCGGCCGAACTATATTCCGACACCAGCGTCGGAGCCGAATAGGCCTGGCTGGAAATAACTATAGTATTCATTTGAAAAATCCATGACCGTCTATGAATATTAGGCACGCCATGGGACGTGTTGTCGAAACTTTTAGCTTTATTTTCTCATTTCAAAATAGGCAGTTTTGGATTGGTAAAATTAACCTAAACGTTTCGTAAATCGGGATATC
This sequence comes from Kaistia sp. 32K, assembly GCF_016629525.1. Taxonomy (GTDB): domain Bacteria; phylum Pseudomonadota; class Alphaproteobacteria; order Rhizobiales; family Kaistiaceae; genus Kaistia. Next base: position 4,071,020 of record NZ_AP024269.1, read on the forward strand.
GGGCCATCGGCGATGCGAGCGTCCGCGCCGTCATGCCTCCCACATCCCCGGCCCCGAATGGGTGGCTCAGGCGTAGGGCGTGCCGGCCATCGCGGCCTTGAGGCCGAGGGTTCCCTTCTCGACGACGGCGAGAAAAGCGGCTTCCGCCTCTGCTGTGTCGCGCCCCCGCCGAAACGTCCAGTGCCCCTCGCGGAAGGCCACGCTCCATGTCGCGAGCAGCAGCGCGGCCGCGAGACGCGCGTCGGAATCGTCGGGGTCGCGCCCTACGGATTCGGCCAGCGCGACCGCCACGAGCTGCGCCAGTTCGTCCCGGATCGCCCGCGCCCGCGCCTTGAGGGTTTCGCTGGCTTCGATCGTCTCGATGAAGCCCTGGCTCCGGGCCGAGAATTCGGCATAGGGGCTCCGTTCCGCGACCAGCCGATGCGCGAGCAAGCGCAGCGTCTCGATCGGCGCAACGCCGGGATCGCGCTGTCGGAGCGCTTCGCGCAGCCGCTCGCGTCCCTCCTCGTCGCGGTCAAAGAACATGTCCTCCTTGCGGGGGAAGTGATTGAATACCGTCATCCGGCCGACATCGGCGGCGGCCGCGATCTCGTCCACCGTGACATGATCGAAGCCGCGCTCATGGAAAAGGCGCGTGGCGGCGTTGGAGATGCCCTGCCGCGTGGCGAGGCGCTTCCGGGAGCGGAGGTCGGATGGCATTGACATGGTCTCGTCCGTAGCACATTTTATGTACTGAGTATAGATTGATACTCAGTCTGGATAATTTCCATCCTAGTTGTGCGAGCCGCGCCCTCCCCCGGAGCGGCGCTCGCGGGCTCGAACAGACCGGAGCCCCGCATGAACAGACTCCTCGTCGTCATCTTCACCGCCATCGTCCTCGATGCCGTCGGCATCGGCCTCATCTTTCCGATCCTGCCTTCGCTGCTGCAGGACGTCACCCATGCCGGCAACGTTGCGCCCTATATCGGCATTCTGACCGCGCTCTACGCGACCATGCAGTTCATCTTCGCGCCCGTGCTCGGCTCGCTGAGCGACCGGCTGGGCCGGCGGCCCGTTTTGCTGATCTCGCTCGCCGGCGCGGCGATCAACTATCTGTTCCTGGCCTTCGCGCCCAGCCTCTGGATGCTGCTGCTCGGTCGCGCCATTGCCGGGCTGACCAGCGCCAACGTCTCGGTCGCCACCGCCTACATCACCGACATCACGCCGGAGAACCAGCGCGCTAGGCGCTTCGGCCTGCTCAACGCCATGTTCGGCGTCGGCTTCATCATCGGCCCCGTGCTCGGCGGCGCGCTTGGCGATTACTGGCTGCGGCTGCCCTTCATCGCCGCCGCCGTGCTGAACGGCTGCAACCTGCTGCTGGCCTTCTTCGTGCTGCCGGAATCCCGCACCCCGACGCGCGAAAAGATCGACCTCGCCGCCCTCAACCCGCTGCAGCCGCTCCGCTGGGTGTTTTCGATGAAGAGCCTGCTGCCGATCATCTTCATCTTCTTCATCCTGAGCGCCACCGGCGAGGCCTATGGCATCTGCTGGGCGCTCTGGGGCAACGAGACCTTCCAGTGGAACGGCCTCTGGATCGGCATGTCGCTCGGGGCATTCGGCATCTGCCAGGCGCTCGCCCAGGCCTTGCTTCCGGGGCCGGCGGTAAAGCTCCTCGGCGAGCGCGGGGCCATCCTGACCGGAGTCGCCAGCAGCTGCGTCGCGCTGACGGTGCTGGCCTTCGCGACCCAGGGCTGGGTGGTGTTCGCGATCATGCCGGTCTTCGCGCTTGGCGGCATCGGCGTGCCGGCGCTGCAATCGCTGGCGACGCGGCAGGTCGACGAAAGCCGGCAGGGCCAGTTCCAGGGCGTGCTGGCCTCCTCGGTCAGCCTCGCCTCGATCATCGCGCCGCTCGTCTTCTCGAGCCTCTATTTCGTGGTGCGGGCTGAGTGGCCGGGCGCGATCTGGCTGTCGGTCGTCGTCATCTATGCGATGAGCGTGCCGCTGGTTCTCGGCCTCCGCCTGAAGAAGCCGGTGGCGGTCCCGGCGATCTAGGCATCGTCTGGAAAGAGGCTTGGGCTCTGGAGCCCAAGCCGGGATCGACACGGGGAGCCGCGCTCTACTGCGTGGCGAGCGCCTTCGCCTCGGCCGCGCAATCCTGCTTCGGCGTCAGCCCATTCGCGCGAGCCTTGGCGATTTCCTCGCCCGCGACGCGCAGATCCTCGACGAAGACCGGGTCAGCATGCAGGCGGGCGACGGTCGCAGCACCCATGATGCGGCCGCCGTCGACGTCGCTCTGCCAGTGGGCGTTGCAGACGATGCGGCTCTGGCCGAAGGCGATGCCGCGCGCGAGCAGCTCGTTGGCACGCTCCGGCGCGATTTCCGAGAGCGCCAGCGCCCAGGCGAAGCCGGCTGCCGTGTGGCCGGACGGGTAGGAACCGTCATCATGCAGGATCGCTTCCTGATCCGGCGTGCAGGTGCCTTCGCTGTGCACGACGAACGGGCGGGTGCGGTTGTACTTGTTCTTGACGCCATAGGTCGACAGGCCGGCGTCCGACATCATCTTCTTCATCAGGCCGAAGAGACGCGGCGTGTTGGTTTCGTCGATTTGGACGCCCAGCGCGCAGGAGAAATTGTCGGCCGGCTGCGGGAAGACGAGATCCGCATCGAGGATCGCCTGCTTCCAGCGATCGCCACCACGCAGCGGAACCGTCGACTGGCGGGCCTCCTCGTCGCGCGCCAGCGCCGCGCTGCCGGCGGCCGGCGGCGGGCCCAGAAGGTCGAGGCTGTTCGGCAGGTCGGCGGGCTTCAAATAGCCGGGCGCGATCGTGAAATGAGCGTCGGTAACGACGGGCGCCGGCGCCGCGCTGTCGGCAAAGGCGGGAGCGGCGGCGCCGGCGACCATCAGCGCGGCGATCTGCGCTGCCTTCGAAAGGATGTGCTTGTTCAGCATGGCTCTCATCTTATGGGGGTGAAACCGTCGAAACGCGACCCAGAGGGGTAGCCGGCCACGCACCGATGTCAACATCGAAGCATAGCCTCCCTTACCATCCTGCCAACGTCGGACGATCGCGTGACATCCGATTGCCATGGCGGAATCGTTCCCGCCCCGGCCCGAGAGCGCCCCTCCCCTCAGACCGGCCTGTATTTGAAGTAGCCGAAGGTCGCGGGCGTGGCGGTGCCGTTGAGGTCGTTGGCGGCCATGCCGACGAAGGCGCCGGTGAAGCTGCCGTCGACGCCATAGGCGCCGCCCTCGTCGGAAAGCAGCGACGCATCGAGAACGGGGCCGACCGGCATGAGGTCGCCGGTTTCGCCGAGGCCGTAGAAGAACTGCAGTTTCGCTTCCCGGATAGAGAGGGCGAGGCGGACGGCGCCCTCGGCCGGCAGCGGGACCGGGGCGGCGGGGAAGCGGAGATTGCCGTCCGGGAACGAGCTTTCCGAACTCAGGATGAGCAGCTCGCGATTGCCCTCTGCATCCGCCGTCACGGCGAGATAGTAGAAATTGTAGCGCTGGTAATAGGCGACCAGCCCCGCCATCACCCGCTCGTCGCTCGGCGCGACCTCGACTATCGTCTCGGCGTCATAGCGGAAATGGGTCTGGCGGCGCGCCACCAGCGCCTGCTCGAACCAGGAGCCGATCGACTCCCGGCCGATGAGGCGGAGGCCGCTCTCGCCGGCCGAGAAGATGCGCTCGGGCTCGGGCGTGCGCAGCCACTGGAAATCGTCCGGCAGGCCGGATCTGAAGTCGTAGACGCGCTCGCCGTCGAGACCGGCATCGTCGCGCAGACCCGGCACGTCGACGACGAGTTGCGGCACGACGCCGCCCGCCTCGAGCCAGAGCCAGTCGTCACGCCATTCCACTTCCTGGATCGCCGTCTCGCGGCCGAGCACGCAGCGCTTCTTCTGGGTGATCGGCCGGCCGGCGAGGTGCACGATGTAGTGCCGCCCGTCCGGTGTCTCGACCCAGTCGCCATGGCCGGTGCGCTGCAGGGGATACAGCGGATGATCCTTGGCGGTGAAGATGTGTTTCTGCGGGTGGGTCTCGTAGGGGCCGTCGATCGTGCGGGACCGCGCCAGCGACACGGCGTGGTCATAGCCGGTGCCGCCCTCGGCCGTCAGCAGATAGTACCAGCCATTGCGCTTGTAGAGATGCGGGCCTTCGGTGAGGCCGAGATCGGTGCCATGCCAGATCGTCTTGCGCGGCCCGACAAGCCTTCCCGCCACGGGATCGAATTCCTGCAGGCGGATGCCGGCGAACATGTTGGGCCGGGCGCGATGGTCCCACAGCATGTTGACGAACCATTTGCGGCCGTCGTCGTCATGGAACAGCGAGGGGTCGAAGCCGGAGGAATTGACGTAGACCGGGTCGGACCAGGGGCCGGCGATATCGGTGGCGGTGACGATGTAGTTGTGCGTGTCCTTGAACGAGCCGTCCTTGCGCCGGACATGGGTATAGACCAGCCAGAACTTTTCGCCGTCATGGCTGAGGCACGGCGCCCAGACGCCGCAACTATCGGGGCTGCCGCGCATGTCGAGCTGGCTGGCGCGGTTCAGCGGTCGCGTCAGCAGCGTCCAGTTGGCGAGATCCGTCGACTGATGGATCTGCACGCCCGGATACCATTCGAAGGTCGAGGTCGCGATGTAATAGGTGTCGCCGACCCGGCAGATCGACGGGTCGGGGTTGAAGCCGGGCAGGATGGGATTGGTCAGCAGGGCCATGATGCCTCTCGGCGAAGGAATTTTCGGTTCAAAGGCGGAATGGCGGAGCGCTCTCAGCCCCAGTCCTTGCCCATGACAGGCGCGAGGATGGCCTGCACGGCGGCGACCAGCTCCGGATCCGGCGCCGTGCCGTACCAGTCGAGGCAGCGTTGCAGCGAGGCGCGGCTGGCCGTGCTGAACATGGTGGTGGGAATGTCGGGATTGCCGGTCGAGAACTGGAAGGCGAGCTCACTGATGGAAACGCCGCGCGCCGCGCAATAATCGGCCGCGCGGCCGAAAAGCGCGCGGTCGGCCGTCGACGCGGCGTGCCAGTCGGCCGGGCCCCGTTCGGTCAGAAGGCCGGAGGCGAAAGGCGAGGCGTTGATGACGCCGATGCCCCGTTCCCGCGCCAGCGGCAGCAGTTCGAGAAGGCGCGTGTCGTTGAGGCAATAGTGGTTGTGCACGAGTGCTGCATCGACCGGAAACTCGGCGAAGATGCGATGCCAGAGATCCATCGGGTAGATGCCGAAACTGACCGCGCCGATCCGCCCGGCCTGCTTCAAGGCCAGCAGCGTCTCGAGCCCCTCGCCCAGCGCCCATTCGGTATGCTGGCGGTCCTGATATTCGATGTCGTGGATATGGAGGATGTCGAAATAGTCGGTGCCGAGCCGCTCGGTGCTCTCTTCCAGCGAGCGCGTGATGCGCCCGGCGGAATAGTCGAGCGTATCGCGGCCATACTGGTTCGGATCGGTATATTTGCCGATCTTGGTGGAGAGCACGTAGCGCGAGCGGTCGATGCCTTTCAGCGCCTGGCCCAGAACCGTTTCCGAACGGCCGCCGCCATAGGCGGGGGCGACGTCGAAATAATTGATGCCGGCGTCGAGCGCCGCGTGCACGGTGGCGATCGCCTCTGTCTCGTCGACGTCGCGGAATACGCCGCCAAGCGCCGACGCGCCGAAGCTCAGCGCGGAAACGGAAAGGCCGGTGCGCCCGAGAGCCGCGCGCTTCATGGCTCGGCCCGCATCCGGTGGATCGCGTCCGTGGCGATGGCGTGCCGCATGGAGCCCCTCTCATTGCACTAAAACCGATATATCGGTATATTGCATATCCATATGGCCAAAGCAAAGCCGAAGTGACTAGTGTCGCCTTCAACTTCTGCGAGATTTTTCGGGACTCACAATGCCCAGACCGCGCCTAGGTGCCAAAGCTCCGGTGGATACCGCGCCCCACTTTTCGGTGAGCGATATCAACCAGTCCATGCCCAAGACGGCGCAGGTCTATGACCTGGTCCGCGGGGCCATCGTTTCGCTCGCCATGCCGCCCGGCATGGTGATCAACGAAAAGAAGATCTGCGAGGAGTTGCAGATCTCGCGCACGCCGCTGCGCGAGGCGATCCTGCAACTGCACGCGGAAAACCTCGTGGAAGTCAGGCCGAACGCCGGAACCTTCGTGGCGCCGATCGATCTCCGCTACGTGCTGGAAGGCCAGCTGGTGCGCGATGCGCTGGAAATGAAGGTCGTCCGCTTCGCCGCCCGCCGCGCCGACAAGGCCTTCCTGGCCCGGCTCGACCTCAACATGCACCAGCAGCGGACCTGGGCGGCCGAGCGCGACTACGACCAGTTCTACGCGCAGGACGAAGCCATGCACCAGCTCATCTGCGAGCATGGCGCTTCGCCGCGCATCTGGCGGCTGGTGACGGGGGCGAAGGCGCAGCTCGACCGCGTGCGCCGCCTCCAGATGCCGGAGCCGAACCACCTCACCATCGTGCTGGCCGAACATGAGGGGATCGTCGGCGCCATCCGCGCCGGCGACGAGAATGCCGCCGCGCAGGCGATGAAGGTGCATCTCGACCGCGCGTTTCTCACCATTCGCCACCTGATGGCGGAACGCTCGGAACTGTTCGCGCCGCAGGCGGCGCCGCTGCTCGACGAGTTCGAGCGCTTCACCCTGTAGAGCGTTTTCGAGCGAAGTGGGCATCGGTTCGCGCCAGGAAAAGGCGACCAACTAGCATCAAGAAAAGGGGTCGGCGGCAACGTGGGAGGAATTCCGCGCCGCCGACCCGTCAGCGCCTGGAGCGGAAGCGGACGGCGACCGGACGGGTCGCCGAAGCCTCGATCCAGACGATCAGATCGCTGCGTTCCGCAGCATGGCGCCAACCGACGCGCAGGCCATCACCCTGCGGCACGACAACGCCGTCCAGCTCGACATCGACGCCATTGCCCTGCCAGCCCTCGAGAATGAAAGCCGGATTGAGGACAGGCGTCTTTTCGCTGGCTTCCAGCATGAGCGACAGATCCGTCGCCGCCGGCAGCACATAGGCCTTCTCGGCCGGATCGAAGCGGCCTTCCACGCCGGTGAGCGGCGCCGGCGAGAGCCAGGCGGCCGCCAGCGGCACGAGGTTCCCGGCGTTCTCGCTGGTGAGCCCGTGCAGCATGATGCGCTGGCGCGAGGTGGGGGTCACCTTGTAGTCGACCCATTCCGAGCCGGTCAGCACCGAGGAATGCGAGGCGCGATCCGCCGCCACGGCGCGGCGGCCATCGGACGGGATATCGGCGGTCGGCCAGTGGTTCCACCAGGGGAACTTTTGGCCGTCGCTCAGCGTCTCGTGATAATAGGGCGGGAAGAGCGGCGCGGGCTGGGGACCGTCGTCGCGCGTCAGGCACGGCGCGTCGGAGACGATCATGTAGGGGCGCTGCGACGAGCGCGTGTTGATCACGGCGATATTGGCGCGCTCAGGCTCTGGCAAGTGGCGCGGCCGCCCGTTCTCCCAGGAATAGGTATGCGTTTCGCCGGCCATGTTGGCGAGGGTCACCGGTTCGATGTCGAGCACGTCCTCCGGGCGCTGGCCGGGGCCGAGAACCACGATCGATTCCTGGAATTCATGCGATTCCATCGGCTGGGTCGAATGCAGCGTGACGGACCGGATCGCGGTGCCGTCCGGATAGATCGTGTAGACCTCGTCGGAAAAATCGGTCCAGCCGCTCACGGGGTCCTTGCGCGGGCGAACGTCGAGCACGTCGACCAGCGCATAGCGCCAGTGCACGACGACGCGCGCGTCGTGGCTTTCGAGGATGCGGACGTGGGAATAGGCGCAGTGCCGGTCCGACATCGGCTCGGCGCAACCCGTGGCGCCATTGCCCCAGGTCTCGTTGAACTCGTTCGTGTACCAGATGCCGTCGCCGCTGACCCAGCAGGGGATGTAGTTGGTGCCGCGCCAGAAGACGACGCGATAGTCGGCCTTGTCGAAGCGCACCAGAACGTCCGGATGGTCGCCGACGCGCCAGCGCCGGTCCCAGCCCTCGTAATATTTGAGATGCTCATAGGTGGCGCCGAAGCGGCCTTTGCCGGCGGGACCTGCCGGCAGGCGGCGGGGCGCGATATCCGCCGGTCCGCCCGGCGCGGCCTCGAGCCGATCCGGAACGCCTTCCTCCACGCTCACCGTTTCGATCAGGCCGTCGAAATAGAGCGTGATCGGGAAATGGGCATAGGGACGGATCGGCCCGGTCGGGATGATCTCGTGCCGCGTGCGGCCGACCAGCGCCTCGGGCGCCTCGGACGGGCGATAGCGGCCGGAAATGCGGCTGCGGCCGATTTCGACGCCGTCGAGCCAGATGGAAATCGCCGTCTCGGGCTCGTAGACGAAGGCAAGGCGATGCCACTGATAGAGCCCGAGCGCGGTCTCGCCATTGACCACATGCAGGCCCGTGCCGGTGACGAGGGCGAAGCGCGGCCGGCCGCGGTCGTCGATGCCGACGCTGAAGCCGGATTCGCCGCCGTCGCGCTCCAGCGTCAGCATGTCGAGGATGGGGCAGACATTCCACGGATAGGCCGCCAGCGCGACATTCGCCGCGACGTGGAAGGCGCCAGACGGGACGCCCGCCGCCGGGGCCGAGACATAGGCCGAGAAGCCGTCAAACTGGAGCGACGTTGCGCCGTCGAGGCCGGCGGCCGGCACGGCATGGCCGTGGCGGACGAAATCCGGCTGCTCTGCGGCGGCGCTCCAGCGGAAGAGAGAACGGGTCTGAGACATGGGGAGCCCTTGCAACTGCCCGATCACGCCTTGAGGGCGCCTTCGATCAGGCCACTTTGAATCTGGCGGCGGAACACGAGGAAGATGACGAGCGGCGGGCCCGTGGCGATGAGGAGCGCGGCGACCTTCAAGTTCATCAGCGCCGCATGGCTGCCCTGGAAGGCCATCATGCCGAGGGTGACGGTGCGCAGCGACTGATCGTTCAGATAGATCAGCGGCCACATGAAGTCGTTGAAGATCCAGATGAAGTAGACGATGCCCACGGTGGCCATGGCGGGCTTCGCCAGCGGCAGCATGATGCGGACGAAGATGTTCCACTCCGACACACCCTCGACCCGCGCCGCCTCGGCCAATTCCTTGGGAATGCCGCTGAAATAGGCGCGGAAGAAGAAGATGGCGAAGGGCACCCAGGCGAAATAGGTCAGGATCACCGAGGCATAGGTGTTGATCAGGCCGAGGCTCGCCATGAGCTTGAAGCTCGGCACCATGATGACCTGGGGCGGGATCATCATCCCGGCCAGGAAATAGAGGAACAGCGCTTCGCGGCCCTTGAACCGGTAGTGCGCCAGCGCATAGCCGGCCGCGCTGCACAGCGCGATCAGCCCGGTGACGGCGACGATCGTGATACCCAGCGAGTTCAGATAGAGCCGGGTGAAGTTGCCCTGTATCCAGGCATCGACGAAGACGCCGAGATTGGGCGTGGCCGGCCAGGAGAACGGCGACTGGTTGATCTCGGCCGTCGTCTTGAGCGCCGTCAGGACCATCCAGATAAACGGCAAGACGACCGAGGCGGAAAGCGCGAAAAGCAGCCCATAGGCGGCGACGCGCACCCAGAGCGGAAGCGACTTGGACATGGGATCAGGCCCCCTTCCGGCCACGGCCGCCCAGGACGAGCTGGACGACGCTGACGCACAGGGTGATGGCGAAGAGCATCATGGCGATGGCGGTGCCATAGCCCGGATTACCCTTCAGGAATGCCTGGCTGTACATGTAGACGCTCAGCACCTCCGAGGCGTGGAACGGACCGCCATTGGTCATGACGATGATGAGATCGAAGAGCAGGAAGGCATTCGTCGTGACCAGCACGATCACCACGGTCAGCACCGGCCGCATCAAGGGCAGCGTGATGTAGCGGGTAATGTTCCAGGGCGTGGCGCCGTCGATCCGGGCCGCCTCCAGATAGTCCTTGGGAATCGTCTGCAGGCCGGCCAGCAACAGTAGGATGGCGAAGCCGAGCTCGCGCCAGATGTAGACGAGCATGACCATCGGTAGCGCGGTGTCGCGGCTTCCCAGCCACTGATACTGCTCGACCCCCGACATGCCCATGGCCGCGAGAGCCGGGCCGACGAAGCCCACCGTCGGGCTCAGCATCTGCGTGAACAGGAGGCCGATCACCACGCTCGAAAGCACGATCGGGATGAAGAAGATGGTCGAGAAGACCGAATGGCCGCGCGGCTTGGCGTTGAGGATCAGCGCATAGATCATGCCGAGCACGATGATCGAGCAGAGCACCACCGCGACGAAGAGCAGATTGTTGCGCAGCGCGTTCCAGAACCAACGGTCGTCGAACAGCTGGATGTAGTTCGCGAGGCCGACCCAGCGGATGGAGTCGAAGCTGATGCCGTTCCACTGGGTGAAGCTGGACAAAAGGGCGATCAGCGCGGGCAGCATCCAGAACAGGGTATAGAAGACGAAGGCCGGCAAGAGCAGCCAGATATGGAAATGGGTCTGACCTGCAGCGCGGCGCACGGCACGTCTCCTCGGCGTATAAGAGGGAGAAGGAGGCGGCCATTGGGCCGCCCCCGGATCGCTTACTGCCCGTTCGCTTATTGCTTGAGCGAGGCGCGCAGACCGTCGACGCATTCCTGGTGCAGCGCGCCCGCCTCCGCAGGCTTGAGGTCGCCGGTGAGCACCGCGACATTCGCCTCGTTGACGTTTTCCTGCACGCATTTGACATCCTCGATCATGTCGAGGAAGGGCGAGGCGTTCTTCGCATTGTCGAGCAGGCCGGCGATCTGGCGCAGCAGCGGGTCCATCTTCCAGCCCGAATGGTCGTACTCATAGGGGCTCAAGTCGAAGTTCTCTTCGACATAGAGCTTCTGGACTTCTTCGCTGGTCAGGAAGTTCAGGAAGCGCTTGGCGGCCTCGGCATCCTTAGTCGTGGTCGGGATGGTGAACAGCAGCGAATTGGTGACGACGGCCGTCGGATCGGGGCTGCCGGAGACCGGCGGGAAAAGCGTCAGGGCGACGTTCTTGGCGCCATTGCCCTTGGCCATGCCGACGCCCCAGCTGCCCGTGGCATAGAAGGGCGCGCGACCGGAAAAGAAGAGGCCCGCCGCGGTGTCGTTGTCGTCGGAGAGATAGCCGGGCGTGAAATAGCCCGCGTCGGCCGTGGCCTTGTAGAGCTCCCAGGCGCGCACCGGCTTGTCGTCGGTCCACTTCATCTGGGACTCGATGGACGGATCGAGCGTCTGCAGCCCGATCGCGTCATATTCCTGCTTGGTCAGAAGGCCGTGCAGGAGGTGGTTGAAATAGTGGTTGCCGGTCCACTGGTCGCGATCGCCGAAGGCGATCGGCGTGATGCCGGCGTCCTTGAACTTCCGGCTCGCCTCCATGAACCCTTCCCAGGTGGCGAGCGACGCGGGGTCGATGCCCTGCTCCGCCAGCATGGCCGGGTTGTAGTAGAGCACGTTGCCGACCTTGAGGCCCCACAGCACGCCATAGGACTTGCCGTTGTACCGGTACATGGTCTCCAGGCCCGGCCGCAGCTTTTCCTCGATCGGCTTCACGAAATCGCTGAGGTCCGTCAGCTGGCCTGACTTTGCATACTGGAACGCGTTGGAGCCGGCATTGACCTCGGCAATGTCGGGCGGCGTGCCACCGGCGAAGGCGGTGCGCAAGGCGGTTTCGTAGGCCGTATTCTCGAACGCGGTGTGCTTGACCACGATGTCGGGATTGGCGGCGTTGAACATCTCAACCGCCTTGTTGAGCACGACGGACTCGGGCGGAGCCGACAGCTCCGACCAGAGATTGAGCGTCACGGGTTGAGCTGCTGCCTCGGCATGGGCAATCGCCAAAGCAACGCCAGCGAGCACCAGAACCCGCATGTTACGGAACCTGGACATGACCGATAGATCCTCCCTGAAAGGGCGCGTTCAGCACGCCACCCAATACTGATATATCGGTATATCGGAAAATCGAGACCGTCAAGACACGTCGGCGCGACGCGGCGATCGCACCGTTTTGACCCGCGAACGCAGGCGCCCGGCGCCCTGTCCGGGCACGGGCTGACTGGGATTGCCCGTGACCGGCAGAGCGCCGGGCGCTGCCTTCGATGAAGTGTTCGCCGAGGATCCCCCGGCTAGATGCCCCTCAGGAATGCCCCGGATAGACAAGGATCGGGTTCGCGAACGCCGCGGCCTCGGCGCGGATGTGATCCGGGTCGAAGGCGGCGTGCGTCAGCAGGCCGTAGCGGAACCGATGCAGGCCCGGCTGCGTCAGCGGATAGTTGGTGTTCCAGTAATTGTTCATCGGCCAGGCCAAGAGCAGCGGGTCGGCATCGCGCGGCACCGCGTCGAGCGGCGGACCGAAGTGGAAGCCGCCGGCCATGGCGAGCGGCGCATCCGGCAGGAATAGCGACGCACCGCGATCCACGGTGTGGATCGACGCGAACGTATCCGCCGTGAACCAGTTCCGGCAGGCGCCGGGCAGCTGCTGCTCGTCGAGCGCGACGGGCAGGCCGGCGGTGTCGAAATGGCTGCGCCAGCCGGCGTCGAGATTAAGCGGCAGGGCGAAATAGATCGCCTCCGGATCGGCATAGGCCAGCTTGTCGACATCGCATTCGACCGTGACGACCGACGTGTCGGCGCGCAGGGTGATCCGCTGCTTGAGCCCGCTCGTCCCCGGCGCGTCGAACAGACGCTCGAGCGTCACGCTGCCCGGCGTGCGCGTGACGACGCAGCTGCGCAGCCGCGTCGCCCGCTCGCGGATCGCCCGCCAGGGCTTCCAGCAGGACTGGTCGATCTTCTCGCGGTCGAGGTCGCGATCGTAATAGGCCTCGCGCCGGCCATCGACCAGGGCATCCGGCCGCTCGCGCACGAAGTCGAAGAAGTCGTAGTCGCCATTCGCCGGACAGACGTCCCAGTCGAGCTGCTTGTCATAGAGGCCAAGGATCCGCCCGGTGTCGGGATCATAGGAGAGCCGGTGCGTCGGCGACTCGATGACGGCGTGCCCGGTGCGCGCGATTTCGAGGCGGACATTGTTGAAGGCGCGGAAGCTCGCGGGCGAGCGGCGGTCTTCGTGGAAGACACGGAGATCATCCTCGGCCGCGGCGAGATCGGCGAGCGGCAGGCGCACGACGCCATGCGCCGGCACCTCGAACGGGCCGCACACATCCGCCTCGCCCGGCACGTCCGGCTTGAAGCGCTCCGTCCGCAGGCGGGGTCCCGGCTTCCGCCACGCCGTCGGGATCTCGACATATTCGCGCCGGGCGACCGGCGACGGATTGAACAGGACGACATGGTCCGGCGCGCTCTCCGAATGCGCGGGGTTGCGGGCCGTCGCCTCGAGCTCGTGGGTGAGCACGTATTTGGCGAGTTCTCCGGCCTCCACGGCAGGCGCTGCCTTCAGCGCATCCTGAATGACGCCGTTGTCGTCCTGGGCGGCCGTATCCCAATAGGTCCAGGTATGCTCGTCAAACAGGTCGAGCAGGTCGCGCGCGCGATCCGCCGCGCGCGTCACGGCGCCGGAGCGGCTGTCGCCGGCGAGCTGGTCGGCAGCATCAAGCGCGCGCTTCGCCGCGCGGGAGCGGCGCACGAGGGTCGCCGTGCTGGCGCAACCGAAATTCCAGTAATCGGTCCAGTCTCCGTCGAGCAGCGGCAACTGATCGTCCGGAATGGCCTTGATGCGCTCGGCCAGGTCCTCGGTCGTGACATAGCGGATGGCCGGCTCGCGGCCTTCCTCGTTCCAGCGACGGATCAGCTCGGCGACCGCCGGATTGGGCGGCGCGTTGTCCCACATCTCCGGCGCGGCGGTCGTCGTCAGGTAGAGGAAGTCGTGCGGATAGCCGATGCGGTCGAGATGACCGACATAGTCCGAGAGACCGCTCGCCATGGAATCGAGCGACCGTTCCCAGCTCAGCAGGACCTGGTCGAACATGGTGTAGTGGTTGCCGTTCATCACCCTGAGCTCCCGGCCGGACGGGGTCCGCCAGCGGAAGATGCCGGGGCGCGGCTCGACATGGTTGCCGAGATGCCGGTTGACCGCCATCACCAGCAGATCGACGCCATGGTCGAGCAGCAGGTCGGCGAGCGGCCACGGCACGCCCGTCACGTCGTGCTGAAGCGCCGTATTGATCCGTGCGCCAAAGCGCTCGCGCAGCTCGGCGACCGGCGCCAGCTGGCGCGCCAGCTGGTCGGCGCCGTTCAGCGCGGTAACGTTGTAGCGCATGGCGCCGATGGCGAGCCGCCCGGCCTCGACCATCCGCCGGAACCGCGCCTCGTCGGCGGCGCTTGCCGTCTCCAGCCATTTGAGCACCGGCGAGGTGACCTCGCAGGTCCATTTCGGCTGCAGATGCGCCGGCCAATCCGCCGTCTCGTCGAGCAGGTCCAGCGCCTGGTCGATATATTCGCGCTGCAGCTCCCAGATGATCGGCTGGCTATGGGTGTAGCCGACGTCGAGATGGCTGTGGTGAAGGACGAGGATTTCTTTGAGTTTCATGCGGAGTCCTGCACGGAAATTGGCACGACGAGGCTCGGACGCAGGCCGAGCGCGCGCCGCGGGAAATTGGGATGAACCGTCTGGAGCGTTTTCGAGCGAGGCGCGGGCCGCGCCCTTACTTGACCGCTCCACTGGTAAGGCCGGCGACGAACTGCTTCTGCACGAGCAGGTAGCCCACCACCGGGATGACGGCGGCGAGGAACATGATGCCGAAGACCTGGCCGTAATCGGTCGAGTAGGTGCCGAGCGCCTGATAGATGCCGGTGGTGATGGTCTGGCCCTGGAGCGGACCGAGGATGAAGAGCGGGTTGAGGAAGTCGTTCCACACCCAGAGGCCGATGAAGATGGCGACCGTCGCGGTCGCCGGGCGCAGCAGCGGCATGACGATGCTCCACCAGATGCGCAGGTCGCTCGCGCCGTCGACGCGCGCCGCCTCGATGAGCTGGCGCGGCACCGTGCGAAGGAAGCCGACATAGACGAACACGGCGAACGACATGTAGCCGCCGCCGATATTGGAGAGGATCAGCCCGGGATAGGAGTTGGCGAGGCCGATCTGCTGCAGGAGCGACACGATCGGCTGCAGCACGACCTGTGGCGGAACCATCAGCCCCATCGCGAACAGCGCCAGCAGCGGCGCCTTGATCAGGGTCCGCTGCAGCGAAATCCAGAAGCTGAGGGCGGCGGCGAAGGGTACCAGGATCACCAGCGTGAGCCCGGTCACGAAGGCCGAGTTCAGCAGGCCGGCCTGCACCATCCGGTCGCTGCGGGAGAGCGCGGTGACCAGATTGTCGAGGGTGAACGGAGCCGGCAGCGCCAGCGGGTTGGCGAGGATCTGCTCCTGGCTTTTGAAGGCGCTGGCAAGCGCGATGTAGATCGGCAGCACGAAGGCGAAGGTAACCAGCCAGGATATGGCGAGGTGCCCGCCCCGGCCGGCGATCTCGCGCCGGTTGGCGACAATCCGCCGATAAGCCGAGGGACGGGCGGGAAGCGTCGCGTCGGCGCGGTTCGGCATCGTATTCACAGGCGTTCCTCCCGGCGGCGGAGAATTCCCGACGTGCCGTATGAGATCAAAGCGGTGAGAGCCAGCAACAGCATGGCGATCGAGCTGGCATAGCCGAAGCGGTTGCCGGTGAACGCCACGTCGATCAGGTAGTAGGCGACCGACTTGGTCGAATTCGCCGGCCCGCCGCCGGTCAGCACGACGACGATGTCGAAGAGCTTCAGCGTCGTGATCAGGCTGAGTGTCACGCAGATGGTCATGCCCGGCGCGATCATCGGCAGGGTGACATTTCGGAAGCGGCCGAACGCGCCGGCGCCGTCGATGCGCGCGGCCTCATAGAGCTCCAGCGGCACCGATTGCAGCGAGGCCGTATAGACCACGGTCGTGAAGGCCACCGTGACCCAGCTCACCACGACGCAGATCGAGAAGGTCGCAAGCGTCGGCGTCCCGATCCACGATATCGGACCATCGGTCAGACCCAGGTTCTGCAGGGTGACGTTGAGCAGCCCGTTCTGGGTCAGGATGCTCCGCCAGATGAAGGCGACGATGACGCCGGACAGCACCTGCGGGATAAAGATCAGCGTGCGCATCACGCGGTAGCTCGCCCGGGCGCGATTAAGCAACATGGCGATCATCAGGCCGAGCACGTTCGCGACCACGGCCACGAACACCGTGACGATGAGCGTGAAGATGAGGCTGCGCAGCAGCCGCTGGTCATGGAAGAGCGCGATGTAGTTGTCGAAGCCGACATAGGAGCTCTCGCGGCGCAGCGGATTGCGATCGGTGAAGCTCGTCAGGAAGCTCTGGATGACCGGGTAAAGGAGGAACGTGGCGTAGAGTCCGATCGCAACCCAGGCGATCGCGGCAAGGCCAAAGGATTGGCGCCAGACGGCGAGCTTGCTGTTCATGTCGATTCTGTTCTTGAGACGGTTCGTCCGGGTGCCGCGACGACGCCGCGACACCCGCATTGACGTTGCGCTTGGCTTACCTGCCGGTCGCGGCATCCCAATCGGCGTCGAGGCGTGCCAGCTGGCCGGCGACGTCGGTATCGGAGAAGAACGACTGGGAGAGCGCGTAGAACAGGTCGTTGACGCCCGGCGCCAGGGCGTTGTCGTTGTTCACCCAGCCGAAGGCCGAGACCTTGGTGCTGTCGGCCGTCGCAAGGCCGTAGGCCTCCTCGAACAGGCCGCTGACCTTCACGCCGAAATCGGCAAGCGACAGCTTCTTCATCATCGGGAAGGCGCCGTCGGTCTCGATCAGGGTCGCGAGGTTCTTCGGATCGAGCGACCAGGCCTTGGCGAAGGCGATCGCCTGGTCGGGAGCCTTCGATCCCGCGCTGACCGAGGTCGTGCCGCCGACATTGAACGGGATGACGATCGTGCCGTCATCGGTCGGCCAGGGGAACACGCCGACATTGGCGGCCTTCTCGGCGCTGATATAGCCCGAGCCGGTGAGCCAGCTGCCCTGCGCGTACATGGCGCTCTTGCCATCGAGGAAGTTCTTGTTGGCCGTGGTGAAGTCGACGCTGAGCGCACCCGGATCGTAGGCGCCCATCCCGACCAGATCGACGGCCTTCTGCATCGCCTTGGCGAACAGCGGATCGGAGAACTTCACCTCGCCGGCGAAGCGCTTGCGGATCCAGTCCGGATCCTTGCCCAGCACATCCGCGCTGGCGAGCGCCACGAGCGGCATGCCGGCGGCCCAGGGCTCGGCGCCGGCAAGCTCCATCGGCGTGACGCCGCCGGCACGCAAAGTCTTCACGACGTTGACCAGCTCCGCCCAGGTCTTGGGCGGCTGCAGGCCATGCTTCGCGAAGACGTCCTTGTTGTAATAGACGAGCGGGATAACCTGCGCGTTGGTCGGCGGAATATAAACCTTGCCGTCGATCGTATTGCCGCCCGGCTGGATGAAGTTTTCCTCCAGCCAGCTCTGGTCGAACGGCAGCAGCAGCTCCGCCTCGATGAAGTCCTTGGGATTGATCGAGGCGAGAATGTCGGGGAACTGCCCGCTGGCCTGCAGCTGCTTGGCATAGGCGTTGCGGTCGGCGCTGGGGGAGATGATCTTCTTGACCGTGAGGCCCGGGACCTTTTCGGACGCGCGCGCGATCGAGCCGTCCCAGAAGGTCGCGTTCAGCGCCGGCGTCTCGAACGTCATGAAGGTGAGCGGGGCATCCTGCGCATGCGCGGGCATGGCGGCGGCGCCAACGGCAAGCGCCGCGGCGGAAAGCAGTCGAATTAGTCTCACGTCATCCTCCTTGGTGAGCCAGGTTCGGTCTATTATATCCAAACGATGGAGTAATTATTTTTGGCAAGCTAGATCGCCGGCACAAACCCGTCAAGCCGGTCTTGTCAGGCGATCCGGTCGGTGATCAGCAGCGAGGAAGGACGGGGGGAGAGTACCGTGTCGAGAACCAGGCAGGCGGCGCCGACAGCGCCCACCTCGACGCCGACCCGCGACAGGCCGAACCGGATCTCGTGACGCGTGCTTCGGATCGGCGACGTCTGCACGACATAGGCGATGGTCGGCAGGACCAGCGGACGGAGGCGCGGCCAATAGGGACCGGCGAAGACGACTTCCGGAATGTCCAGAATGTTGACCAAAGTCAGCACGGCCGAGGCCAGGTTGCGCCCTGCCCGCTCGAGAACAGCAAGCGCACTGGGCCTGCCCTGCTCGGCCTCCGTCAGCAATCGCTCGAAGCCGGTTTCCACGTCGGCGTCGGCCGGCAGGATCCCCTCGCGCACGGCCTGCTGAACCAGATATTCCGGCGTGACGAGGTGGCCCAACTGCTGGCTCGGCGCATCGGGCACGCCGCTGTCATTGACGATGATCCGGCCGCCGTCGCCCGCATTGCCGGTGGCGCCGCGGCGGATGGTGCCGTCGAGCACCAGGCCGGTGCCGATACCGGCGCTGAGATAGACGAGGGCAAAGTCCCGCCGGCTGGGCTCGCCGAACCAGATCTCCGCCGCCGCCGCCGCGATGACCTCCTTGTCGAACATGACATCTAGCCCGGTCGCTGCGGCCACGGCATCCCGGATCGGCACGTTCCACCAGCCGAGCATCAAGGGCGGGTCGACCATCACGCCGCGCGCGGCATCGACCGGCCCCGGCGTCGCCAGCCCGATCCCGAGGATGCGATCCCGGTCGATCCCCGCCGCCTTGGCGAGGCTGTCCACCTGCTCGGCGATCTCGGCGATCACCGCCTTGGGGTCCGTCGCCGAGGGGGTTCGATGCATCGACCGCGCGAGAATCTGCCCCCGAAGGTCGAGCAGGACATAGGTGATGAAGCCGGGGTCTATATGCACGCCGATGGCGAACCGGGACTGCGGATCGAGGCGCAGAAGCACCGGCGGCTTGCCCGGCCCCTGGATGACCGTGCCGGCCTCCATGACGAGCCCCTGCGCCAGCAGCTGCTTGGCGGCGTTCGACACGGTTTGCGGCACGAGCCCGGTCCGCACCGCGATCTCCGCGCGGCTGATGCCCTCCGGCGCGCGCCGGATCAGCTCCAGAATGACCGACTGATTGAAGGAGCCGACGGCCGGCAGGTTGGTTCCGCGATGCATCCCTTCTCCCCGATTTTATCCATACGTTAGACGAATTAATCGCCTCCCGCGAGGACTCGGGCGTTCCAACCCTCAATTTCTTTACCGCATCCCTCCGTCGGATGTCTGCATTCGGATGCCCGCAAAGAAGGCCCGCCCGCTCCGGCGGAGCCCTCCGAGCCAGCCCTATTGGCGCTTGGACACCAGGTCGACACCGTCCCAGGCCCAGCCGGAATGGTAGCCCGCCAGTTCGGTCTCGAGGGCGCGGATCTGGGCCTCTTCGAGCGGACCCGTTCGCGCAAAGATGAAGGCCTTCCGTCCCTGCGCCAGATCGAACGGCCCGGCCAGCTTGCTGTAAGCAGCCCCGAAGCCTGATCCCTCAAGAATGTGGGCCGCCGGAACAGTGACGACGCGCTGCGAGGTTTCGGGCAGATGCAACGGGACGGGATCGGCCACCACGGCATATTTCGCCCGGATTGCCTGCAATCCCAGCCCGTCGCGCTCGTCGACCTGCGATGCCCAGGCGATCCTGGATCCCATGGTTTGATCCAGCGCATCGAGCAGGGAGTCCGACAAGATCGGGCTGGAGGCAAACACGGCGAATTTGTCGCCATCGGCCGTCAGGCCTTTGAGCTCGGCAATGAGGCGCTGGTACTCGGGATAATTCTCGACCTTCAGCGGAAAATAGGTCTCCCTCGGCGCCAGAGCGGCGATGGCCGGCAAGGCGGCGTTCGGGCCCGGCAGCAGGGCCACCGCGAAAATGGCCACGCTGACCAGGACGCCCGTGACGGCTGCGACAGTGCGAAGCGTGGCGGGCAAGAGGGACAACACCCACAGAAAGCCGAACATCGCGACCGGCAAACCCCAGAAGAACATGGGGAGCCCGTGCTGGACACTTGGCGCCTGCGTTCTCGAAAACAGGAAGCAGGTCAGAAACGCCGCCGCTGCCATGAACAGGATCGGGGTCGATAGCGCGACAACCGCGACGATCAGGCCGATTGCGAAGGCAGCCGCGTAAAACGGCCCGATACGCCGATAAAGCAGGGACAATTGATCGAGCCAGGGCGTCTGATAGGCGACGTACAGATCGCTATACGAGGTCGTCAGCACGCGGTAGGCCAGATCCCGCTGGAAGGCGAACAGAAGGACACCTGCAACGCCCACGATGATCGGGAACGCGATGGCCATCTCCCGCATCCGGGCCGGCCTGTTCTGCGATTCATAGGCCAGCCGAACCGTCGTCACCACGAAGGTGCAGACGATGAGCGCGAGGCAGGCATAGGCGTACCAACGGCGCAGCAGGAATGCCGTCCAGAGCAGCGCCCCGACCGCGATGGCAGTTCTGACAGTTTGGCGCGACAGGAAGTCCGACCGGAGGATGAGCCAGGTCGCGATCCCCAGCGGGATCAGCCCGGCGATGTCAGGCATGCCCCGCAAGGTGGCCTGCCAGAACGGCGGGAAGCAGACCGTAGCGATCACGACGAAGATCGCGGACGTATCGGAGTTCCCCAGACCGTATTGGCGGGCGCTGCGGATGGACAGCGCCGCCGAGATTAGCGCGGCCGGCAACAGAAAGCAGGCGACGATGGCCAGGATATAGCCCGCCCGGCTCGCGCCGAACGCCATATGGAAAGGGAACAGCAGGGCGATGCTGGAGGCGTTGTAGTCGTCGGCCCGCACCGAACGAGCCATCTCCTTCGCCCACGCGCCGGCATCGGCGGGCAGGAGAGCGCCGAAATGCTGGTAAAATCGATAGTACAGGCCCCAGTCCCAGATATAGGCCGGGTCCTCCATCGCCACGTATCCGTAGCAGAAGAGGGCAATCGCATACCCGAAGAACAGGGCGCCGACCGTGATCGAGAGGTGCTTTGCGCGGATCATTCGGCCGACTTCGTCCTCTCGGCGATGATGAAACGGGGGCGGCGTTTTACTTCGAGGTAGATCTTGCCGACGTATTCCCCGACCACTCCGATGCACAGGATGTGCAACCCGCCCAGGAACAGCAGCGGCAGCAGAGTGGACGCCCAGCCGGGAACGGTAGTCTGCGGCGAAAACAGTCGAACGCAGAGAACGTAGATCCCGGACAGGATGGAGCCGAGAAACACGCCCCCACCGACGAAGGCCACGTATCGAAGCGGCGCAACGGAGAAGGACGTGATCCCGTCGATCGCCAGGCGCAGCATTTTGCCGATGGTGTATTTCGTCTCGCCGGCTACCCGCGCCTGCCGGGCATAGGGGACCAGCATCACGCTGAACCCGATCGTCGGGATCAGCCCCCGGAGGAACAGGTTCACCTCGCCATGATCGAGCAGGGCGGCCAGCGCTTTCCTGGACATCAAGCGGAAATCGGCATGGTTCTCGATGATGTTCACGCCCATCAGCCGGAGCAGCCGGTAATAGGCATTGGCAAATCCGCGCTTGCCGCGGCTGTCGGAACTGCGGTCCTGACGAACCCCGAGCGCCATATCGGCCCCTGACTCGTAAGCGTCCAGCATGGCGGAGACAGCGTGGATGTCATCCTGAAGATCGGCATCCATCGTGACCACCACGTCGGCCGTGGCTAGCGACAGGCCGGACAGCATGGCTGCCTGATGGCCGTAATTCCGCGAGAGCTTCACGCCTTCGATTTCGGGATTGGCCTCGGACAGACCTTCAATGATGCCCCAGGTGCTGTCCTTGCTGCCATCATCCACCAGCAACAGCCGGAACGACATGGCGTCGTTGGAAGGCGAGGCAACGAGATCACGAAAATAGGCCGCGATCTTCGGGGCCGTAATCGGCAGCGCGTCCTGCTCTTGATAGCAGGGAACAATAACGTCGATGCTATACGGATTCCGCCTTATGGACACTGCTGAACACCCAAAACTTCATAAGCAGGAAGAAGGTGATGTTGTAAGTCAGTATGGCCATGACGATCCCCGTCGTCCGCCGTCAAAGCATTCGACCTGATTTTCGACATAGATTACGGATCGCCCGTCGAGCCGTCAGAGGGAAGGTACGCAGCGATCTCGCTTTGCGGCAAGCGACAATCCCGAAATTCAGCAAAATTGCTGGAGAAAACGGGGATATCGCCGACGAGGACCAGAACTCACCGACGAAAATCCGCGCATGTAAAGAATTACTACTAAGGTAACATTACGGAATATCGGGATCGAAAGATCGATCCACGCCAGCTCCCGTGCGCCACGTTTGGCAAGGCTGATCTCCGTATCGACCGCCATTGCCCCTGAGGCCCGCCCGCAGACGTCCAGAGACCGAGGGGGACAGAGCCAACCCATCGATCCATCAAAGCTTTGGTGTCCCGGAAGGGAATCGAACCTTCTCAGCGCTCCTGACGAGGCTCACACTGTCGACTCGCCGGCGGGAGCGGATTTCTGCCAGATTTCGGGTTCGACGTGCCGCTCGGGCTGCGCGACGAAGAGGTTTTCGGGGCGGCTGAGGCCGAGATTTTCGCGCAACGTCGCCCCTTCATATTCGGTGCGGAACAGGCCGCGTTCGCGCAGGATCGGCACGACGCCCGCGATGAACTCGTCGAGACCGCCCGGCAGATAGGGCGGCGAGACGACGAAACCGTCGGCAGCACTTTCTTCGAACTGATGCTGAAGGATGTCGGCGATCTCGGTGGCCGTGCCGACAAAGCGCTCGCCGAGGCGCGTGGCGGCGACATGGGTCGCGATCTGGCGAATGGTAAGATCGAAGCGCCTGGCCCGGTCGATCACGCCCTGCCGCAGCGAGTGCCCGCCTTTGGTCGGCGGTATCTCGGGCAGCGGACCATCCAGCGGATAACCGGAGAGATCCACGCCGCCCAGCGACATCTGCAGCCAGGACAGCGCCAGATCGGGATGGATCAGATTGTCGAGATAGGCCGCCTTTTCCGCGGCCTCCCTGGCCGTCGCCCCGATGACCACCTGAATGCTGGGCATGATCTTGAGGTCATCGGCCCTTCGACCATGGGCCACGACGCGCTGTTTCATGTCGGCGTAGAACGCCTTGGCCACATCGAGCGGCGGATTGACCGTGAAGATCGCGTCAGCCGTCCGGGCGCCGAGCGAGCGCCCCGCAGGGGAGCCGCCGGCCTGCACCAGCAGGGGGTGCCCCTGCGGCGCGCGACCGACATTGAGCGGGCCATGCACGAAGAAGTTGGGACCATCATGGCCAAGCGCATGCAGCTTGTCGGGATCGAAATAGCGCCCCGATTCCTTGTCGAGCAGGAAGGCATCGTCCTCCCAGCTGTCCCAAAGCCCGCGCACCACATCGATGAACTCTTCGGCGCGCTGATAGCGCGTATCGTGATCGTTCAGCGTGCGCTGGTTGAAATTGTGCGCTTCGTTCTCGCCGGTCGAGGTGACGGCGTTCCACCCTGCCCGTCCCTTGCTGATGTGATCGAGCGAGGCAAACTTGCGGGCGATGTTGTAGGGCTCGTTGAACGAGGTCGAGGCGGTGGCGATCAGGCCGATATGGCGGGTGCCCATGGCAAGCGCCGCCAGCATGGTGATCGGCTCGAGCTTGCCCACATCCATGCGCGAAAAGGCGTCCTTGCCCTCGACGCGCCGGAACCCCGGACCATCGGCGAAGAACACCGCGTCGAACTTGGCCGCCTCGGCGCTCTGCGCCATGGCGAGGAAATAGTGGATGTCGTGCAGTCCGCCGGCGTGCGCCTCGGGATGGCGCCAACCGCCCATCTGGTTGCCGGTATTGAGCAGATGCGCGAAGAGCTTGATCTGTCGCCTGGGAGCGGCCATGGAGGGTCTCAATTGGTGCGGTTGCGGGGCGGCAGACGCCCGTTGAGAGCGTGGTCGCCAATGCGCAGATAGCGCCAGCGGCTCGGGTCGTGCAGCGTATGGGTCCGCGCATTGCGCCAGTGGCGATCGAGGCCGATCAGGTCGGGCCGCGCGAACTCGGCCGCAATATCGAGCAGGCCCGCCGCGATATCGATGGCAAGCTCGCCGGCGTGCACCTTGACGACGCTCACCTCGAGCGAGAAGCGCTGCACGACCGCTTCGGTCAGTGTCTGCGAGGCCAGGGCGCGCAGCGAGTCCAACGCCTCGGCAAACAGGGCCTCGCTGGCCGCGAGGTGCGCGGAGAACGCGCCGAGATTTCCCAGAATTTCGTCGGGAACAGGGTCGGCGCTCGCTGCGATGAGATCAACGATTCCGCTCAGCGCGGCACGCGCGATGCCGAGATCGATGCCGACATGCGCAAGATTGGCGCCGGCATTGCCGGTCGTCGGGACCTCCGAATTGAGCCAGCGGGGCAGGATTTCGTCGGCCGCGACCACGACATTGTCGAGGATCGCCGTGCCGCTGCCCGTACCGCGCTGTCCAAGCCCATGCCAATCGTCGAGTAGCGTCAGCCCGTCGCTGCCGGCGGCGACCACGGCGATGGAGGGTTGCCCGTCGTCGCCGACGGCCAGCACCGAGACGAAGTCCGCGCCGGTTGCACCGGTCGAATAGAATTTGCGACCGTTGAGCCGGTAGCTGCCATCGGGCTGGGCCGCCAGCCGGGTCGCGGTGATTTTGGCATGGGCGACGCCACGCTCGGCGGCGGCATTGCCGAAGCGCGCGCCTCGCACCACCTGCGGCAACCATCGCGCCAATTGCGCTTCGGTCGCCGTGCGGATCAGGGATTCCAGTATCCCGTAGTGGATGGTCATGATCTGGCCGACCGAGCTGTCGCCAATGGAAAGGCGGCGCGACACTTCCAGCGCATCGGCGAAACCGAGGCCAGCGCCGCCAAAGGCCGTCGGCACCGTGATGGCCAGCAGGCCGCTGCGAGCGATCGCCTCCAGCTCTGCCTTGGGAGTAGCTCGCTCGCGGTCTCGCTGGGCCGCATCCCTTGCGAGATGCTGGCTTATCGCGTCGGCGCGTCGATACGCATCGGCACGATCGACCGGCACGCCGACGGGAATGGGGAGAGCCTCGCTGGACGAGCGCCTCTGCTCCAGCGCGGTACGTCCGGCTGCCAGCCGCGCCGCTCGAACGGGTTCACGAGACGCCGTCTCCAGCACAGCGCGATGATGACGGCCAAAGTCGCTGGGATCGTCGGTCGTGCTGGTGCCGCCCGCTTCGAACAGGAAGCGCACGGCACGCCTGGCGACGTCGCCTGCGAGCAGGCGCGCTTCGGCTTGCCCAATCGTCTCGGAGCGGCGCGCCGCCAGCGCGGCGGCGAGCTCCACCGCGAGAGCGCCGGCGGCGTGAACGATCGTCGGCTCCTCGCGAACCGGCAGTCCCTCCGCTTCGAACCACGGCCGCGCCGCCGTCGCGAGGAACGACACGGTGTCTGCGAACGCCGCCTCGGCGACGGCCAGATCGGCATCTGTTGCATCCAGAACGTCGTCGCGATGCGGTTGAACGGCGACGTTGGCGCTCATGCCGCCCCCTCGCCACGCGCAGCCCGCGCCGCTTCGAGCGGGCCAGCGTCGATGAACGCGTCGAATTCGAACGCGTCGATGAACTTGGCATCGCGCAGATGCTCGTACTTGGCCTTGAGCAGCGCCACGCGCGGTGCGCTCAGGGATACATCGGCCTGTGCATGCAGGCGCGGCGAGTAGGCCTTGTCGAGCAGGTCTTCCGGCAGCCCCGTTTCACGCGCGAACAGGCGGCGCGTGTCATCGGCGTGGTGAATGGCCCATTGCTGCGCATCCAGCAGCCGGCCGACCCAGCGCGCCACGAGATCGGGGCGTTCAGCCAGCAAGGGCGCCGACACGGTCAGGATGCAGGGCGTGCCAAAACCGTCGCTGTCATCCTCGTTGCCGCGCAGAACCACAACAGGATGCGCGCCGGTGGTGCCTGACAGGATCGCCGTCAAAGCGCCATCGCTGTAGATGGCATCGACCTTGCCTCTATAGAGCGCCGCCACCTCCTCGCGCTGCACGGCAAATTGGCTATTCGCCCCCCAGAGCGACTGCCCCGCCGTCGAGCCGCTGGTGGCATCCGCCACATATTCGCGACTGACGGGAATCTCGACCAGCTCGACGTCCTCGCGATCGATGACGCCGCTGGCGAACAGTGCCTTGTAGCCACCCAGAACCGAGGCACGCCACCAGTCCACATCGTCGTTCAAACGCACCGGCACGCCGAGCCGCTTGCCCTTGAGATCGGCAGCGGTCTCGATGCCGGCACCTGGCAAGGCATAGATGCCGTGCACCCGATCGTGCCAGGCAATGCCGACAACCTTGATATCGGCGCCGCGCGACTGCGAAATCAGCGGCGGGACATAGCCGCCGAAGCGGAACGAATTGGGCTGCGAATGGCGGTAGTGAGAGAGGTGCACCTGGCGGTCCGTCGAGGACGCCAATGAACGCACGGCGATGCCGTCAGCTGCAAACTCGGCATCGAGCCAGCCCTCGCGGATCGCGATCGTGGCCGCCGTCGGCGCGGGGCAGCGCGTGTACCAGAGTGTGTCGATAGCCATGCCCTATGCCTCCACGCCGATCGATTGCTGGGCGGCCAGCGCGTTGCGTGAAGGGCCGTGCTTGTCCAGGAGTTGCGCCACTTCCGGCCGGTCGAGAAACACGAAGCGCCCGTGGTCCCAGAGGATTTCATCGTCGAAGCGGATCGTCGCGTTGAAGAGCGATCCGCAGATCTCGCCCGGATCGGACCCCACGATATGGAAATGGGTATAGCTGGGGCTGCCGAAGGCGACCGAACCCCAGCGGCCGAGATCATCGATCGCGCGCCCCGCGAAGAAGGTCGTCGGGTTGATCCCGGTGTGCCAGGAATTGAGCGCCCGTGCGTCCGCCCCGAACAGCGCGGCGACGCGATCAAAATGCGCCTCGGCGCGCGCCGCCTGAACGGGCTCCCCCCCAAAACGGGTGATCTTCCCCTGCTCGATCTCAAGCAGAAGTGGGCTCTCCAGCGGCACGATGGGATCGTCATATTGGTGGATCGACGTCGACAGCAGCGCCAGGGTCAGGGCGAGACGACCACTGGCTCGCGCGCTCGAAATCGGCGGAAAGATCATCACCGGAAAGTTTCGCACCGCGAACGGCGTCAATTCCGCCGGCTTGCCGGCGTCGCTGGGCTCCAATGCCATGCGGAGATCGCTGCCATTGGGGCAGGTCAGGTGATAGCTGCGGGCCGCTGCAATTCGCTCGACCACCAGATCGTGCAGCTCGGCGACGAAGGCGTAGGGAAGCCTGCCGAACGGAGCGGCCAGGCTCTCGGCATCCAGCACATAGGAGACGGTCTTCGTGCCGGGGCCCGGCAATTTTAGGAACCGCGCCTGGGAGCCGAGGCGACTGAAGAAGAGTGTGTGATCCGCCGCTGCGATCTTGTCGAGCACATGCCGCGGGAAGTGCTCGGGACCCGCCGGCACGCTCTCGACGATCAAAGTCGCATCGAGCCCGCGCGCCTGCGCGGCGTCCACGACCTGCCGACCGAGTTCTCCGCGATAGAACGTCTGATCCTCAGGCTCCGCCACCACCAGAAGCGACTGCCCGGCAGCAATACCGATGCAGCCGTCGAGCACGTTGGCGATGCCCGCAGCAAGGTCTGCACTCACTCTCAAAACCTCCCGAACCAGTTGTTCTCCGCATGTCGCCGATCGGATTCACGCGATTTTCGATAATGCCGTTTCGATTTCACCCGATTTGGCAGCAGCCATTTGGCGCGAAACGCTACGTCACCAGAATATGCTTGCGAAGATAAAACCATTTAATTTCAATGGGTTGCCATTTCTATATAGAGTTTATAGACATAATCAAGATTTCCACGGATCGATAAATGACCTTTGCTTCACTGCAACTGGAAGCGCCGACCGGCACAGCGATCCCGTGGCTCACGCGATGGCGTGCTTTCGCTCGCAGCGACACTGTCCGATCGGTCGGCACCTACGCTGTCGTGACCGGGGCGCTGCTCTATTCGATCTGGGCCGGCGCGGCGGCCATGCCCTACCAATGGCAATGGGAGCGCGTGCCGCAATTTCTGTTCGTGGCGGACGAGACCGGCTTCCACTGGGGCACGTTGACCCTCGGCCTGGTGGAAACGCTGCGCATCTCCGCGCTCGCCCTGATCCTCGCCTTGCTGCTCGGTCTGGGGCTCGCGCTGCTGCGCCTGTCGCCCTCGTGGTCGGGCCGTGCCATTTCGGGCGGCTTCGTCGAACTGGTCCGCACGACACCACTGATCGTTCAGGTCAGCATGTTCTACTTCGTGCTGGCGCCGACGATCGGCATCGGCCGTTTCTGGACAGGCGTATTCGCGCTGGCCCTGTTCGAAGCGGCCTTCATCGCGGAAATCGTCCGCTCGGGCATCCTCTCGGTACCGCAAAGCCAGTGGGAGGCGGGCACCAGCCTGGGCCTGTCGCGCTTCACCATCTATCGCCACATCGCGCTGCCGCAGGCGCTGCGCCTGATGTTGCCGCCGCTTACCGGCGCCGTGATTTCGCTGATCAAGGATAGCTCGATCGTCAGCGTCATCGCGCTGTTCGAACTCACCACCGCCGGGCGCGATGCCATCTCGCTGACTTATATGAGCTTCGAGATCTGGCTGACGGTCGCTGCGATCTACCTCGTTCTTACCCTGCTGCTTTCCCTCGCCGCCCGACATCTCGAGCGGCGCCTGAAAACGCGTGCCTGACGATCGGCTGCATTCCAGTCACCCACAGAAACGGATGAAAGAGCTGAAATGAAAAAGTTCCTCTTCAGCAGCGTTCTCGCGCTTGCCCTGACCAGTGCCTCGCTGGCTCACGCCGGCCCCGTGATCGACGACATCAAGTCCGCCGGCGTCATCCGCGTCGGTCTCGGCACTTTCGTGCCCTGGGCTTTCCCGAACAAGGATGGCGCGCTGATCGGCTTTGAGGTGGACGTCGCCAACAAGCTGGCCGAAGACCTCGGCGTAAAGCTGGAACTGGTGCCCACCGCATGGGACGCCATCATCCCCTCGCTCGTTTCCGGCCAGTTTGACGCCATCATCGGCGGCCTGACCATCACCGAAGAGCGCGCCAAGACGGTGGACTTCACGATCCCCTATGAGCACTCGCAGGTCTATGCGGTGGTCAACAAGAAGGTCGCTCCGGACGTGACGACGCTGGAACAGCTCAACAAGCCCGGCGTCACCTTTGCCAAGCGTCGCGGGTCCGCCGCGGCCGCGATCGATCGCTTCCCTCTGGCAAAGACCGTTCTCTTCGACGACGAGAACACCCAGCAGCAGGAATTCTTCAATGGCAACGTGACCGCCCTGACCGTGGCGACACCGACTCAGGCCCTGCTTGCCGAACAGTATCCGGACATCGTGCGCGTCGTCGAACCCGCCACCGAGCAGACCGACGAGGGGATCGCGATCCGCAAGGACGATCCGACGTCGCTCGCTGCACTCAACGAATGGATCCAGAAGCGCACTGACGATGGCTGGCTGCAGGAGCGGTTCGACTACTGGTTCAAGGGTCGGGCCTGGGCCGATCAGGCCGCCTCAAACTGAACTCTTGCCGGTATCCCGGCTCAGGCCGGGATACCAAACCGGATAGACCCCCTTGCTTCCAGGCTCGCGCAAACCACGCTTCGGCTGGCTCGACGCTGTGATTCTCGCCGTTCTCGCGGGGGGGATCGGCTATGTATTTCTGCAGGTCGGCGAAGTCCTGAACTACCAGTGGAAATGGTCGGCACTGCCGCGATTTGTGCTGCGATATGATGAGGCGACCGCCCGCTGGATCCCGAACCTACTTCTACTCGGCATCCTGACGACGCTGCGTCTGTCCATCTGGGGCAGCGTAATCGGTCTTGCGATCGGCATACTGGTCGGTCTGTTGCGCGTGTCGCCAAGCCTGACCCTGCGCATGTTCGGCACAACCTATGTCGAGACCATCCGCAACATCCCGCCGCTGGTCTTCCTCTTCATCTTCTTTTTCTTCTTCGCCAGCCAGCTGATCCCGCTGACGGGAATTGCCCAGGCGGTCCGCCGCGCCGGCCCCGAGACGTTGGCCATCCTGAACTTCCTGTTCGGCGAGCCACGCCAGCTCACTTCGTTCCTCGCCGCGTCGCTCGCCCTCGGCCTGTTCGCGGCGTCCTACGTGGCCGAAATCATTCGCGGCGGCATCGAGTCCATCGATGAAGGCCAGTGGGAGGCGGCAAAGGCGCTGGGGCTGAAACGCGGCGTCACGTTGCGCAAGGTGATCCTGCCGCAGGCCTTGGCGCGCGTCTGGCCGCCGCTCGCCAACGAGGTGATCCTTCTCGTCAAGTTCTCGTCCCTGGCATCGCTCGTGTCGGTGCCGGATCTCACCTTCCAGGCCAATCAGGTCGGCGTCACCACGCGCGGCATGTTCGAGGTCTGGCTCGTCGTCGCGGCCATCTATTTCGTCATCTGCTTCGGCCTCGCCGCGATCTTTTCGGCGTTGGAGAAGCGCTCCAACCGCTATCTAGCCCGCTGAGACCGCCCCCATGAAATCCCCGTCCCTCGCCGACCGCACCGCCGGAGGGCCTCACCAAGGGCGATGAATTGGTGCGCAAGGCCAAGGCGCTCGGCGCCCTTGCCGAGGCCAAGGCAGTCGCGGCCGCGTAACGCTTCCTTCCATTTCGAAACACAAGAAACGAGACATCCCATGAACAGACGCGAAGTTTTCGGCGCAGTCGCCCTCGGCGCCGGCCTCGGCCTTGCCACGCAGGCATCGGCACAGGCGCCGGCTGCCGCCGGCATTCCCGCCAACAATTCCCGGCTCGCCAAAATCCTCGAGCGCGGCGTGTTGCGCGTCGGCACGACGGGCGATTTCAACCCCATGTCGTTCCGCGATACCGCGACCAACAGCTATCAGGGCTATGACATCGAGGCCGTGACCGCCCTTGCCGCCGATCTCAAAGTCGAGATCGAATGGGTGACCGCCGAATGGGCCACCATCACCACCGGCATCACCGCTGACCGCTTCGACATTTTCTCGGGCGCTTCGGTCAGTGTCGCCCGCGCCCGCGTCGCCGCATTCTCCATCCCCTATACCGAGGCCGGCACCGTGCCCCTGGGTCTGGCGAGCGCGGCCGAGCGCTTCCACAGTTGGGATTCCATCAATGCGTCTGGCGTGCGGGTCGCCGTGAGCCAGGGCACGGTGTTCGAAGATCAGGCGCGCCAACACTTCCCCGACGCCACGATCCAGGCCGTGCAGTTGCCCGCCACCGGCTTCCAGGAAGTTCTTTCCGGGCGCGCCGATGTCACCATCACCTCCAATGTCGAGGCAGCCACGCTGGTCGCCAAGTATCCGGAGCTGAAGATCCTCGTTTCGAGCGCCGAGCTGCGCAACAAGCGCCCCTTCGCCTATGTGTTGGATCAGAACGATCCCGTCTGGCTGAACTTCATCAATACCTGGGTATCGCTACGCCGCATCGAAGGCTTCTACGCCGCGCTCGACGCCAAGTGGCTCGGCCGGGCCTGAACATGACGCATGCCAAGACCGGGGCAAGCCGCGCGCTTGCCCTGTCCGTCGTCGTCTTTCTCGCCATCCTGGTGAGCGGCTGCACCAACACCAACTACAATTGGAGCTGGTACATCCTCTCTCCCTTTGACGCTCGCGGCCAGCAGAACCTCCGGTTCCTGCTGGCCGGCTTCGGCACGACGGTGGGCCTGTCGGTTGCCGCATCGCTGATCTCGATGGCCATCGGGATCGTCGTTGCCCTGATGAGCTTTGCCCGCTGGCGCCCGGTGTGCCTGGCGGCTCGCAGCTATGTCGAGATTTTCCGCGCAATCCCCATTCTGGTGTTCATTCTGTGGGTGTTCTACGGCCTGCCAATCCTGACCGGCGTGCGGTTTGACGTATTCACCACCGGGCTCATTTGCCTTGCCGTATCAGACTCGGCCTTCACGTCGGAGATCTTCCGAAGCGGGCTGCAATCGCTCGACAGAGGGCAACCCGAAGCGGCTCGCAGCCTTGGCCTGGGGCCGGTGCGCACCCTGCGCCTCGTGGTGCTGCCGCAGGTTGTTCGCGCCATCCTGCCGGCACTCGGCAACCAGTTTGTCTACGTGCTCAAGATGTCGTCGCTGGTGTCCGTCATCGGGCTGCAGGAACTGACCCGCCGCGCCAACGAGCTGACCCTCGTCGAGTATCGCCCGCTGGAGATCTACACCTTCCTGGTGGCCGAATACCTCGTGCTCATCCTGATCATTTCGTGGCTGGTGCGTCGCCTTGAGGTCAAGCTGCGGCTGCGAACGAGCAGGCGCTAGACCATGAGTTCAAAACTGCGCCTCCACGCGACGCCGGGCAGCCTCTATTCGGCCAAGGTCCGCATTGCCCTGCGGCACAAGGGATTGGATTGGAATGAGGTCGAACCCGAGGGCGGCTATCGCAGCGACGCCTACCGCAAGCGGGTGCCTCAGGGCACGGTGCCGGCGCTGGAGGTCGACGGCGCGCTGATCGTCGACTCCGAGGCGATCGTCGAATATCTTGAGGAGACCTATCCGGCCGCTCCCCTGCTTCCCGGTGCCCCCCTGGATCGAGCGCGGATCCGCTCGCTGTCGCGCTTTCACGACACGGCACTGGAGCCAGCCATACGCGCGCTCTTTCCCTCAATCCGCGAGGGAAAGCGTCCGCCAAATGCGCTGATCGAACGTATCAACACACAGCTCGCCATTCTCGAGCGCATTGCCAAGCCATCGCCACTGCTCGGCGGCGCTGCGCTCGCGCTCGCCGACTGCGGCTATCCGGTCAGCTTTGCCACGCTCGACATCCTTGCGACCTGCACGGGCATCCAGCTCGATTGGCCGGAAGCGATCCGGCAATATCAGGGCGCGCTGGATCGGGTGCCGGCCGTCGACGCCGTCCTCACACCCTATCGCGACATCACGACAAAATGGGCCGAAGCGGCCCTTGGAGCCCGCGCATGAGACTGGACCTCAGCACCTGGAAGGAGATCGACGAGTATCTCCTCAAATCCCAGGCGGTGATTTTGCCGGTGGGTTCCACCGAACAGCACGGTCCCCTCGGGATTATCGGCACCGACACGCTGTGCGCCGAGGCCGTCGCCCGAAGGGCTGGCGAACTCGGCGGGGCTCTGGTTCTGCCGGCCCTCGCCTACACGCCAGCGCCCTTCAACATGGGTTTTGCCGGCACCATTTCCGTCAGCGAGACGGTATTCTCGGCGCTCGTCACGGAGATCCTCGCCGCGCTCGCCCACCACGGCTTCCGGCAGGTCTATGTGCTCAACGGCCACGGCGCCAATCTGGAGCCCCTCCGCCGTGTCGCGTCCGCGCAAAACGCGCTCGACATTCACATTCGCTCCTGGTGGGAGTTCCCAGCCGTGCGCGTCCTGCGCGACGAGCTCTACGGCTCCTGGGAAGGCATGCACGCCACGCCGTCCGAGGTGGCAATCACGCAGCACACCCACCGCATCGTCGACCACGCCCCGATCCCCGCTCCCGAGCCTCTCACGCCAGAGTTCATCGCGAGCCACGCGGGCGACCGCCACGGCCCTCCCGACGAGCACCGCCGCCAGTTCCCCGACGGCCGCGTCGGCTCCCATTCGGGATTGGCACGGCCTGAACATGGCGAGACGCTGCTGAAGCTGGCGAGCGAGGCTTGCGCCGCAGAATTCAACACGCTGTGGGCAAGGGTCGAGACGTCTCCTTGAGCGCCTGCTTGTGCCGGAGCGGCCGCGGCTTCGCTGCCACCGGGACTTCGTTTCGCCACGCCGCCTCGTCTCAAGCCGCCTTCTCACAACCGGATTTTGGCAGCATGCTCGGAACCAGGATGAGTTAGCTCAGTTGTAACCTGGGTACGACGCTGACGAGCCCGGCCGCGGGGTAAGCGGCTTCCTTGAGGAACTCCCCATCATGATGCTTTCGACCAGAATTCGTTCAGTCGCGATTGCCGTCATCGCCGCTGGCGCGGTCAGCCTTGCAGGCGCTGCGCATGCCGACAGCGGTACGATCCGCTTCGCCGTGTACAAGGCCGCCTTTTTCGTGGGCGGCTCCGGAGGCGAGGGAACGCTGACCTTCCAGGGTCGTCGCTATCCCATCTCGATCGCCGGCGTCTCGGGCGGCCTCGCGTTCGGCGTTTCCAAGACCTATTTCCAAGGTACCGTACGCCACATCCGCCGCGCCCGCGATGTGACCGGGGTCTACGCCGCGGTGGGCGGTGGCGGCGCGGTCGGCAGGGGCGCCCAGATGATCATCCTGAAGAACGACAAGGGCGCCCAACTCGAACTCACGGGCAAGCAGGTGGGCCTGCAGGTCAACGCCGATCTCAGCGGCATGGCCATCACCGTGAAGTAAGCGGCGCGGCAAATCCGCAAAGACGGCATTTCGAAACCCGGCTGGCCGGCGCCGAACCTGCGCCGGCGGTCACGATTGAAGTTCGGATGGCCGGCTAGGACACCGGATGTCGGCGGGCGGCAAAAAGTTGCGCGGCCCAATCCAGAAAGATGCGCACGCATGGAGAAAGGTGCCGTGACGGCGGATACAGGGCAAAGACCGGGACCGGATCGCCGCGGAAATCCGCGAGCACTTCGCGGAGAGCGCCCTTCTCGATCATCGGTGTTGCCAGATAATCAGCGATGCGGATCAATCCATGCCCGTTGAGGGCGCATTCGACATAGGCCGCCGTGTCATTGACGGCCAGTTGGCAGCCCAGGGGCACCGGGAGTTCCCGCCCCTGCTCGTTGAACTTCCAGGTCTCGCGAAATTCCGAGCCGTTCTGGAAATACCCGACAATGCGATGCCGGGTCAGGTCCCCCGGGGAACCGGGTGCGCCGAATTGCTTAAGATATTCGCCTGAGGCGCAGACTATCCAGTTGAAGGAGCCGATCCGCCGGCTCACCAGCGACGCATCGTCCAGCTCGCCGGTCCTGAGCACGCAGTCGACCGCTTCCCGCACCAGATCGACGCGCCGGTCGCCTACTCCCAAAGCAATCTGAATGGCGGGATACCGACGCGCGAATTCCGACAGATTGGGAAGAACTAGAGACGACGCGATCGAGCCCGGCATGTCGACGCGAATGCGGCCGGCAGGGTGCTCATAGTTGCTGCCAAGCGAGCTTTCGATCGCCTCGATCTCGGCCAAAACCGCCAGACTTCGCTCATAATACGCGCGGCCATCGTCCGTGAGACTGAAATACCGCGTGGACCGCACGATCAATTGGGCGGCCAGATGCCGTTCGAGCTGCTTGATGGCCATGCTGACGGCGGATTTTTGCAGCGACAGCGTTTCGGCGGCTTTCGTCATGCTGCCGGCCTCGACGACCCGCACGAATATTTCCATGGCCCGCAAACGGTCCATCCGGCCCACTCCTAAACGATACGGCCATGGCCACGACGCCCGGATCTGCGTTGTAGTTCAAAATAATTGAACTGTCTTGTCATTTCAGGGGAGGTAGCCTGGGTCATCTATGAACATTAAGTGAGCGCTCTTCGAACCCTCTCCTCTTCCAAGTTTGTGAGGCCAAGTTGAGCGACAATATAGTTTCTGAGGTGACACCCAGCCTGCGCGGTTGGCTGGCTGTATGCGCCGTCGCACTTTGTGGCGCTGTTTTCTGCACGACCGAGTTTCTACCCGTCGGCATCCTGCGATACATCGGCACCGATCTTGGCGTGTCGGACGGCACGGCCGGTCTGATGATTACGATACCTGGCATTCTGGCCGCGTTGGCTGGCCCCCTTGTCACGCTTGGCATCGGAAAGATCGACCGGCGACACGTCCTCTGGCTTTTGACCGCCTTGCTCATCGCAGCGAACGTGCTGGCGATGTCGGCGACGAGCTTCGAAATGCTTCTGGCTGGCCGGGTTCTGTTTGGAATCGGGCTTGGGGGGTTCTGGGCGATCGGTGTGGGCATTGCAGCGCGCCTCGTGCCGACCCGGTCGGTGGGGCGCGCCACGTCCGTCATATTTACCTCCATCTCGGTCGGCCTACTCGTGGGAGGTCCTGCCGGCTCGTTCATCGGCGAGGCTTATGGCTGGCGCTATGCGTTCGGACTGGCGATGGTCCTGTCCCTCGCGGCGATCGTGCTGCTGCTTGTCGCCCTGCCGCCGCTTCGCGTCGCCCAGCGCGTGACTGTGGCGGACTTCGTGCAGATCCTTCGCACGCGAAACGGCGTGGTCGGGATCGTCGCCATGTTCCTGATCGTCGTGGCTCATTTCGGCACGTATACCTACGTGACCGCCTTTCTCAGCGAGAACGCCGGCTTCAGCGGGACAGCCATCTCGATTACCCTGCTGGTCTACACGCTTGTCGGCATGCTGGGTAATTTCGTCGGAGGCGCCGCTTCGGACGTGAACGTCAAGGCCACGCTGGTATCCGGCATCTTGCTGGCTTGCCTCTCCATCGCCCTCCTGCCGGGTCTGAGCGGCAACGCTTTGCTCCTCGTGCTCGTGATTGGAGCCTGGGGCTTCGCCTATGGCGTCATTCCGATCGCCCTGCAGATGTGGCTGATAAAGGCGGCGCCGAATGCGCACGAGGGCGGCACCGCCTTGTACGTCACCAACTTCCAAACTTCGATTGCCCTCGGCTCCCTCCTTGGCGGCATCCTCGTCGACCGGGCAGGACTGTCGCTGGCGATGTATGCCGGCGCCGCCGTCGCCGCGCTGTCCCTTACGACAATCGTGACAATGGCCGGAGACTGGGCTCCGAAGAAACAGCGATAAGTTTCGGGGCGCCGTGTTCCAGCTAGGCAAGCAGGGCGCCCCCAAAGCTTTCACAGGACCGATCGGGCATGCGCCCAGCGCGCAAATCACTTTTGGGCGCGCCCGGAAGAGGCAGGGCCGCCGCTTACCCCGCCTTGTGCCTGCCGCTCGCAACCACCACGACCAGCCCCACCAGGACGAAGGCTGCGGAGACATACGGAATGGGCAATGGCCCCATCCTGTTGATCAGGATGCCTCCAGACAGAGAGCCAAGGCCAACGGCGCCGTTGAACAGGGCGACATTGATCGCGGTGGCAGCGTCGGCACTGCCATTGATGGCAGAGGCACCCTTGAAGACTGACGTCTGCAACAACACTGGGAGCGCCCCGTAGGCGGCGCCCCAGATTGCGAGGATGAGCACCAGAGTGGCGTACTGGTTGGCGGCGATGTTCATCGTCGCGAGGCTCACGGCGAGCAACGCCGTTACAATCCCCAAGCTCAACCGAAGCGCCTTATTCGCGAAGGGACCGATGGCGAAATTCGCGATCACGCCGGCGCCGCCATAGACCAGCAGCAGCAGGCCGACCTGGCCGGGAGCTTGCCCTGCGATCTGCTCAAGATAGGGCGTGATGTAGGTGTAGGCGAGAAAGTTGCCCGTCACGACCAGAACCGTCGTCCCAAAAAGCGCCAGCAAGGGGCCGTCCTTCAGAATTGTCGACATCGCATTGCGGGCGGAGGATTTGGAGATACGTATCGCCGGCACGGACCAGGCGATGACGGTGAACGCCACCAGGCTCAGCAGCGAAAGAGCCGCGAATACCGAGTGCCATCCATGCATCTCGCCGAGCAATGTGCCCGCGGGAATTCCCAGCACCGTGGCAAGAGACACGCCGCCAAAGACGACCGAGGTCGCGCGCACGGCGTTGCGGTCCGACACGAGGTGGACGGCTGTGACAACCGCCGTGGACCAGAAGACCCCGATCGCTCCGGCCACCAATATGCGCGCCAGGAGAACGATGACGTAGTCCGAGGCTAGAAAGGTAATCAGATTGCCCAGGCAACAGACGGCCAATAGTCCGGCCATAAGGGCTTTGCGGTTGATGCCGCCCAACATTCCCGTAAGCGGCGCTGCGGTGATCGCAACAACGAACGCGAAGACCGTAATCAGATATCCCGCCGCGCCCAGCGACACGCCGAGCCCTTCCGCCATGGATGGCAGCACGCCAACCGGCATCAGCTCCGTGCTGACAAACGTGAAGCAGCCCAGACTAAGCGCCAGAACCGCCGAGACCGTCCGAAATCTGGAGCGTGTCCGACCGTGTAGATCGGAACCGTCACTGGGATGCGAAGATGTTCTCGGGGTGCTTGCTGTGACCATTGTTTTACCCTGTGCTGGATGCCTGCGAATGGACTTTGAAGGCATAGGCAATCGATCCCAGACGTCCGGAGACGTCTGGAGTTCGATGCACATGAATTGTTGAAAGCGCTGATTGCTGAGGCGCCGCGGAGTTCTGGCACGACACCCGCAGAGTTGCTATGTCATGAAACTCATTTCATTGATGCTTCGGAGGCATAAATGCGTCAACCGTTCTCGCAACTGCTCGAAGGCATCGATGTCATGGCGGCGGTCTCGGAGATGAAGAGCTTCGGTGGTGCCGCGGAAGCGCTGGACCTGTCGCAGTCCGGGGTGAGCCGGGCAATCGCCCGCCTGGAGGCAAGGCTGTCGATCCGCCTCTTCGAGCGCACCACCCGATCGGTGCGGCTGACCGATGAGGGGCGAGACTTTTACGAGCAGGTAATGCCGCTGATCGGCGCACTTTCCGAAGTCACGTCCAATGCCGCGGGGAGTGCGCGGAAGGTTCGCGGACGACTGCGGGTCAATGTCGATCCGCTCTTCTCCCAGCTCGTGCTGGGTCCGCGCCTGGGAGATTTTCTGGACAGCCACCCGGAGCTGGAAGTGGAGTTGCGCAGCCGGGAGGACCTGGGAGATCTGGTGGCGGACGGCTTTGATCTGGCCCTCCGGTTTGGGCACCCGCCGACATCGTCACTGATTGTCAGGAAGCTGTTCGACACGCGGGTGCTGGCCATGGCCTCGCCTGGCTATCTCGAGCGGTTTGGCCATCCTGCCCATCCACGTGACCTTGGGACGCCGCAGCACCGATGCGTTGAGTTCAGAGAGCCGGTGACGGGGCGACCGTTCCCCTGGGAATTCCATCGACGTCGACAGACGCTTGTCGTGAAGCCCCAAGGCGTGTTGACCGTCAACGATCCGGGCACCCTGCACAGTACCTGCCTCGCTGGACTGGGCATCGCCCAGCTCTTCGAGCTGGGCATTGAGGACCACATCGCAAATCATCGGCTGGTTCAGCTCTTCCCGGACTGGTCCGAACAACGATTTCCGCTCCATGCGTACTATCCGTCCCGGCAGCACGTGCCTCCGAAGACCCGCGCGCTGTTGGATTTCGTCGCGGGCCTCGTGCGCCGGGATGATGCATCTCATACGCAAACCTGAGGCAGATGTTTGGATCGAGCATCCTGTCCGCGAGCAAAACGGATGAACGGCACGATGCTCAATTATTTCAATGCGATGGCCCGATCGTACACCTGCAATATCCGATCCACTGCAGCCACGACGATGGCATCGGCGCCGCCTGCTGGCAGCGGCTCGACTTGCGGCAGGTACTGGTGAAGCACTGTTTCCGGGATGCGGACCCCTTCCAGGGCCGTCAGCAATTTCCGGACGGCCATTTCGGCCTCCGGTTGGCTCCAGTAGTAGCGAATGCGGTCGCTGTAGCTGAAATGGCGTTGGATGCGCAGGTCCGTCTCGTCGCCGTGGTAGTAGCCGCTCCAGTAGGCGGGCTTCGCCAGCATCAGCGCTTCCATGGTCCTGGCAAGCGCGCGCTCGCCATAACCGGGTACGATGTCCGACGCGATAAGATCGAGGCCGTAGAGCGCCTCGCGATAGGCGAACGTAAGCCCGGGACCGACCTTGAGGATCGGGTAGCCGTCAGCGACGAGGGCTGTGAGCGCTTCTTCGGTCTGGTAATCCGTGGAATGGGCCTCGAACACCAGCCCCGGCTCCTCGTCGAGCAGGCCGCTCAGGGCGGCGGCGCGCGGCGTGTCGTAGGCAATGACGTTGTCGCTGCCGAATTCGACGCCGGGCTGTACGACGAAGGCTATGACGCGGGCGAAGGCATCGGCGAGCCCCGCCTTGGCGAAGGCTTCGCGGTGGACGGCGATGGTCTCGCGCGCCGCTTCCGGCGCAGTCGGCTCGACCGCGTCCAGCGCATGGTCCGCGCCGCCGGGAATCGGCACTTCCGTCCCGAGAATATAGACCGGCGCGGGAAGGCCGGCGCTTGCCGCGGCGCGCTCGGCGACCGCACAAAGGGTCGCGGCGCGCGCGGCCACGGTGTGGTCATCCAGAGCGACGGGTTCCCCGGCACAGCCCATCGACGCATCGAGATGGATCTTGCCGAAACCCGAGCCCACATAGGCCGCGACCATATCGGCCGCCTTTTTCAGCGCGATCTCGGCCGGCTCCTTGCGCCAGGGATTGGGGCCGAGATGGTCGCCGCCGAAAAGGATCTGCTCGCGACGCACGCCTTCCTCGGAAGCAATTCTCTCGACGAAGGCGACGAAATCGGCCGGCGTCATACCGGTATAGCCGCCGAACTGATTGACCTGATTGCAGGTCGCCTCGATCAGCACGGGCCCGCCGCTCTTCGCCGCCCGTCTGAGCGCCGCGCGCAGAACCGTCGGATGGGCGGAGCAGATTGAAGCGATGCCGTAGGGCCGGCCTTCGCGCCGGGCGGTCGCCAGTCCGGTCAGGATGTTGCTCATGCCTGCTCCTCCCGGCCGGCGGCCGCGATGAATTGATCGAGTTCGGCCTTGCTGGAGACGCCCTCCATGGGGCCCTGTTTCGTCACGGTCCGGGCGCCGGCCGCATTCGCGTAGAGAAGCGCGCTTTGCGGCGGCAGGCCGGCGCGCCGGCTCGTGAGATAGGCTGCGCCGAAGCAGTCGCCCGCCCCGGTCGGATCGATTTCCTCGACCCGGAAGGCCGCGCAGTCGACGCGGCCGAAGGCCTTGCTGAAATGGGTGGAGCCTTCGCTGCCGCGCTTCAGAACGATCTCGCCGACGCCGAGATCGAGCAGGCGCTCCACGGCCGCCGCTTCTGTCGTTTCGCCGGCAGCCACCAGCAATTCATCACCCGAGGGCAGCAGCAGGTCGGTGACCGCGATCATGTCGTCGATCAGCTTGCGGCCGTCGCCGCCCTGCACGAGTTCCTTGCGGATGTTCGGATCGAAGGAGACCGATCCGCCCCGCGCCTTCACGATCGAAACCGCCTCGACGAGAATCGACCAGAGGCCAGCGATCGCAAAGGCCGACCCCATGACGTGGACATGACCGGCACGGGAAAACAATGCCTGCGCAGCTTCGGTTGTCGTCACCTCGCCTGCCGCGGAGTGCTTGATATTGTAGACGAAGTCGCGCGAGCCGTCGGTCCGGTAGCGGACAAAGGCGCTTCCGGTCGGCTTGTCCGCGCTGACAGCGACCGCTGACACGTCGACGCCGTCCGTCTTCAACCGCCCGACGTTCAATCGGCCAAAATCGTCGTTGCCCACGACTGCCACGATCCCGCAGGCGCCGCCAATGCGTGCCACCTGATCGATGAAGATGGCCGGCGCTCCACTGGGAAACGGCCCGATCAGCGTTTGCGGCGCCAGGAAGCCCTCGCCAACCGTCGTGGCCATGATCTCCACGAGGATTTCGCCGACGGTCACCGTCGGCCCGAGTGCTTCCGGGGCGAGTGTCATCTCGATTTCCAACTTAGCCTCCGTCGATGTGTAGTCGCATATTGTGATGCGGACGATCGGATCTGACGTTGCGGATTCCGCAAAACCGCCATTGTGCGGGACGCCATAGGCCATGAAGCCACGACAGAGATCGGTCCGGACCTCAAGGCGGGACGGGCAGATGTCGCAGGGAAGGTTCGGCACGGCGGCGAAGCAATGGCCGGCGCGGAGGCCGGCGACACCTTCCGCGACCGCCTGCACCTCGCCGGCCTATGCATCCCCCGGTGCAAGCGGAATGCACCGCCGCCCCAGCGGCCTGCGGCACGTCCGCTAACCGGATGCCTTCATGCTGCTCGCATGGTTCAGTTCATCCAGTTGCCGCCGTCGACGTTGTAAGTCTGGGCCAGGATGTAGTCGCTGTCCTTGGAAGCGAGGAAGACGGCGAGGCCCTTGATGTCGTCAGGCGTCGCGAAACGGCCGATCGGAACTTCCTTGGCGACAGCCGCCTTCTTCTCGCCGGGCTTCAAGCCTTCCCATTCGGCGAACTTGGCATCGACAACGTCCCAATGCGCGCCATCGACCACACCGGGGGCGATCGCGTTGACATTGATGCCGTGTTTCACGAGGGCGAGTGCGGCCGACTGGGTCGCCGAAATGATCGCGGCCTTGGAAGCGCAGTAGAGCGTCACCAGCGCCTCGCCGCGCCGGCCGGCCTGGCTCGCCATGTTGATGATCTTGCCGCCGCGGCCGCGCGCGATCATGACATTCGCCACCGCCTTCATGGTGAACAGCGGTCCCTTCAGATTGACGTCGAAGACGCGGTCGTAGCTGTCTTCGGTGATCGCCTGGATCGGCGCCAGGTCAAAGATGGCTGCATTGTTCACGAGGATATCGATACCGCCGAAATCGGCGTCGATCCGGCTGACGACGGCGTCGATGTCCTGAAGGTTCGTGACGTCGATTTTCATGGCCGTTGCGGCGGGACCGATGGAGGCCGCTGCTTCCTCCGCAAGCGCCAGATTGATGTCGGCGATGATGACCCTGGCGCCTTCGGCGACGAAAGCTTCGGCAAAGCCGAGGCCGATGCCGCGCGCGCCGCCAGTGATGAGGGCAACCTTGTCTTGAAGTCTCATATCGATATCTCCGTCCTGTGCCGCGAAAGTGTCGTGCGGCGTATCCTGTCGATGGAAGCAATCTTGGGCGAGAAGTCCGGCACGAAGCGCGGTCTCCCCAGGAGGCCCGCGGCGAAGGCCGCGAGCTGGAGCCTCAACCGGCGCGCGTCATGTCGCGCGCTCGCGCTCCGTCAACGCGTCGTGTAACCGCCGTCGATGACAAGCACTTCGCCGGTCACATAGCTCGATGCCGGAGCACAGAGGAACAGCGCCGCCGCGGCCACCTCGTCCGGCTGGCCGACACGCCCCATGGGCGTCATGTTGCGCCAGATCGGGAACCACTCCGGATTCTCGATGCCGCCGCGCGACATGTCCGTATCGATGTATCCCGGCGCGAGGGCGTTCACCCGGATGTTCTCGGCCGCCAGTTCGCTCGCCAGGCTTTTGGTCATCATGTGGACCGCAGCCTTCGAGCTGTTATACGCGACCTGGTTCTGGGGAATGTTCGACGCGATGCCGGACATCGAGCCGATGTTGAGGATCACCCCTGATCCCTGCGCGCGCATCGGCGCGAGAGCAGCGCGGCAGGCACGAAACACGGCATCGACATTGAGGCTCATGACCTTGCGCCAGGTCTCGTCGTCGAAATCTGCACTGTCGCCATGGATCGCAACGCCGGCATTGTTGACGAGGATGTCAAGACTGCCAAAACGCTCGACAACCTGCCGCGTCAGCGTGTCGGCCGCCCCTTCGTCCCGCATGTCGGCGGCGATGAAGTCGAAATCGATGCCGGCGCCCGCCAGAACCTCGGCCGCATCCTGGACAGGAGCGCGAGCGCT
This sequence comes from Kaistia sp. 32K, assembly GCF_016629525.1. Lineage (GTDB taxonomy): Bacteria > Pseudomonadota > Alphaproteobacteria > Rhizobiales > Kaistiaceae > Kaistia. The sequence continues at coordinate 4,114,250 of NZ_AP024269.1, forward strand.
TATGACGACGCGGGCACCCGCCTCCCCGAGCGCCTTGGCAATGGCGAGGCCAATGCCGCGCGTGCCGCCGGTGACGAGGGCAACCTTCCCATCAAGCCTGAACTTATCGAGTATCAAGGGTAGTCTCCATTGATTCAAATTGGGGGGACGAGCGGCGCTACTTCATGACGCCCTTGGGTGCGCGCCCGATGCTCAGCGCGACAGCCGCAACCAGGATGATGCCGAAGACGATCTGCTGGGCGAGCACGTTGATGCCGACGAAGGTCATCCCGGTACGGACGACGGCGATCAGCAACGTTCCGACCAATGTCCGCAGAACGCCGCCACTGCCGCCGGTCAGTGAGGTGCCGCCGAGCACGACGGCGGCGATCGCCGGCAGCAGGAATTCGTTTGCGATGATCGGGGAACCGCTGGACAGCCGGCCGGCCAAGACCACGCCGCTCAGCGCGGCGAAGAGGCCTGCGATCATGAAAACGATGATTTTGACGGACGTGATGTTTATGCCCGCGACGCGGGCCGCCGCCTCGCCGCATCCGACAGCCTTCATGGCCTTACCGAAGGGCGTCGCTTGCTCCACGGTGAGCGCAACCACCAGGACGACCAGGGATACCCAGACCTCGTTCGGTACGCCGAAAGTCGTTCCAATCGCCCAGGAGAGGGAATCGAGACGCGGCTGAGCGTCGATCTGGATCGAGCGCTGATTTGAGAGATAGAGGGCGGCGGTCGTGACCACACCGCCCACGGCAAGCGTCGCGATAAAGCTCGGCAGGCGCAGGACCGCGTGAACCACACCCGAAAGGCAGCCGAACAGCATCCCGACCAGCAAAGCCGCTGGGATTGCCAGCATTCCATAGTCCGGAATGAGCAGTGCGAGCACAATCGAGCTGATCGCGGCAATCGACTGGAGCGACAGGTCGATGCTCCCGATGTAGATGACGGCGGTCATGCCAATCGCCATCAGGAACAGCGTCGCAGAATCGGCGAACAGGCCAATCAACGTCGTCGGCCTGAGGAAGGCTGTGTCGAAAGAACCAACGATCAGGATGAGGACGACCAGCGCGATCCATGGGATAAGGCCGGCAAACTTGCCAAACTGCTTCATGTTCACACCATGTGTGGAATGAGGTCGAGGGGAGTGACAGGCGTCGGTCCGGTATTGTCGAACCGCGCCGTCTGCCTGCCGTCCTTGAGAACGATGACCGTATGGGCAAGGCCGAGCGCTTCCTCGAGCGTGTCGGCAATCAGGACCACGGCGGCGCCGGCCGCGCACATTTCACGGATCAGCGCGTAGACGTCTTCCTTGGCGCCGACGTCGAGACCACGCGTGGGATGATCGAGCAGGAACAGCCGCGCGTCCGTGCGATACCATTTGGACAGCACCACCTTCTGCTGATTGCCGCCGGAAAGATTGGCGCACAGCGCTGATCCGTCAGGGGTCTTGATGCGCAGCTTGGCGATGAGTTCGGATGTCTTCCTGGCGATCGCACGAAAATCGAACAAGCCGAAGCGTGTCAGGCGGCCGCCCAGGGGCAGACAGATGTTCTCCTGAACGGACATTTCCTCGACGATGCCCTCGATTTTCCGTTCGCGCGGCACATAGCCGATGCCAGCGGCCACGGCCCGTCCGGACGCCGTGTTCGTGAGGTCTTCGCCGCGATAGACGACCTTGCCGAGATGGACACGCTCAAGACCGAAGAAACTCCGGATCAGGGGCTCCGAGCCGGCGCCCTCCGTGCCGACCAGAGCGAGAACCTCGCCATCATGGACGTCGAAGCTGACCTCGGAAAAATCGAGCGCCCGAGAGACATTCTGCACGGAGAGCGCGACTGTATCGGAAGGCGGGCGGCGCTCGTCCTGCTTGTAGTAGGAGCCGGTCGCCTCGCGCCCGACCATAAGGTGGTGGATGCGCGCCGGCGTCGCGTCGGCCTTGGCCAAGTGCTCGACGACGGCGCCGTCCTTCATGACGACGATCGTGTCCGAGATCTCGATGACCTCGTCCAGCCGATGCGAGATGAAGATGATGCCGGCGCGATCGCGCAGCTTGCGGATGACGCCGAAAAGGATGTCGATCTCGGCCTGCTCGAGCACCGAAGTCGGCTCGTCCAGCAGGATGCAGAGGTTGCCGTCGACGGCTTCCTCGAGCGTCAATACCTTTGCCAGTTCCACCATCTGGCGCTGCATGAAGGTCAGGGCGGAGGTCGTCGTCCGCGGATCGATGTCCAGACCAACCTTGTCGAGTTGCCGCCTGGCGGCATGGCCCATTGCCTTCCAGTCGATGCGACCCAAACGCACGAACTGCGCCTCGTTGCCGATGAAGATATTCTCGGCAACCGAGAGGTTCGGGATGAGGGACTGCTCCTGGAACACCATGCCGATGCCCTTGGCGGCCGCGTCGCGCGGTCCGCGCAGCGTCTCGGCCACGCCATTGATCTCGACCGTCCCGCTGTCGGGTTGATAGATGCCGTTCAGAACCTTCATGAGAGTGGACTTGCCGGCGCCGTTCTCGCCGACGAGGCCGACGACTTCGCCAACGTTCACCGTGATCGAGACACCCTTGAGCGCCTGCACGCGGCCGAACGTCTTGGTGATTTCCTTGAGGTCGAGCATGATCACACGCTCCTACTTGACGATTGCCAGGCTGCGGCGGGGCGAGTTGAGCAGCACGGCGAGGATGATCGCCAGGCCCAGAACGCCCTGCTGCACAAAGGACGGCAGGCCGAGGATGATCATGCCGTTGTTGAGCACGATGACGATGAGGACGCCGACGACCGTCTGGAGCACGCCACCCTTGCCGCCGGTCAGCGCGGTCCCGCCGACGACGACGGCGCTGATCGCGGTGAAGAGCTGGCCGCTCCCGATGAGGGCGCTCGATGCGCCGAGCCGCGCGCAGGTGAGGATCGCCCCCACCCCGAAGAACGCGCCGGCGATGGTGAACGCCAAGACGCGAACCCGCCGGACGTTGATGCCGGACGCAGCCGCGAGGTCCTCGCCGCCGCCGAGCGCCATGATGTGACGGCCGATGCGGGTATGGTCCTGGATGAACCACGCCACCGCCAGCATGAACACGCCGACATAGACGGAGAGCGGAAGGCCCAGGACGCGGTTCAACGCCAGCGCCCGGATATTCGGATCGAGAATGCCGACGCGTTCCCCGCCGAGAAGCACCGTTGCGATGCCTACCCCGACAAAACCCATGCCGAGGCTCGCCATGAACGACGGCACCTTGAGATAGACATGGACCAGGCCGATGACGCAGCCGAAGGCGCCTGCCGCGAGAAGAGCGATCGGTATGGCCGCAAGGCCGATATCGAAACCGGTTCCGGAAGCGTTGGCAACGAAGGCAGCGAGCACCGCGCCAGAGAACGCCATCGAGCCTTCGATGGAGAGATCGATTGACCCCATGAGGATGATGAAGGTGGCCCCGAGCGCGAGGACCAGGGGTGCCGATGCCGCGGCCGCGATGCGCCCCAAATTCCCGAACGACAGGAACCTCGGATCGACAATCGCGATGGCGAGGCAAAGTCCTATCAAGACGAGCAAAGGGGTGGCGCTCGCCCAGCGCGAATCCAAGCGTGTCATGTTGTCCTCCCGGAGCGGTATTCGGAAAGGCCGCGATAGAGTTCGCGGCCTCTCTCCTGTCGATCAGCCGTACTGGATCTGACCGCTGACGCGGCCCCAAAGGTCGTTCCAGTCGACCTCAGGCGTCGCCTCGACATTTTTCTTCCAGTAGGCCTCGACGTCGGCCTGCGTGATCAGGGCGCCCGTGCCGTAGAATTCGCGATGCTCCTGCGGCTCCTTCGAGGGAGAGAAGGCACCGGTCGCCGCGTGATGGCCGAGGGACAGGGCGATGCCTCCGATCCAGAACGGATCCCAGTCGACGGTTGCCGCCATTTCCTTGTTCTTCACCGCCTGCACGGCGTCACGGGTGCCGTCGACGCCGGTGACCTGGATTTGGCCGGCCAGCCCCTCGGCGCGTAGCGCTTCCAGCGCGCCGATCGCCATGCCGTCATTGGCCGCCCAGACGCCCTTGATATCGCCGCCGAAACGGGTGAGCCATGCGGCGACGATATTGTTGGCCTTCGCGGAATCCCAGTCGGCATCCTGGAAATCGAGAAGCTGCACCTTGCCGTTCGACGCCTCGATCGCCTTCAACAGGCCCGCCTTGCGCTCGATCGCGGACACGTTCGACGGAATGCCGCCGAGCGCGACGATGGCGCCCTCGCCGCCGAAGCTGTCGAACAGCGCCTTGGCCGTCTGCTCCCCGGCCGGCACGCCGTTGAAGGACATGTGCGCGACGTAGTTGTCGCCGAAATCCCAGGGGTGCAGGTCGTTCGGCTTGTTCCAGACCGTCACCACATGCCCCTTGGCGGCCGCGACCGCCTCGACGATCGGGCGAGCGTCCGGAGAGTCGTTGGGATCAACGCCAAGGATCGCCTTGTCGCCGGCCTTGGCGAGGAAGGCCTTGATATCCGCAATCCCCTTCTCGCTGTTGCCTTCGGTCACCAGCGCGCTGTGGGGATCGCCAATGGTCTGGGCGAACGACTCGGCGCCCTTGTTCCAGGCGGCATGGAAGGCGTTCGACAGCGAGCGGATCGAGCTTGCGTGGCTATAGCCGGTGCCCGCGAACGCCGGGCGAACCAGGCCAGGCGCTCCGATGACGCCGACGCCCAGCGCCGAGCCGATGAGAAAGCGGCGGCGGTCGATCAGCGCCTTCTGCATGAAGTCATTTATGCTCATTCACTTTCCTCCTCTGAAAGCGTCCTCCCACGGACGCAGGTATCCGTTGCCCGCGCATCTCAGCGCGGGCCGCCATGGCCGTTTCGAATTGTTGGGTGCCTTCCCGTTTTCCTCGGGCGTCCTAGGCATAGGGCGCGAAGGAGCCTTCAGTCAATTGCTAAATGGATTTAGCAAGTGTTTAGCGGGAAGTTATTTTTTTACGCGCGTCAAAATAATGGCCGGAACGGCCTATGGTTCGACGGGGGCCACCAGCCTGGCGGGAATGGTGATGAGGGGGATGTCTTCGGGGTAGGTGTCCATCAGGCCGAAGCTCGCCGAGATCATGGCCTCGACATCCTGGCGTATCATCGTGATGTCATAGGGCATCTGCGCCGCGAACGGATCCCAGTCGAAAGCGGCGATCCGCGTCGAGTTCCAGGTCTCTCTCGGAAGCCTCCCCAGGAAGCTGGCGGCGCCTTCCAGTCCCGTGATGCCGTTGACAAAAAGCCCTGCCGGCAATCGACCGTTCCGCTCGTAGCGATCAGCAAGCGCCCGCTCCGCGATATGAGGCGGATATCCCTCGCATCGGAAGGCTTCCTCCCCGAGCCGTACGCCGTGCTTGGCGAGGACGGCGTTGAAACCTCCGATACGCTCTCTTGTCGAGTTGTCGTCGCGGACGCCGCCGAAGAAAAACCAGTCATCAATGGGAAGATCGGATGACAGCAGCTTTTCAATGACCAACTCGGTCACGTGGGCAGCCGCAGCATAGTTGTCAGAGATGACGGAGGGAGCCTTGGGACCAGGCAAGTCGACATTGATGCATCGAATGCCCGCGGCGGTGCACATGTCGTTCAGCGGCGAGGGATCGCGCACGCCTGCGATGAACAGGAACTCGACTTGCTGCGCGAGCAGCGTCTCGACAATTCGCGTCTCGATCTGCGGATCGCGCTGCGTACTGACGACGATGGGGCATAGATCGCGTTCACGTGCCTCGGCCTCGAACGCCTCGGCAAGACCGGCGAAGAAACGATTCCGATAATGAGGAACGATCATGCCGGCCAGGCCGGAGCGGGCCAGGCGGAGACCTCGTGCTTTCTGATTGACCGAGTAGCCGAGCTCGCCAGCGCATCTCAGGACGAGAGCGGCCGTTTCCGGCTTGATGCGATGCTTCTTCCAATGACCGTTCAGCACCATGCTGACCGTCGTCGGCGAGGCTGCACTTGCGGTGGCGATATCGTAAATCGTCGGCTTTCGCTTGCCTGTCTTCATGATCCGGTCCGATTCCCTGCATCGCATTGAGGCTCGCTTACCACCGCGGCGACCAGCCCCTTTCTACCCGACACTGAAGAACCCGGACACTGGGGGTCCGACTCGATTGAGCCAACATGCGCGGGCTACACTCGCGCGGCGAACCGGCCACGCCCCCTATCCGCGCAATCCGGAAAACCCCTAGCAGAAGCCCTTTTGTCAACGCGATCCAGTACGCTTTACCGCACCAAAATCGCGCGGAAATCATTGACGTTCGTCAGCGTCGGACCGGTGACGACCAGCCGGTCGAGCGCCTGGAAGAAGCCGTAGCCGTCATTGTCGGCGAGGCGCGCGGCCGGGTCGATGCCCCTGGCCCTCGCCTCGGCGAGAATGCCCGCGTCGATCCAGGCGCCGGCATTGTCCTCGGAGCCGTCGATGCCGTCGGTATCGCAGGCGATCGCAGCTAGGCCCGGATGGCCGCCGAGCGCTACGGCGAGCGCCAGCAGGAACTCGGCGTTGCGGCCGCCCCGCCCCCGCCCCCGCACGGTGACGGTGGTCTCGCCGCCCGAGAGGATCACGCAGGGTTTTGCCACCGGCTGGTCATGCGCCGCCGCATAGGTGCCGATCGCCGCCAGCACACGCGCCACGTCGCGCGCCTCGCCCTCGAGCGCGTCGCCGAGCACCAGCGGCGTCAGGCCGATGGCGCGCGCCGCATCGGCTGCCGCATCGAGCGCCATCTTCGGCGTCGCCAGCATCTCGACCGCGCCGCCTTCGCCGGCGGAAACCGCGTTGGCGCGGATCGCCTGTTCGATGCGCGGCTCGATGGCGATGCCGTATTCGGCGAGGATCGCCAGCGCGCCCTCGGGATCCGACGCCTCCGGGATCGTCGGGCCCGAGCCGATCGCGCCGGGGTCGTCGCCCGGCACGTCCGAGATCAGGAAGGTGACCATACGGGCCGGCGCGGCGGCGGCGGCGAGACGGCCGCCCTTGATCGCCGAGAGCGCCTTGCGGACGCGGTTCATGGCGCCGATCGGCGCGCCGCTCTTCAGGAGCGCGCGGTTCAGCGCCTGCTTGTCCTCGAGGCTCACGCCGGCCGCCGGCAAGGCGAGCAGTGACGACGCGCCGCCCGACATCAGGAAGACGACGAGATCGTCGGGACCGGCCGAAGTGGCGATGTCGAGAATGCGCTGCGCCGCCGCCATGCCGGCAGCATCCGGAACGGGATGCGACGCCTCGACCACCTCGACGAAGCGGGTCGGCGTGCCGTGGCCATAGCGGGTGACGGCGAGGCCTTCCGGCGGTGGATTGCCGGCCGCCTCCCAGGCATCCTCGAACGCCCGCACCATGCGCGCCGCGCCCTTGCCGGCGCCGAGCACGATCGTCCGCCCTTTTGGCGCAACCGGAAGCCTACCCTCGAAGCGGCCGTCCGGCAGCGACGCGGAAAGCGCCGCGTCGAACAGCGCGCGCAGGATGGCCTGGTCGGGGGAAGTCTTGTCGAGCGTCATGTCATATGCCTGCCTACCTTTAGCGGCCCTGCAAATGCATAGCCTCCCGCACATCGCGGACGGCGCACAGGCCGGTTGAGCTCAGCCTTCCGTCCGTGGAGCGGGCGGCAGACTATCGAGTTCGGCCCAGACCGGCTCGGGAATCGGGTGCCTCGCCCAGTCCATGTTCTGGGCGACGCGCTCCGGACGGCTCATGCCGAGGACGGCGGCCGCGACGAGCGGATTTCGGAGCGGAAACTGGATCGCCGCCGCCTGCAGGGGAATTTCGTGCGCCGCGCAGATGGCCGCTATGCGGCGCGCCCGCTCGATCACCTCGGTCGAGGGCCTGCCATAGTCGAAGGTGGCCCCGGCGGCGTCCGGCCCGGCGGCGAGGATGCCCGAATTGAACACGCCGGCCACGACGATCTCGACGCCCTGTCGCGCGGCTTCGGGAAGGAGGTCCGCCTCCGCCTGTCGCTCAAGCAGCGTGTAGCGGCCGGCCATCATGACGGCGTCGAACCGCGCCGCCCTGAGGAACCGTGTCGCGACATCGCTTTCGTTCACGCCGACGCCGATCGCACGGATATGGCCCGCCCGGCGCAAATCGTCCAGCGCGCGGAAGCAGCCGTCGATCGCCTCGTCGAAACGCCGCTCATAGGCGTCGCCATGCGTGAAGCGGTCGACATCATGGATATAGACGAGATCGAAATCCACGATGCCGAGCCGGCTCGCAGACTGCTCGAGCGAACGCAGCGTTCCGGCATAGCTGTAGTCGAAGACCGGCTTCAGCGGCAGCGGCTTAGCCCAGAGCCCGTAGTCGACGGCCTCGCCATAGGGCGGCACCATGTAGCGGCCGACCTTGGTCGAGACCGTCACGCTGTCGCGCGGGACGGTCCTGAGGAACCGCCCGAGCCGCGCCTCGCTGAGGCCGTGGCCATAGAGAGGCGCCGTGTCGAAATAGCGAAGCCCCGCCGCATAGGCTTCGGCGAGCGTCTCCGCGGCCTGCGCTTCCGGAACGTCGCGATAGAGCGTGCCGATGCCGCTTGCGCCGAAGCCAAGGCGCGAGCGAAAACCGACTTTGCCTGTAGTGGCCGTGATGGTCGTCATGAGAGCCCCCTAGGCTATGGCCGGTTGAAAGGCGGGCAGGCGGTAGGCCTCGACGGCGGAGCGGCCGAAAATCTGTGCCCTTTCGTCGTCGCTGAGATCCTGCAGGCACGCCTCCAGCGCCTCGACGACGCGCGAATAGTCCGCCGCGACCAGGCAGACCGGCCAGTCCGTGCCGAACATGCAGCGGTCGACGCCGAAGATCTCGAGAACTTCGCGCACATAGGGCCTGAGATCGGCCGCCGTCCAGTTCCGCCAGTCGGCCTCGGTGACCATGCCGGACAGCTTGCACCAGACATGGCCCCGCTCGCCGCGGAATCCGCGCATCAGCCGCGCCCATTCGTCGAAGCCGTGATTGCGGATCTCGGGCTTGGCGATGTGATCGAGCACGAAGCGCTGGTCGGGAAAGGCGCCTGCGGTCGCGACGCAGGCGGGAAGTTGCGGCAGGTTCGGCACGAGGTCGTAGACGAGCCCCGCCGCGCCGACGGCGGCGAGGCCGCGACGCACATCGCCGCGCAGCAGCCAGTTCGCGTCCGGCTCGGTCTGGATCAGGTGGCGGACGCCGACCAGCCAGCGCCCCTCCGGCGCCGCCTGCAGCGCGGCGAGCGTCGCCGCGACGTCCGGATCCGTGAGGTCGACCCATCCGACGACTCCGGCGACGAAATCCGTCGCCTCGGCGGTGCGGATGAAATCCCAGGTCTCGCCGAGATCGTTCCAGGTCTGGACCAGCACGGTGCCGTCGATGCGGTTCGCGGCAAGCGCGGGCCTCAGGTCGTCGGGCGAGAAGACGCGGTTGATCGGCGCAAAGGGGCCGCTCAACCAGCCATAGTCGCCGCCGCTTGCCGGATCCCAGAAATGCTGATGCGCGTCGATCCGCGGAGATGGAGATCGTGACATTCGCGCCTCCTACCAGCGCTGATGGACGAAGGGCTTGATGAGCGTGTCATAGACAGCGCTGATCTCAGCCATCGTCTCGTCGGAAAGGGCCGGCAGGTCGGCCGCCGCCGCATTGGAACGGGCCTGGGCCGGGTTGCGCGCGCCAGGAATGGCGACGGTCACGGCGTCGAACATCAGGATCCAGCGGAGCGCGAAGCGCGCCATGACCGTATCGCCCGAGACCAGCGGCCGGATGCGCTCCACCGCCTCGAGACCGACCTCATAAGGCACGCCGGCGAAAGTCTCGCCGACGTCGAACGCCTCGCCATTGCGGTTGAACAGACGATGGTCGGTGGCCGCGAACTGCGTCTCCCGGCTGAACTTCCCCGACAGCAGCCCGCTCGCCAGCGGAACACGGGCGATGATCGCGACGCCCTTCGCCTTCGCGCGTTCGAAGAACAGCTCGGAAGGGCGCTGGCGGAAAGCATTGAAGATGATCTGCACGCTGGCGACGCCGGGAAACTCGATCGCCTTCAGCGCCTCCTCGACCCGCTCGACGCTGACGCCATAGTCGCGGATCCGCCCCTCCGCCTTCAGCCGGTCGAGGCTCTCGAACACCTGCGGCTGGTAGTAGAGATCGGTCGGTGGGCAATGCAGCTGGACGAGATCGAGAGTGTCCATCTCGAGATTGCGGCGGCTGCGATCCACATAGCTCGCGAGATTGTCATAGCTGTAGCCGGCGACGGTCTGCTCAGGCAGCCGGCGGCCAGCCTTGGTGGCGATGAAGGGCCGCGCGCCGCTCCGCGAGCCGATCGCCCTGGCGATCAATTTTTCGGAATGACCGTCGCCATAGACGTCGGCCGTGTCGAGGAAGGTGACGCCTGCGTCGAGGGCTGCATGGAGAGCCTCCAGCGCCTCGTCGTCGTTCACCTCGCCCCAGGAGGCGCCGATTGCCCAGGCTCCGAAGCCGATCTCGCTCACCTCATGGCCCGTCCGGCCGAACTTCCGCGCTCTCATTCGTCGTCTCCTCTTGGTCCGCGGCCTCGTCGTAAGGGCCGCCGGGGGCGATCGCCATCGCTTGACATCGCCGATCCATGCCATTATCAGGAAACAGGGTTGTACGACAACCCGGTAAGTTTGCAAATTTGTTCTGGGAGGATCAAACCTTGCGCTCGCTGCTGTTAACAGGCGCGTCCGTCGCGCTATGCCTTGCCGCATCCGCCTATTCGGCGGCGGCCGAGGACACGATCAAGATCGGTGTCGTGGCGGCCGAATCCGGCTCATTCGTATCGGCCGGCCATACCCTGCCCGCGGGCGTCAGCCTCGCGGTCAAGGAAATCAACGACGCCGGCGGCGTGAAGGTCGGCGACAAAACCTACAAGATCGAGTTACTGAAGCGGGACGACCGCACCGATGTCTCGACCGCGATCGCGGCGACCCAGGAGCTGGTGCGCGACGACAAGGTCGCCGCGATCTTCGGCTCGGAATCGCACGACTTCACCTTGGCGATGGCCAAGATCACCCAGCCTGCCAAGGTGATCCACTTCGCCGGCAACAGCACGCTCGCCAAGGTGCTCAACCCGACTTCCGTCGCGCCCGGTGGCGAGAACCACTATCTCTTCCAGTCCGAACCGCAGGAATTCCAGCGCTCGGGCTCGACGGCGCGCGGCGTGCTCGGCCTGCTGGAGCCGCTGGTCGGCCATCCGCTCAAGAAGTCCGTCGTCATCGTCGGCAATGATGCGACCGGCCAGTTCCTGACCTCCTATTATGTCAAGGCGCTGAAGGCCGAGGGCCAGGAAGTGCCCGAGGTCATCTCCTATCCGCCGGATACCACCGACTTCTCGCCCTTCCTGACCCGCGCCAAGAGCCTCAATCCCGATGTCGTCCACTTCTGGTACAATGGCGACTCGACGCTGACGGCCCTGCCGCAGGCGCTTGAGCTCGGCGTCGCGCCCAGCTACTTCCTGTTCGGCGTCGATCCGGGCATCTGGAAGGAGCGTGGCCTTACGGCCGATGTCCCGGTGGCGATGAGCTGCGTGCCGATCTGCTGGGGCGAATCCTCCAACGCCAACGCGAAGACCTACTTCGCCAACTACTTCGCGGCCGGCGCCCCGAAGGGCGTGACCTCCTCGGTCTCGCTGCTCTACTACGACTATGTCCACTTCCTGGCTGAAGCCTGGGAGAAGGCCGGCACGCTCGATCCCGACGCGACGGTCGCCGCGATCGAGAGCCTGCATCACAAGGGCGTCGTCTCGGACAACCTGTCCTTCAACACCTCCCACCAGGTCACGCATGCGACGGAAGTCTGCGCCGCGGCGCCGGGCGGTGCCATCACCTGCGCCATGCAGCAGCCTCCGGCCGAAGAGCCGAAATAAGCGCTGGCTGTGGGGTCGCCGGGCGGCGCCCTCCCCCCGCTGCCCGGCGACCGCGGCCGTTCCCTTAAACGGACGGAGACCGACGTGGACACTGCAATCCTTATTCAGCAGGTGCTGAACGGCCTTTCGATCGCGAGCGTGATCACCCTGATCGCCGTTGGCGTGACGCTCATCTTCGGCTTGACCGGCATCATCAACTTCGCCCACGGCGAGTTCCTGATGATCGGCAGCTTCGCAACCTGGATCGTCGTCCAGGCCGGGTTCGGCTTCGTCCCGGCCCTGGTGATCGCGGTGCTCGCCGTCGCCGCGATGGGCTTCGCGCTGGAGCGCGGCCTGTTCCGCTTCACCCTGACGCGGCCGACCAACGGCTTCATCGTTTCTCTCGGGCTGATCGTCGTGCTGCAGCACGTCGTCATCTTCTTCTACGGCCCCAACCAGAAGAGCATCCCGCGGCCGCTGAGCGCGGTCTGGGATGTCGGCGGCGTGCGCATCGCCTCGGTGCGCGTCATGGTCATCCTGGTGACGATTGCCGTCGTCGCCGCAACCTTCGTGATGATCACCCGCAGCCGCTACGGCCGCGCGCTCCGCGCCGCCGTCGAAGATCGCGACACGGCCGCGCTGATGGGAATTCCCGTCCGGCGATACATCACCGGCGTGTTCGTTCTCGGCAGCGCGCTTGCGGGCCTCGGCGGGGCGCTGCTGATCGCGCTCTTCCCCGTCACGCCCTTCACCGGCGGCACGATGGTCATGAAAGGCTTCGCCGTCGCCCTGATGGGCGGCCTCGGCAACCTGACAGGCGCCGTCGTCGCCGGCCTCATCCTCGGCATCGTCGAGGGCTTCAGCGCCGGCTACGGGTTCTCCGAATGGACCGACGCCTATTCGTTCGGCCTCATGATCCTTGTCCTGCTCGTCCGGCCAAACGGCCTCTTCGGCGGCACCAGCGGCCCGAAGATGGCCTGAGCTGAAGCGAAAGCACCGACCATGAAAAACAATTCCTCGCCTCTCCTTTCGCTCTTGCCAGTCCTGCTCGTGATCGGGCTGCTGGCGCTCCTCCCGGCTCTCGGACTGACGAACCGCACGCTGTCGCTCGCCATCTCGGCCGGGATCAACATCGTCGCGCTCTATGGTCTCGCGGTGCTGTTCGGGCAGACCGGCATCCTGTCGATGGGCCATGCCGCGCTGGTCGGGATCGGCGCCTATGTGGCGGCGATCCTGGCCCGCGACGCCGGCATCGGCTTCTGGGTCGCGCTGCCGCTCGGCAGCGTCCTCGCAGCAGTGGCGGCCGCTGTCGTCGGCATCCCGTCGCTGCGTGTCAGCGGGCACCACTTCGTGATCATGACCTTCGCCTTCGGCCAGCTGCTCAGCATCGTCCTCACCAATGGCGGCGACTTCACGGGCGCCGCGACCGGGCTCGACCTGCAGCTGCCGGTCACGCTGTTCGGCCATCGCGTCGACGATCTCCTGCCCTATTACCTCATCGTCGTCGCCTTCGTGGCGGTGAGCGCGGTCGCGAGCTGGGCGATCATCCATTCCTCCTATGGCCGGACGCTGCGCGCCATCCGCGAAAACGAGAAGCTCGCGGCCTCGCTCGGCATCAATGTCGGACGCCACAAGATCGGCGCCTTCATGGTCAGCGGCCTGTTCGCCGGGGTGTCGGGCGTTCTGCTCGCCTATTTCTACCGGCATATCTCGCCGGGGCAGTTCGCGGCCTTCCCGAGCATCTATCTGGCGCTGATGGTGATGATCGGCGGCGCTCGCCTGCTGCTTGGCCCGCTCGCCGGCGGCATCCTCGTCTCCTTCCTGCCGGAGATGCTCAATCTCGATCCGGTCGAGTCGCGCATCGTCTATGGCGTGTGCCTGATCGCGGTGATCCTGCTCTTGCCGAACGGCCTCATCGCCGGGGTGCTGCAGGGCCTTCAGACCGTCTCCAGGAAGCTTTCGGGCGTGCCGGCCGGACGCGCCTCCACCGAGGCCCGCAACCCGTCGAGGGCTGGACAATGACCGCCATTCTGGAGATTAAGGGCCTCAGGAAGCAGTTTGGCGGCGTCACGGCGCTGTCCGGTGTCGATCTTTCGATCGAGGAGGGCGAGATCCTCGGCGTTGTCGGTCCGAACGGCTCCGGCAAGACCACGCTCTTCAACCTCGTCACCGGCGTCTACAAGCCGACCGCCGGCACCGTGCTCTGGCGGGGCCGCGACATCACCGGCGTCACCGCGCATGAGGTGTCGACGGCCGGTATCGCCCACACCTTCCAGCAGGCGATGGCCTTCGCCGGCCTGCCGGTCATCGAGAACGTCCGCATCGCGTGCGAACATGCGCGCAAGTCGTCGCAGCCCTATCCCTGGACCACGCCGGAAGCGCTGCTCGAATTCGTCGGCCTTTCGGCCCTCGCGTCCGAACGGGCCGGCATCCTGCCCTTTGGCAGCCTGCGCCTGCTGGGCATCGCGCTCGCCCTGGCGACGCGGCCCTCGCTGATCCTGCTCGACGAGCCGGCCGCCGGCCTGAACGACCGGGAGACGCAGACGCTGGTCGGCCTGGTGAAGCAGTTCCCAGAGCATGGCATCAGCGTCTGCGTCATCGACCACGACATGAAGCTGATGCGGATGCTGTGCCGTCGCCTGGTCGTGCTCGACTTCGGCTCCAAGATCGCCGACGGCCCGATCGACGCGGTGCTGAACGACCCGAAAGTGCTCGAAGTCTATCTCGGAGGCGTGCTGTGACGCTACTCTCGGTCACCGACATCAGTACAGGCTACGGCCCGTCCATCGTCAACCGCAACGTTTCGCTGACGCTCGACGCCCGCGAGGTCATCACCATCCTCGGCCCGAACGGCGCCGGCAAGTCGACGCTGCTGCGCACCATCGTCGGCCTGGTCAAGCCGCGCGGCGGCAGCGTCATCGTCGACGGCGAGAACCTGACCGGGAAGGCGCCCGACGTGCTCGCCAAGCGCGGCGTCGTCCTCGTGCCTGAGGGTCGACGCATCTTCGCAGACATGACGGTTGAAGAGAATCTCCGACTCGGCGCCTATGCGCGCCGCGACACGGAGACGATCGAGCAGGACGTGCTGACGATGGAAGCATTCTTCCCGATCCTCGCCGTCAAGCGCCAGCAGAAGGGCGGCTCGCTGAGCGGCGGGCAGCAGCAGATGCTGGCGATCGCGCGCGGTCTGATGGCGCGCCCCCGCATCCTGCTGCTCGACGAGCCGTCGCTCGGCCTGTCGCCGCTGCTGGTGAAGGAGATCCAGGCGATCATCCTCGATATCGGCGCGCGCTTCGGCGCGGCCGTGCTGCTCGTCGAGCAGAATGCCGGCCTGGCCTTGTCCGTCGCCACGCGCGGCTATCTGATGCAGAATGGCCGGATCGTGACCTCAGGGCCGATCTCGGAGCTCAAGGACATGACGCTGATGCGCGAGCTCTATCTCGGCGGAATGGCGGAACAGGCGTCATGAACGACGGCTCCATCGCGATATCCTACGGGCGCGGACATCTTTCCGTGAGGCTGCCGCCCGATGCGGTGGCAACTTTGGTGCGCAAGGGGCAGCTGCCGAAGCTCGCCGACCCCGCGGCGGCGCTGGAGGCGGCATTCGCGGCGCCGGTGGCAGCACCGCCGCTCGCCGAGCTTGCCGCCGGACGGCGGAGCGCCTGCATCCTCATCTGCGACATCACGCGGCCCGTGCCCAACCGCCTGTTCCTGCGACCGATGGTCGAGACCATGGTCGCGGCCGGCATTCCGCTCGAGGCGATTACCGTGCTCGTGGCGACGGGGCTGCACCGGCCGAACCTCGGCGACGAGCTTGCAGAGCTGGTCGGCGATCCCTGGGTGCTCGCGCATGTGCGCATCGTCAATCACGACGCCCGCGACGACGACGCCCATGTCAATTTCGGCCATACGGCGACGCGCAACACGCCGGTCAGGATCGACCGGCTGTTCGCCGAGGCGGATCTCAGGATCGCCACCGGACTGGTCGAGCCTCATTTCATGGCGGGATGGTCGGGTGGCCGCAAGGTGATCGCGCCGGGCGTCGCCCATCACGAGACGATCAGGACCTTCCATTCCGCCCGCTTCATGGAGGATCCGCTCGCCGTCCAGTGCAACCTTCTCGGCAACCCGCTGCATGAGGAGCAGCTCGAGATCGTGCGCATGCTGGGCGAGGTCTATGCCCTGAACACCGTGCTCGACGAGGAGCGCGATCTCGTCTGCATCACTTTCGGCGAGATCATCGCGAGCCATCAGGCAGCGGTCGATTTCGTCGAGGCGGCGACGACCATCCCGTTCGACCGGAAATTCTCGACCGTCGTGACATCGTCGGCCGGCTATCCGCTCGACAAGACCTACTACCAGACCATCAAGGGCATGGTGACGCCGCTCGACATTCTGAAGCCCGGCGGCACGCTAATCATCGCCTCGGAATGCTCGGAGGGCTTCGGCTCGCCCGAGTTCCGCGCGGCCCAGGCACGGCTGGTCGAGCTTGGCCCCGAGCGCTTTCTCGCTACGCTCACCGCCAAGTCGCTCGCCGAGATCGACGAATGGCAGACCGAGATGCAGCTGAAGCCGATGCGGCTCGGCAAGGTCGCCCTCTATTCGACAGGTCTTGCCGGCTACGACCGCCGGCTGACCGGCGTCGCCATGGTCGATGACATCGAAACGGCAATCGCCGAGAGCATTGCACTGTCGGGGGATAGCGAGATCGCGATCATCCCGGAGGGGCCTTATGTCGTTCCCCGCTTTGCTCCCTGACGCGCCGCGCGGCGGCTCAGGGCGTCGACAGCTGCTCGCGCATTTCCTCGAAGCGGGCCGCGCTCCTCGCGAGATGCGCCCGGATCGCCCGGCGCGCCGCCGTTTCGTTGCCGTCGCGGATGGCCGCGAAGATGGCATGATGCTCGCGACGCATCCGCGCCGCATGGCGCTTGCGCTCCGTAGCCGTCATGCGGTCGAGCCGCGCCCACTGCCGTGGAACCATGCTGCTGCCGAACGTATCAAACAGCCGGCTGTAATAGGGGTTGTGGGTCGCGACCAGAATGGAGCGGTGGAAGGCGTAATCCTCCTGCGCGCCGTAGCCACCCTCGTCGATCGCCCGATCCAGCGCATCGAGGCTGCCCTGGATGGTCTCGATATCCTCCGGCGTGCGGCGCATGGCAGCGAGGCTCGCCGCCTCGCACTCAATCCCCATCCGGAGCTCGAGCACCCGTTGGATCTCGTCGATCGATTCGAGCTGGTCCGGCGGGATGGTGAAACTGCGCGGCGTCGGATGGGTGGAAACAAAGGCGCCGAGGCCCTGGCGCGTGGCGATGAGCCCCTTGGCGCGCAGCGTCGCCAGCGCCTCGCGAACGATGGTGCGGCTCACGCCCGTCGCCTGCACGATCGCCTGTTCGGTCGGCAGACGCTGGCCCGGCTTCAGGACGCCGGCTTCGATCTGGGCGATCAGCGTGTCGGCGAGTTCGCTCCGCAGATTGGGAACCTGCCGGATGGCGCCGAAAACGACGTCGTCCTTATTCGTCATCTCGATCCGGGTTCCCTGGACAGGCAGTCATTGACGGGCATCAAATGTTGCTAGCCCAAGCCCGGGCGAAAAGCAAAATCGACTGGCGCATGGGATCGCGCCGAAGCACCGAAGGACGTCAAGACATGTGGGAACGATCAGGCCTGCTCGACGGCGGCGCCATGGGTTCCGGAATCGGAACCGCCGAAGCGGCGGACTGACATCAGGTGGAGTCCATGCTGCATCTTCATCTCGACCCGCTCGGCGGCATGGCCGGCGACATGTTCGTCGCCGCATTGCTCGATCTGAGGCCGGATCTCGAGCCCGGCTTGCAGGCGGCGCTCGCGCGCTGCCCGCTGATCGAGACGGTCACCTGCAGCCTCGTCGCGCATGACGACGGAATTCTGACCGGCCGCCGCTTCCTGGTCGCGAGGCCCGGCGCGCCCTCTGTCGGTTGTCACGAGCCGCCCGACGGTCATGGTCATCACCATGACCATGGGACACATGGCGACAACGACCACAGCCATAGCCATAGCCATGGCGACCACGATCATGTCGATTGGCGGCGCATTCGCGCGGCGATCGCCGCCTCCGCGCTCGACGCGGAGACGCGGACGCATGCGCTCGGCATCTTCACGCTCCTCGCCGAAGCCGAGGCGCGCGTCCATGGCCGGTCCGTCGAGGACGTCCGATTCCACGAGGTCGGCGCATGGGATTCGATCGCCGACATCGTCGCGGCCGCCTGGCTCGTGGCGCAGCTCGCACCGGCAGTCTGGACGGTCGGGGCGATTCCGATCGGCGGCGGCCGGGTTCGCTCGGCGCATGGCCTGCTGCCCGTGCCGGCCCCCGCGACCGCGCTTCTGCTCGAGGGCTTCGCCATGATCGACGACGGCATCGGCGGCGAGCGGGTGACGCCGACGGGCGCCGCCATCCTCGCCTATCTCTGTCGCGGCGGCCGGGCCGCGGATGGAGCGCGTATTCTCCGCTCGTCGGCGCACGGGTTCGGCACGCGGCAACTCCCCGGCATCAGCAACTGCCTGCGCGTGCTCGCCTACGAGGCGACCGCCGGCGGCGCAGCGGCGTCCGATCGGGTCGCCGTGCTCGAATGCGAGATCGACGACCAGACCGGCGAGGATCTCGCCCTGGCCGTCGCCAATCTGCGCAGCATCGCAGGCGTGCTCGACATCGTCCAGGCGCCGGTTTTCGGCAAGAAGGGCCGCATGATGACAGCTTTGCGCATCCTCGCCACGCCAGCCGCCCGCGACGCGGTCATCGCCGCGACCTTCGATGAGACGACGACGCTCGGCATCCGGCATGCCATCGTCGAGCGCGCCACGCTCCGCCGCGGCGAGGTCGCGATCGACCATGCCGGACGAAGTTATCGCGCCAAGATCGCCGAGCGGCCTTCCGGCCGGACGGCCAAGATCGAAGCCGACGACATCGCCGCCACGGCGGGCGCGGCCACGCGCTCGCGATTGCGGGCGGAACTCGATGCGGCACTGCGGGCGGAAGGAGAGGAACCATGAGCCAGGCAAGCCTGGAAGCGGTGCTGTCGTCGCTGGGGCCGGTCACGCTCGCCGTCAGCGGCGGCGTCGATTCCATGACGCTCGCGGTCGCAGCCCATCGCCTGCTCGGCGCAGACGCGACCGACATGGTGCATGCCGTCTCGCCGGCGGTGCAGCCGGAGTCGACCGAGCGTGTGAGGCTCTGGGCCGGGCGCGAGGGCTGGAATCTCAGGACGGTGGACAGCGGCGAATTCGGCGACAGCAACTATCTCGAAAACCCGGTGAACCGCTGCTTCTTCTGCAAGGGCCACCTCTATGGCGCCATCGCCGCTTTGTCCCGACGCCAGGTCCTCTCGGGCGCCAATCTCGACGATCTCGGCGACTACCGGCCCGGGCTCGACGCCGCGCGGGCGGCCGGCGTGCGCCATCCCTATGTCGAAGCCGGCATCGACAAGGCCGGCGTGCGCAGGCTGGCGCGCCGGCTCGGCCTCGGCGATCTCGCCGAACTGCCGTCGTCGCCCTGCCTTTCCAGCCGGGTGGAGACGTCGATCGCGATCGAGCCGATGACGCTCGCCGCCATCCACGCGGTCGAGAAGCTGGTCGGCGCCACGCTCGCGCCTGAAACCGTCCGTTGCCGTGTGCGCCATGCCGGTATCGTCGTCGAACTCGACCCGCCGTCGCTCGCCGCCCTCCGTGAAGGCGACGCGCTGACCGCCGCGATCGCCTCGCTGCTGCCGGCCGGACTCGCCGGCAAGCCCGTCAGGTTCGAGGCCTATCGCATGGGCAGCGCCTTTGTAGGACGCCGCGCATGAGCGCAAGCGAAGTGATCTTCGATCACGGCCGTGCCGAACGCATCGGCCTCGACGAGGCGGTGTTCTGCGAAGGCAAGAGCGCCGCGCAGATCGCCACCATCCTCGACGAGGTGTCGGCACGCGGCACAAGCCTGCTGCTCACGCGGCTCGATGCTGACAAGTTCCATCAGCTGCCGCCCGAGCACGGCGCCGCGCTCGACTTCTGCGCTCTCTCCCGGACGGCCTATTTCGGGCCCCTGCGGCCGGTGCGCGTCGAGGGAAGGATCGTGATCGTGGCGGCCGGCACATCGGATGCGGCGGTCGCGCGCGAGGCGGCGCGCACGCTGCGCCATGCCGGCATCGACGCGTCGATGGTGGTCGATGTCGGCGTCGCCGGCATCTGGCGGCTCATGGCGCGCATCGACGAGATCCGGCGCTTTCCCATTGTCATCGCGGTCGCCGGAATGGACGCGGCGATCGCGAGCGTGCTCGGCGGCCTGGTGCAGGGCACGGTCATCTGCGTTCCGACATCGGTCGGCTATGGCGCGGCGGAGAGCGGACGGACCGCCCTCAACGCCATGCTGTCAAGCTGCGCGCCGGGTCTTCTCACCTGCAACATCGACAGCGGATACGGCGCCGCTTGCGCGGCGATCCGTATCCTGAACAGCTTCGCCTGAACGGTCGGGCGGCCTGTCAGGCCGCGTCGACCGTCAGCTGCGACTGTTCGCCGAGCCCCTCGATGCCGAGCCGGATGCGCTGGCCCGCCCTCAGGAACAGGGGCGGCTTCATGCCGAGGCCGACGCCGGGGGGCGTCCCGGTCGAGATGATGTCGCCCGGCTGAAGGCTCATGAACTGCGAGATGTAGTGCACGAGAAAGGCGACGCCGAAGATCATCGTCCGCGTCGAACCGTTCTGGCGGACGATGCCGTCGACGGAGAGCCACATCGCGAGATCCTGCGGGTCGGCGATCTCGTCGCGCGTCACCATCCAGGGTCCGATCGGCCCGAAGCTGTCCGCCGACTTGCCCTTGGTCCACTGCCCGCCGCGTTCGGCCTGGAAGGCGCGTTCCGAGACGTCGTTGATCAGGCAGTAGCCGGCGACATGCTGCATGGCCTCGGCTTCCGAGACGTAGCGCGCCTCGTCGCCGATCACGACGCCGAGCTCCACTTCCCAGTCGGTCTTCTGCGATCCACGCGGAATGATGACATTGTCATCGGGGCCGGTGATGGCGCTCGTCGCCTTCATGAACAGGATCGGCTCTTCCGGGATCGCGGCGCCCGTCTCGGCGGCGTGATCGGCATAGTTGAGCCCGACGCAGATGAACTTGCCGGTGCCGGCGACACAGGGGCCGAAGCGGCGCGGGTCGCTCACGACCGGCAGGCTCTCCTCCGGGATCGCCGCGATCGCAGCCAACCCGTTCGCGGTCAGCGCCGCGCCGCCGATATCGGCCACATGGGCGGAGAGATCGCGCAGCACGCCATTTCCATCGACAAGGCCCGGCTTCTCGGCGCCGCGCTCACCAAATCGAACTAGCTTCATGTCAGGATTCCGTCTCGAATAACGAAGGGAGAGATTCAGGCGTTGGCCCAGCCACCGTCGATGACGATGGCGTTGCCGGTCATGAAGCCGCTCTCGGGCCCGGCGAGATAGAGCGCGAGTTCGGCTATTTCCTCGGCCTTGCCGAGCCGCCCCATCGGTTGGCGGGCGATGAAGGCGGCGCGGGCCTGATCATAGTCACCGGCCGAGCGCATGCGGTCTTGCAGAGAGGGGCTCTCGACCGTGCCGGGGCAGATCGCATTGGCGCGGACGCCCTTGCCGACATAATCGAGCGCGACCGATTTGGTGAGGCCGATCACCGCGGCCTTGGTCGTGCCATAGATGAAGCGGTTCGGCGCGGCGATGACGGTCGAGGCCACGGAGGCCATGTTGATGATCGAGCCGCCGCCGCGCGCGATCATGCCGGGCAGGAAGCCGCGGATCAGCCGGTACATGGCGCGAATGTTCAGATTGACCGAGAAGTCGAAATCCTCTTCCTCGCAATCGAGGATCGCGCCGGCATGGACATAGCCGGCGCAGTTGAAGAGGATATCCGGCGCATCGTGCGACGCGACGAAGGCCTTGACCGCCTCCGCGTCCATGACATCGAGCCGATGCGTCGAGACCCCGGCGAGGCCGTCGAGCGAGGCGAGTTTCCCCTCGTCGATATCGGTTGCGCGCACCGCCGCGCCCTCGCGCTGGAAGGCCAGCACCGTGGCGCGACCAATCCCCTGGCCCGCGGCGGTCACCACCGCGGTCTTTCCCGAAAGCCGACCCGTCATCGTTCTAGCTGTCCTTTTCCTGCGTGGATGGACCGATCGGCCCCTCGGGAAGCCCGACGCGCTGCGCGGCGCCGGAGAGATGGGCAAGCATGGCGCTGCGGGTGCCGTCGGCGTCGCCTGCCTCGATGGCATCGAGGATCCGCTGATGCTCGCCGATCGTAACGCGCGCCAGATCCTCGGATTTCTTCTGGTTGCCGGAGGCGAGGATGCTGTCACGCACCCGTTCCGACACGAAGGTCAGAAACTGGACCATGTAGCTGTTGCCCGTGGCGGCGGCGACCGTCTTGTGAAAGTTCAGGTCGGTCGCCAGCCAGGTAACGCTGCCATAAGGGACGTTCGTCATCGTCTCCAGCGCCTCGCGCATGGCGGCGATGTCGGCATCGGTGCGCCGCTCGGCTGCCAGCGCGGCAGCCTGCACCTCGAGGATGCCGCGCAGCTCGAACAGGCTTCGGAACGCGGACACCTGCTGCAGGGCGTCAAAGTCAATGGTGAGCACCGTGGCATTGGGCTCGTCGGCAACGAAGGCGCCGCGTCCCTGCTGGGACCAGATCCGCCCCTCCGAACGAAGTCGCGCGACCGCCTCGCGGATGACGTTGCGGCTGACGCCGAAGGTCGTGGCCAGCTTCTGCTCGGTCGGCAGCTGGTCGCCGGGCTTGAGCCGGCCGTTCGCGATCTCGCGCGTGATCGAACTCGCGACCAGCGTCGAGAGATTGGGGCCGCGGCTCACCTTGTCTAGCTTCAGGACCACGCCGGACCTCCGTCTATGTCGCGCAAGGGCAGGATCCGACCCCCGCTGAGCAGATGCCGAGGATCGAAGGAATCCTTGATCCGACCGGCGAGCTCCAGCGTCAACGGGTCGGCGCGATCGAGAAATGCCCGCTGCTTCACGCGGCCGATGCCGTGCTCGGCGCTGATCGAGCCACCATGACGGTCGACGGCATCGAAAATCACCGCCTCCGCCGCATGGAAGAGGTCGTCATATCCCTCCGTCGCCATGCCTTCGGGCGGCACGACGTTCATGTGGATATTGCCGTCTCCGACATGGCCATAGGTCACGACGCACGCGTCCGGATAGGCCGCGTCGAGCGCCACGATGCTCTCGGAGACGAAGGCGGCGATCCTGGATATGGGCACCGAGATATCGGTCCTGAGATAGCGCCCGCCCCGCCCCTGCGCCTCGACCATCACCTCGCGCAGCAGCCAGAGCCGCTCGGCCTGGGCGCGGCTCGACGCGAGGACGCCGTCGAGCACGAGGTCGCCGGCATCCGCGAGGAAATCCTCGATCAGCCTCCTGAGATCGACGCGGCCGCCCGCCGACAATTCCAGCAGAACATAGACCGGACAGGGCTGCGACAACGGATCGTCGAGGCCGGAATGAGCACCGATGGCGATCTCGATACCACCGCGAAGGAGGAGCTCGAAGGCCGACAGCAGGTCGCTGCATTCCCGGCGCGCCAACACATAGAGCGCCATCGCGTCCTCAACTGATGCGACACCGACCAGCGCGGTCTCGACCTGGGTCGGCCGGGGATAGAGCTTGAACGCCACGGCCGTCACGATTCCGAGCGTGCCTTCGCTTCCGATGAACAGCTGCTTGAGGTCGTAGCCGCGATTGTCCTTCCGGAGCGTCCTCAGGCCGTTCCAGACACGCCCGTCGGCCATCACGACCTCGAGACCCAGCACCAGATCGCGCGTCATGCCGTAGCGCAGCACATTGAAGCCGCCGGCATTCGTCGCGATATTGCCGCCGAGCCGGCAGCTGCCCTGGGCGCCGAAGGAGATCGGCAGCAGGCAGTCGGCCGCTTCCGCCTGTGCCTTGGCCTCATCGAGTATGCAGCCGGCTTCGGCCACCATGGTGAAATCGATCGCATCGACCGAGCGGACCCGGTTCATCCGCTCCAGCGATACCACCACCTCGCCGTCCGGATGGCTCGGCACCGCCGCGCCGACCAGACCCGTCAGCCCGCCTTGCGGAACCACATGCAGGCGGAGCTCGTGGCAGCAGCGCATCAGCATGGACACTTCCTCGACCGAGCGGGGCAGCGCGACGGCGAGCGGCCGGCCGCGATGATCGCCGGTCCAGTCCCGTCCATAGCGATCGGTATCCGCGCCGTCGGATAGCAGCATGCCGGCCGGCATCGCGGCGCGAAGCGCGGCGACCGCAAGTTCCTCGGCAGGCAGCACGGCGTGCATTGGCATATGCCCTACTCGAATCGGTAGTGGGTGGACAATTACGTCTGTTGCATGGTTATCATACAACGTTGATCGCGAACATCAAGGTGACGAACCCGGCCATGCGGCCGTTTCGCCCGAGCGTCAGCCGAGCTTCGAATGTCAGCAGGGAGAGATACGATCATGAACGACAAGCCGCCAAAGTTCAGGATGATGCACACGATGATCCGCGTGATGGATCTCGACAGGTCAATCAAGTTCTACACCGAGCTGCTCGGCATGACCCTGCTTCGGCGGGACGATTATCCAGAAGGGAAATTCACGAACGCCTTCGTTGGATACGGACCCGAGGACACCGACACTGTCGTCGAGCTGACCTACAACTGGGACCGAGCGGAGCCCTACGAGCTCGGCACGGCCTTCGGCCACCTGGCCCTCGGCGTCAACGACATCTATGCGGTCTGCGCGGCGCTCGAGAATCAGGGCGCCAGGATCCCGCGTCCGCCGGGCCCGATGAAGCATGGCACCACCCATATCGCCTTCATCGAGGATCCCGACGGCTACCGCATCGAGCTCATCGATCTCGCCACGATGTCCTAGGCGTCCGGGCTGCCGGGGGCCGCGCCGATCGGCGCGGCTCTCCCCACGCGATGATACGACCTGACGTTAGAAGTGCCGAGAGACGGCGCGCGCGCCACGACCCTCGTCGACATGGACAGAGGCCTCAATGTGGACGTCCTCAGCGACGAGGTCGGCCATTCGCCCGATCGGGGTTTCATGCAGCTCGCAGGGGCGCTCCTGCGGTGCTGCTCAGATGCGTTTCGTACAAGTTCGGTCAGTTCGGGCGTCGTGACGGCACCGACCCTGGTGACGCGCGGGACAAGATTGAGCGACCCCGCGTTGGCGTTCACCTGATAGACAGTGCCGGCGGCAGCGAGCGGGGTTGCGATCGCCGTGAGCCGGGGGTGATAGCACCCCCCAGGACGTGGAGAATCTGAAGGCTAACGTGGCGAGCGAGTGGTCGAATAGACGAGGCCGACGAAGGCACCTGGCGCTCCGTCGGCCGAATTGACGCAATTGTCGCCTGCCACCCAAGAGGAAACACTGGGCGGTCATCCGGATGAATAGTGTCTGGATGAACTCAGGCCCGCGCGGTGATCACCGCCATGGAAAGCGGCTGTCGACGGGTGAGTAGCTCGCAGCCCGTCTCGGTGACCACCGTATCCTCTTCATGTATCATCAGCTTGCGCGAGCCATCGAAATGACTTTCGTAGATTGTGCTGGGCCCAAGTTTGACAATCATGCCGGGCTTCAAGACGGTCAAATCATCAGGAGCGATTGAGGGATACTCCGTTATCGTCATCCCCATGCCGTGTCCCATACGACCAAATGAATTGCTGGTGTTCGCTCCAACCTTCGTCGCGATAACCTTGTTCATGGCATGCCAAAGATCGCTGGCGGTAATGCCCGGCTTCACCGCCGAGATACCAGCCTCGGTCGCTTGCCAAATGAGATCGTAGGCTTTTCTGCTCGCAGGATCCACGGAACCGAAGGCGAGGTAGCGATTGAAGTCGCAGGTATAGTTGTCGACCATGCACTGGGTATCGACGAACATGATGTCTTCATCTGAGAGCACCCGATCGGTCGGACCCACGAAGGTCCGCAAATGACCGCCGCGCTCGGAGATTCCGACAACCCGCGTCTTGTCAACTCCCAGCGCATAGCAGGTCGCCTCGAGCTTCCGGCACACGTCGATCTCGGTCTCGCCGATTTTCAGAAGCTGCGGCAAGCGCGCATAGCCTTCCGAGACGATCTCGCAGACCCGCCTGATGCGCGCAACTTCTGCGGCCGACTTAACCTGTCTAAGCCGCATGAAGACCGGAGTATTTGCATCGACAAATTCGCGGGGGGCGATTCCCCTGGCGATGCGCAGGAAATCGGCTACGGGCCAGCCCAATCGGGACTCCGGCCCCATCTCGATGCCGATCCGCGCATTGGGGCCCGTCAGCTCGGACACCAGCTTGATGATTTCCGTGACACCCTCGTCTTCCGGGGCAGGCCCAGGCCACGAGCGAACGTCCTTGACCCAGGTCGTCTCACGTATGGCGTCGTCGACGCCTCGCGCCAGTACCGCGATCGGATCTCCCTTTGCGGGGATCAGGACGGAACGGGGCCGGCCGCCCTGGATCGGACCTTGCGTGATGTCACCGGTAAAATAGCGAAAGTTGAACTCTGACGTCGCGAATACCGCGTCGAGTCCGTTTTCCGCCATGAGCGCCTGAGCGTCCTTGACGCGTTGCCTGTACTCGCCAACCGTGATCGGAGGCAAAGCATCGCGCCGAGCCAGCATGTCCTGAAGCATCAATACACCTTCTATTCGAAAGAAAACCCGCAGCGATCGGCACGACGAACCGATCTAAAGCGAAGCCGGCTGGGTCGAACCAACTCCACCGGAACCAAGTCAGCCGAAGCGCTTGACTTCGACTAGCTGCGAAGGAGCGGCTGAATCTCGCTGTTGAAGCGCTCGTTCCATTCCCGACCTTTTTCGGACATGAGCTTGTAGTCAGGGAAATAGCCAAAGGACTGAATCTCATCCGGATTCAGAAAATAGCCTTCCGAGTTGTCGAATTTTGCCTTGATGTTGGTCGGGGCGTTCGACCCAAGCACAGCATACCGGGCGTCCTGCTCAGGCTGAATCAGGTACTCAAGCAGCTGCTTGGTCACCTCGCTTCGCCGACTCTTGGTGACCACGAACTGCGTCACACCGTAAAAGCTCTTCAGTCCACCGCCATTGGGAACCCGGCTAAGAACCTTGATAGGCGCGACCTTGGCAATCTGGCGCCATTCCCCGTGCGACGCGAATGTCACGGCCGTGACTCCGCTTGCAACCGAGTTGACCGTATCGACGGCACCGCTGAACACGCCCGTCACTTTGCGCGTCGCCGCGAGCTCCTTAAGAAACTCGAATGCCGGGTCGATGTTGCTCTCGCTTCCACCGCGATCCAGGGCCAGCGAGACGAGCGGAAGACCGCTCGACAACGTCGAAGCCCGCAGCCCGATGCCGCCTGTGAACTTCGGGCTCAACAGGTCTGCCAGCGACGTGATCCCGTCTGGAACCAGGTCCGTTCGGTACCCCCAGGCTGTAACACCCGCGCTATGGGGAGCCGAGACGGCCCTGCCGTCCTTGTCGCGGATGATGAATTCCGGGGGCATGTCCTTCAGGCTGGGCAAATCGTCGAGCGGCTCAAGCCACCCTTCAGCCGCCATCATGTGGGCGACCGCATCGTTGGTGTGGATGAGGTCATGCTTGGGATTCGGCCAAGCCGCCTGAACCTTGGTGACGATCGGCGTCGAGGTGCCACCTTCGTGAGCTTCCCACAGGATCTGCTGATTGTTCGCCTTCTCCCAGGGCCCAGCGATCTCCTTGACTGCGTCCAACCAGGGACCGCCCCAGGAGACGCCCACGATCGCCTCCGCGGCACTGGCGCTAGACACGCCAAGCCCTACCGCCGGCGCAAGCGCCATGAGCTCCATTACTCTCCGCCTGCTAAGCATCCTGCTTCTCCCGTTTGTCTCAACATCAACGCCATGACGACGATCGTAATTTCGAGGACAGACATCGGCCGGGATGTGCGCTTGCCCGTACGGAGATCGCGCTCCGCAGATCAGCACAATTTAAGATGAGAGCTCGCTAGGAAGCCGCCGCACCACGGTGCTCGCCCCCAACTCAATCTCATCGCCCTACTTCCCCTCTTTTTTGACCGATGATGGCCAATTTATATATGCGGTCATAATGAGTCAACAACGTCACTGACCTTCAATTCGCAGTATCGGCAAGCTATTCCTCGACCTGAATCCCTCCAGACTTAGAGTTGAGATTATCCTCCCTTGCGCCGACTAAGAGTAAGGCGGAACACGAACGGTCAAATTCGGTCACCTCGGCCGCACGTGGATGCAGTGAGGCGAGACGCCAGAATTCACCGAATGGGAGAGTGAGCCACTACCTGGCCCGGTACCGGTTCGAGCGTCCGGGCAAAGGTAGGGTCAAGGGCGCCGTGAAGGACGCCTGCTCGAACTTCAAGAAACCGATCCCGCGGCGAGATTCGCCGAACTGGACGCCATGCTGACCGAGCTCCCCGCCCAGCCCAGCAGAGCGAGCAGGGCCAGGCGATGGGCGGATAGCCGATGTCAGAGCCCTGCACCCGCGCCTACCGTACAGTTGGAGTCACGCCAGAAACGCGGCGAGCGGGTCTCGGCGACGACGCTGGTCCGGCAGAGCCCCAACTTCGCTGCGGCAGCTCTGGCTCTAGGACGCGGTGAAGGGTTTCGTCGAAGAGGTGGCCGTCCTGGGCCGGATTGGCGCAGCTACCGGCGCGGCGTGCTAGTCTCGCCCCCCCCTTGAAATACCAGCCCCGATCGACATCAAGCCGAACGCGCGCGATAAATAACGAAATATCGCCACCATCACTTCAACGATCGATGCCAAATAGTGACACGAGAAAGCACGCACGACCTAAACGACGAACTATATAGTATACTTAGATATCGATCCGCCAGGTATCGATTGATGTCTACGAACGGAACTGACCCTGCACGTTCGACCATATATTTACGGGAAGACCTCTTTCCTCAAAAAATTTCATCTCTCTCGCGATTCCTGAACTCTCTCGCCATCCGTCCATGTCGATAACAATGATTTCAGTCATGGCCTCCATGAACACGCGATCGATCGGCGCCCACAGCTCACCTATCGCCGCACGATCAAGTTGGGTCATTGTCTTGTTGATCGGGTGAGACATCGACACCTGGCTGAACACAGCGTTCCCAGACCGGGCAATGACAGCGGCCACTTCATTTGATTTCGCGAACCGGGCCTCGATGACCTCGGCGTCACTATGGCCGTAAGGACAAGCCAAGAAGATCTTGCGCATTCGTGTCTCGATTTGATTTGGCGGGCGAGCGATAGATCTGCCTGAACCGACGAAACGCATTCTGCGTATCGGCAGAATTGACGGGACCGCCGCCCGCGGCTTGAGAATGCTCTCGCCTCAGGCGCGAGCAGTGATGATCGGCATGGAGAGCGGTGTCCGGCGAGTAAGGACCTCGCAGCCTGTCTCGGTGACCACGACGTCCTCTTCGTGCACCATCAGCTTTCGGGAGCCGTCGAAATAGCACTCATAGATCGTGCTGGGCTCGATGTTCAAAATCATGCCGGGCTTCAGAACGGTCAGGTCGCCAGGAGCAATCGAGGGAAGCTCGGTTCCAGCCATGCCCATGCTATGACCCATGCGGCCAAACGTGTTGCTAGTGTTCGCGCCGATCTTGCCCGAGATCACCGCGTTCATTGCATGCCACACGTCACTCGTGGTCACGCCCGGCTTCACCGCCGCGATGCCAGCCTCCGTGGCTTGCCAGATTATGTCATAGGCCTTGTGACTTGCCGGATCGACTGAGCCAAAAGCGAAGTGCCGATTGAAGTCGCAGCAATAGTTGTCGATCATGCAGCCCGTGTCGAGGAACAGGATGTCCTCTTCCGCGAGCACCCGATCGGTCGGCCCCACGAAGGTCCGCAAATGACCGCCGCGCTCGGAGATTCCGACGACCCGCGTCTTGTCGACTCCCAGCGCATAACAGGTCGCCTCGAATGCACGACACGCCTCGATCTCCGTTTGGCCGATCCTCAGCAGCTGCGGCAAGCGTGCATAGCCTTCCGAGACGATCTCGCAGACCCGCCTGATGCGCGCAACTTCTGCGGCCGACTTGACCTGCCTAAGCCGCATGAAGACCGGAGTATTTGCATCGACAAATTCGCGGGGGGCGATTCCCCTGGCGATGCGCAGGAAATCGGCGACCGGCCAACCCAATCGGGACTCCGGCCCCATCTCGATGCCGATCCGCGCATTGGGGCCCGTCAGCTCGGACACCAGCTTGATGATTTCCGTGACACCCTCGTCTTCCGGGGCAGGCCCAGGCCACGAGCGAACCTCCTTGACCCAGGTCGTCTCACGTATGGCGTCGTCAACGCCTCGCGCCAGCACCGCGATGGGATCCCCCTTTGCGGGGATCAGGACGGAACGGGGCCGGCCGCCCTGGATCGGACCTTGCGTGATGTCACCGGTAAAATAGCGAAAGTTGAACTCTGACGTCGCGAATACCGCGTCGAGCCCGTTTTCCGCCATGAGTGCCTGAGCGTCCTTGACGCGTTGCCTGTACTCGCCAACCGTGATCGGAGGCAAAGCATCGCGCCGAGCCAGCATGTCCTGAAACATTCATCCACCCCAAATGCCAAACAACAACCGCGGCGCGCAGCACAAAGCTTCACTCCGCGCGATCGCTGAGGAGGCTTGAGCCGGCCAGGCCGAAAACAACCTGACCAAGACCAAGCCTGCGAAAGCGCTTCGCTTTGTTCAGCCGCGAAGAAGCGGCTGAATCTCGCGGTTGAAACGCTCGTTCCATTCCTGTCCTTTTTCGGACATGAGCTTGTAATCGCAAATATAGCCAAACGACTGAATCTCATCCGGATTCAGAAAGTAGCCTTCCGAGTTGTCGAATTTTGCCTTGATATTGGTCGGCGCGTTTGATGCGAGCGCCGCATAGCGAGCGTCCTGCTCCGGTTGAATCAGATATTCGACGAGCTGCTTGGTCACCTCGCTTCGCGGGCTTTTAGTCACGACGAATTGCGACAGGCTATAGAAGGTCTTCAGTCCGCCCCCATTGGGGACGCGGCCAAGAACCTTGATGGGCACGACCTTGGCAAGCTGGCGCCATTCCGATTGCGAGGCTAGCGTCACGGCGGTTACGCCGCTGGCCATCGAATTGACCGTATCGACGGCGCTGCCGAACACGCCCGTGACATTGCGAGTAGCAGCGAGTTCTTTGAGAAACTCGAACGCGGGATCCATGTTGCGCTCGTTGCCGCCGCGATCTAGCGCCAGCGAAACGAGGGGAAGGCCGCTCCACAATGTCGAAGCCCGCAGTCCGATCCCACCGGTGAACTTTGGGCTCAACAGATCGGATAGCGAGCTGATCCCGTCAGGAACGAGATCAGTCCGATATCCCCACATCGCCACGTTGGCGCTATGGGGGGCGGAGACAGCCTTACCGTCCTTGTCCCGGATGATGAATTCCGAGGGCATGTCCTTCAGGCTGGGCAAGTCGTCCAGCGGAGCCAGCCACCCTTCAGCCGACATCGTGTGGATGGCGGGATCGTTGGTGTGGATGAGATCATGCTTCGGGTTCGGCCAGGCCGCTTGAACCTTGGCGGCGATCGCCGCCGAAGAGCCGCCTTCGTGGGCCTCCCACAGGATCTGCTGGTTGTTCGCCTTTTCCCACGGCGCGGCGACCTGCTTGATCGCATCCAACCAGGGGCCGCCCCAGGAGACGCCCACGATGGCATCGGCCGCCGCAGCTTCCGACATGCCAAGCTTCGCCAACGGCGCGAGCGCCATGAGCTCCAATACATTCCGCCTGCTAAGCATCGTTCTTCTCCGTTATCTTAGTTTCAGCAACACCACTGACGATCGCAGCTTCTAGGGAAGACATCGGCCGGCATCGGTACGTATTCGTACGAAGACCACGCCACAGATCAGCGCGTTTCTTGGTAGGGAGTTTGCTCGGCAGCCATCAAAGCGCAGGCATCTGCCGCTACCGAATCTCACCATTCGAACGCATCACCTCAAACAGACACATCAACAATACCCGAACGGTCCAAATCGGTCAAAGGCCTCGTCCCATTCTTTGTGAGCCGATTTTGCACGTAAACCGAGCATTGGTGCGGCCTTATCTGTGCAGCTAGATCGATACGACTATCGCATGCACTATGCGTCAAAAGGATTCGGTCATTTTCGGTCAAATTTCTGTCGACCTAGGAAGCCTTTCGACGGATACCGACAGCGGCTATTCGTTTATTAGGTTTTGGGAAGATCAGGCCCTGCGACCTCAGCCATCGGATCGATGAATGGCGTTTCACTGATCTGCCGGAGGTGCTCCGCTTTAGCGGCTGCAAGGGCGGCAGGGTTGGTGAGCAGCTCCACCCCGCTCGCAGCCATTACCTTGGCAGCATGCTCCATGCCCTTATGGGCCGCCGGCAACTTTCCCTGGGCGACGAGCTGCCAAGAGTGACCTGGCGTGCCAATGGCGTAGACGGCGCAGCGCAACTCGACCGTCGGCACTTTCCAGCTGACATGGCCCAAGTCTGTTGATCCGACGAATTCAGCGTCGCCGGAGCGGGGCGGTACGATGCTGTCGCAGAGTGGGAGCCCTACCCGCAACTTCTCGCCGGCGCGGGCGAAGGCAGCGCGAATGCCGTCCTGCGACACGGTCTGCTGGAACCGGGCCGCGACCTCCCGATCGGCGGCATCGAACGGAACCGGCCCAAGCCACTCAAGTTGGCGATGCATGAGCTGTTCGAGCGGAACATTGCCAAGCAGATTCGGGTCCCCCGCCAACATGACATGCGAGACGGAGGTCTCGGTCATCAGTGCCGCGCCCTGCGAAATCCTGATCACCCGCTGCAGCAGGTCATGCAGTTCGGAGCAATCGACGCCCCGAACCACGTACTGAACCGTAGCCTCGCCCTGGACGACATTGGGAGCCATTCCGCCGGGATTGATGATCGCGTAGTGAATCCTTGCACGGCTCGGCATGTGTTCGCGCATGTAGTTCGCCCCCACGTTCATGAGCTCGACCGCGTCGAGCGCGCTGCGCCCGAGATGGGGGGCGGACGCGGCGTGGGAGGATCGCCCGACGAAGTGGAAATTCACCTCACAACAGGCGAGCGAGACCGGGTTCGACACACCGGTAAATGCCGCCGGGTGCCAGGCGATCGCCGCGTCAACGTCATCGAACGCGCCCGAGCGAACCATAAAGCCCTTGCCCGATCCGCTCTCTTCCGCCGGGCAACCGTAGTAGCGAACGCGACCTTCGAGACCGTGGCGTTCGAGGTAATCCTTTACGGCTGTCGCCGCCTGCAATGCCCCTGAGCCCAGCAGGTTATGACCGCAGCCATGGCCGTTCCCGCCCGCCTGGAGCGGATGATGTTCGGCGACGCCCGCGGCCTGGCTCAAGCCGGGCAAGGCGTCGAACTCACCGAGAAACGCGATCACGGGCCCACCGTGGCCGGCCTCCGCTACCAGAGCCGTCGGCAAGCCGGCCGCACCACGTGTGACCCGGAAGCCCTGCTCCTCCAATACCCGAGCATGGCTGGCCGATGAGCGGTATTCCCGGTAGTTTAGTTCAGGCATCTCCCAGATTTCGTCACTGAGCGTCGTGAAGACGGCGCGCTTTTCTTCGACCAATCCCCAAATCGGATCCGAATTTTCCAACGATTTCATAACTATCTCGCAATAATCCTGGGCCTGCGGCGCGTAGAAAGTTTTAGTTTGACGCGATAATTACCGGGATTGACAGCGGCGCGCGCCGAGTCATGACCTCGCATCCGCTTTCGGTCACGACGACATCCTCCTCGTGAACCATGAGCTTGACCGATCCGTCATAGTGGCTCTCATAGAGGGTGCTCGGCTCGATATTCAGCGTCATCCCCGGCACCAGGACGGTTTCGTCGAGCGGAGAGATAGAGGGCAGCTCTGTGGTCGTTAGACCCATCGAATGACCCATGCGTCCGAAGCTGTTGGTCGTCCCGGCGCCCTTCGCACGCACGATGACATCGTTCATCTCGCGCCAGACATGACTTGCGGTAACCCCGGGCTTGACCGCCTTGATACCAGCCTCCGTCGCCTCCCAGATCAGCTCGTAGGCCTTGGCGGTCGCGGGATCCACGGATCCGAAAGCGAAGTGCCGATTAAAGTCGCACCAATAGAAATCGACCGTGCAGCCGGCATCGATGAACAGGATGTCGCCTGCGCCCAGTTGACGCTGCGTCGGCCCCGCAAATGTACGGAAATGGCCGCCCCTGCCGGAGATTCCGGTGATCTTGGGCGTCTTGTCGATGCCTCGTTCGAAACAGAGCGCCTCGAGCTTCCGACAGGCTTCGACTTCCGTGTCGCCAAGGCGCAACTCACCGGGCAGCGCAGCAAAGCCGCTCGAGACAATCTGGCAGGCCGTACGAATGCGCGCGAGCTCGGCGGTCGATTTGATCTGTTTGACCGGAAGAAACACCGGCACTTGCCCGTCGACGAACTGACGTTCACCAATCAGGCCCGAAATGCGCATGAAGTCGGCGAGCGGCAGGCCAAGCCGGGATTCCGGCCCCATCTCGATGCCAATCCTGGACTGGTCCGAGGTCAGATCGCAGATAGCACTGACGATAGCAGAGACGCCTTCATCGGCGGGATTGGGGCCCGGCCAGGATCTCACCTCGGTCACCCACGTGGTATCGACCAGAGCCTGGTCGATACCACGTGCAACAAGTCCGACAGGCTTTCCCTTCGCCGGGATCAGAATGCAGCGTGGCCTGGTCGTCTGATACGGGCTTTGCCCAATATCGCCCGTGAAATACCGGAAATTATACTCCGACGTTGCCAGAACTGCATCGAGCCCAGCCTTTGCCATTAGATCCTGTGCGCGATGAACCCGGGCCTCGTATTCCCTATGCGCAATGGGCGGAAGAGTAGCCATTTCGGAATTGCCTTGTCTGGTTGCAGCCCCTGCCTCGCGCAAGATGTCAGCTCTCGCCCGAGCATGGTGGGGACATTCCCTGGGCTAAGAACCCCGCGCCGATCAGAGCAGCTGCTCGGCCGGCACCGCGATCAGGTCGTTCAGCCTGAACGAGACCATTACCCGGTCGCCTGTGACCGGCAGCGCAGAGCTGTTCGAGGCGTGCAGCGCGGTAAACGGGGCACCGTTCAAAGTGGACCAGATCTGGACATGAGGACCGAGGAACTCGGTCGCCTCGACGACGATGTCGAAGCTGAGATGGTCGTCTCCCACGATATCGGGGCCGCCGACGATGATGTTCTCCGGCCTCACCCCGACGAGCTTGCCTGGATGGCGGCTGAGCAGCCGTGAGAAGGCCGCACCATCGTCGCGCTCGGCCGACGGCGGGTTCAGCCAATTCATCTTTCCGATGAACTCCGCGGTAAACCGATCGCGGGGCGCCTGGTATACCTGCCGGGGAACGTCATCCTGAATGACGCGCCCCTCATTCATTACGATCACCCGATCGGCTAGGCTCATCGCCTCCTGCTGATCATGCGTGACGATGATCGTCGTGACCCCCGAGGCGTCAATGATCTGCCGGATCTCGTGCCGGAGGTTGTCCCTCAGCTTGGCATCCAGATTCGACAGAGGTTCGTCGAGCAGTAGGACATCAGGACGCGTCACGAGAGCTCGCGCCAAGGCGAC
Source organism: Kaistia sp. 32K (assembly GCF_016629525.1). GTDB lineage: Bacteria > Pseudomonadota > Alphaproteobacteria > Rhizobiales > Kaistiaceae > Kaistia. The sequence continues at coordinate 4,149,619 of NZ_AP024269.1, forward strand.
GCGCTGCTGCTGCCCCCCACTCAACTGGCTAGGAAAGCGGGCTTCATAGCCCTGGAGCTTCACGATCCCGAGCACCGCGTGAATGCGCTCTGCCACTTCAGCCTCCGGGATCGATCGAAAGCGCAGTCCGTAGGCGATGTTCTTCTGCACCGTCATGTGCGGGAAGAGGGCATAGTCTTGGAAAACGATACCGATATTGCGCTCATAGGGACGCTTCCTGGTGACGTCAGCTCCGGCGATGCTGATCGTTCCGGCATCAGGAAATTCGAGCCCCGCTACGATCCGAAGCGTGGAGGTCTTTCCGCAGCCGCTCGGCCCCAGAAGCGCGACGCACTCGCCCCGCTCAGCCTCGAATGAAACATCCGCCACAGCGAGCGTCTTCTCGAAGCGCTTCTGCAAACCGCTGACACTGAGAGTCTTCATTCTTGTTCAACCCTTGACTGAACCACCCGACCCGACGACGCGGTCGAGTCCGATGAATTTTTGCATGACGATGACGAGGAGCCCGGAGATCACAATGAGCGCGACGGAGGCCGCGGCGATTTCCGGGTTGAACGTGTCGCGCATGGAGCTGAACAACGCCGTCGAGAACGTGTACGTGCGCGCATCGATAAGGAAGATGCTGAGGGTTACCTCCTCCAGGGACAAAGCGAAGGCGAGAACCAGGCTCGCAGCGACGCCCGGTCGAGCGAGCGGCAAGAGGATGTCGATCACCGCCCGGGTCTCGTTCGCCCCCAACGTCGCCGCAGCCTCGAGCAGCGATTTCCTGACGCCGAACACCGCTCCGCAGATGGCTCGAAAGCCAAAGGGCAGCGTCACGATCAGATGGCCGAGAATTAGGCGCAAGACCGTATTTTCGATACCGATCAGCGACAGGAAGAGCAGCAGACCGAACCCCACCACCATATGGGGAACGATGAAGGGCAACGAAATCACCGACTCGACTGCCCCGCGCAGCCGCGGCGGCGCCCGATAGATTCCGATCGCGGCGAGGAGCGAAATCAGCGTCACCAGTACCGATGTCGCCATTGCCAGCATCAAGCTGACCTTCAGACCCTCGAGGAGATGGCCGTTGGAGAAAAGCCGCTCGAACCACTTGAGCGAGATCCCCGGCGGCGGGAAGTTGAGCACCAGGTCTCGGGGATCCAGGGACAGCGACAAGGTGATCAGGATCGGCGCGATCAAGAAGATCATGACCGCGATGAGCGCAAGCCGATAAGCGCCAAGCGCGACGACATCGAAAATAGCCTTCATGCCAACCCTCCCCCGATGCGACGGCGCAGGTATCGGGCGACAAAGGAGCTGAGCGCGATGATCCCGATCGAGATACAGAACAGGGTGATCGACAGGGCCGCGCCCGACGGATAATTCGGAACCTCGGAGAAACGCTGATAGATCAGCGTGGTAATGGTCGTCACGAGGCCGCGGCCGATGATCACCGGCACAGAAAACGCGCTGGCTGCGAGCGCAAAGCTCATCAGCAAGACGGCCACGATGCCGGGAGCCGCCAGAGGCAGGAAGATCCCGCCGAAGGCTTGAACGCGGGAAGCGCCCAGCGATTGCGCCGCCTCGCTCAGGCGCCGGTCGATGCTGGCCAGATACCCCACCATTGTGAGGGTCGCGATGGGGGCGATGTAGTGCACGATACCCGCGATGACGATGAACTGCAGATAGGCAAATTCATTGCCGCGAATACCGAACATCTGCCTGAAGATTCCGAGTACCCCGTAGTTGCCAAAAGCAAGCGCGAGACTGAATACGCGCGCGATCCCGATGAACATCAAAGCAACGACTAGCGTCAGGACTATGACGCGCATCGTCTTTCCTGCCTCTCTCACCAGGTAGTGGGCAATCAAAAATCCGATCGCGGTACTGACTACGGCTGAAATCGCGCTAATACGGAGCGTGTCCGTCAGAAACAGGAGATATGACGACTGCCATAGCTCTGTATAATTATCCAAAGTGAACGTTGGTGCGCTGGATAAACGACCCGGAATAAAAGTCCTAACGCTTTCAAATAACAAATATATCATCGGACCTCCCAGCAAAACGATCGTTGCTAAGATTGCCGGAGATATCAAAAAGGACTGCTTGTTCGTCCCCACCGTTTTACGCTCCCTACTATAGTTCAGACCACACCTGGAATCTTCAACTTGCTTGGTTTCTCCGAATTTTAGCTACTCGGATTTTTGCTGATTTCCGCCACCGGTTACTCACTAGCCCACGATCGCTTCCAGGCACTGCCGTCGCCCGACAACCGCTTGCGAGCCCTGCCCGGCTGGAATGCGTGGCGACCAAAATGCACATTCGGTCAACAAACGTCAATGTTGACCCTGCACATATTTTCCGCCCCACCCCGTGACAATGGCGAAAAATTGGCCTTTTCGCCCGTCATATCGCTTTGAAATCGATTCTGGGAATTGACAATAGGGCCGACGAAGCCATATTCGGTCACATTCGGTCATAGCAGGATCAGCCGAGGGAAATTTTGTTCTGTTCCAATTCCTACGACGTGGCGATCATTGGCGGCGGTGTGGTGGGCTGTGCTCTCGCACGACGCTTCAGCCTGCAAGGCGCCCAGGTCATCCTTCTGGAGAAGGGGCGCGACATCCTAGTTGGCGCCAGTAAGGGCAATAGTGGCCTGCTTCATACCGGCTTCGATGCGCCTTCCGGGAGCCTCGAACTTAAGTGCGTTCAAGCGGGGTATCGCGAATATATGGAGATTCGAGAGGAGCTAGCCCTCCCCGTCCTCCGCACGGACGCTGTCATGGTAGCGTGGACCGAAGCCGACGAGGCAAAGCTCGTTGGCATCGCGCAGAAGGGGCGCGAGAACGGGGTTGATGTAGCCCCTCTAACCGCCACCGAAGTTCTCGAGCACGAGCCGCATCTGGACCACTCCCTTCGCGCAGGCCTTCTCGTCCGCGGCGAACATGTCGTCGACCCTTGGTCTGCCCCGTTAGCCTATGTCCGCCAGGCAATTGGGCTCGGCGCGCATGTTGTGTTCAATGCAGAGGTTACCGGCGGCTCGTTCGATGGCACGTGGACGCTGTCCACAAAGCAAGGCGAGGTGCGCGCCAACGCCGTCGTCAATGCGGCGGGCCTTTTCGGAGATCAGGTTGAGCGGCTGCTGCTTGGCGAGAGCAGCTTTATGATTAAGCCCCGCAAGGGACAGTTTGTCGTTTTTGACAAGGCCGCAGCTCGCTATCTGCGCGGCATAGTCCTGCCAGTGCCGAGCGAGCGCACCAAGGGTGTGGTTTTGGCGCCGACGATCTTCGGAAATGTGCTTATCGGCCCCACGGCCGAAGAGCAGGACGAGCGCGACAGAGCAACGGTCACACAAGATGCCCTTGAGACTCTGATTGATAGGGCAGTCGCAATGCTGCCTCCGCTTAAGGACATGCCTGTAACCGCGACATATGCTGGATTGCGACCAGCCTCCGAACGTTCAGAGTATCGCGTGTCGTGCAGGCCTGCCGATAAATGGATTACAATTGGAGGGATACGCTCTACGGGACTGACCTCAGCCTTGGGCCTGGCGCAACACGCTTACGAACTCTATCAAACCTTCGGACCGGCCCACACCCCGCCAGCTCACAGCTGCGCTCCCAAGATGCTCAACCTGGCCGAGCACGCGCCTCGCGATTGGGCTTTGGCAGGCGGAGAGATCGTTTGCCATTGCGAACTTGTCACGCGGCGCGAGATCGAGCTGGCGCTCGCATCCAATCCCGCCCCAAACGATCTGACAGGCCTCAAACGCCGGACCCGAGTCACCATGGGGCGTTGCCAAGGTTTCTACTGCATGGGGAGATTGGCCGAATTGACCGAAGGACGACTGGAGAACACCGTATCGATCGGAGCCGTGAAGTGAGCGGTTCTGCGGATGCGGATATTGTCGTAGTCGGAAGCGGCCCATCGGGCTTAGGGGCGGCGATCGCCCTGCGCTCGCGCGGGTTCGAAAAAATTGTCGTGTTGGATCGCGAACCTGTTGCTGGCGGCATCCCGCGGCATTGCGAGCACCCGACCTGGGGTATCCGGGAGTTCGGATGGCCAATGAAGGGATCCCAGTTCGCGCGCCGTCTGGTTGCCCGCGCCACGAAAATGGGAATCGAGATCCGAACCCTGACAACTGTCGTTGCCCTCCGGCCGGGCGGCACTCTGGACATCACCGATGAAGGTGGCACCCGCTCGATCCAGGCACGCCGGATCATTTTGGCCAATGGGGCACGCGAAACCCCGCGCTCTGCGCGCCTCGTCTCGGGGGACAGGCCGCTCGGAATCTTGAACGTTGGCGCGCTGCAGTCGCTAATCTACCTGAAGCAGCTGAAGCCGTTTGAACGTCCCTTGATCGTCGGGACCGAACTGGTCAGCCTGTCGGCCCTCAATACCTGCATCAAGAACGGCATCAAACCCGTTGCTATGATCGAGGCAAGGGCTCGGCCGGTCGCTCGATGGCCGCTGTCACTTTATCCCCGGCTGGAGCGGGTTCCTTTCTACCTGGGTACTCAGCTGCTTGAGATTCAGGGACGCGACCGCGTCGAGCGTGTGAAGCTTCTTGGTCCCGATAAAGTACCATTTGAGCTCGAATGTGATGGGGTACTTTTCACAGGGGGGTTCACTCCGGAAACGGGGATCATTCGCAACAGCCACCTTGCCTTTGACGCTCGCAGTCGAGGTCCGATGGTTGACCAATACGGGCGCTGCTCCGACCCCAGTATTTATGCCGCCGGAAATGTGCTGCGCCCAATCGAGACCGGTAGTTGGTGCTACCGTGAGGGCCTGCGAACGGGGCATACAGTTGCCGACGATTTAGAAGGAAAACTGCCCCAAGCGCTGCGCACCGTGCCGATCGAAATTGGCGACGGCATCTCCTATGCGATCCCCGGCCAGATAGCGCTGGCGGGTGATCGGCTCGACGCGCATATCCAGCTACGCGTCCAACGCGCCGTTGCTGGCTCCGTCATCGTCGAAGCGGGTGAGGACGTTATCCTCAGACGCCGGTTGTTGACCCGGCCAGAACGCAGAATTGTCCTGAAACTGAAAGAGGCTTCGGTTCCGCAGAATTGCAGCAGGTTGCATGTCGGCCTCAAGCTAGGTCACATGAGATTTTTGTCGAGATTGGCTCCCTGATGAGAGTTGCGGCCATTGATCAAGGGACTACCAGCACACGGGTTCTTGTGTTGGAGGGTGGTGACTGCCGTGTCGTTTCGACGAAGACTCATGGTCAGTTCTGGCCAAGGATGTCTTGGGTAGAGCAGGATGCTGAGGAAATTCTCGCGAATATCCGCTGGTGCCTAGAGGCCGCTGGGCCTGTCGACGCCATCGCCATTGCAAACCAAGGCGAAAGCTGCCTTGCGTGGGATGCAGTGACGGGAGAACCGCTATCTCGCGTAATTTCCTGGCAAGACAGTCGGACAGCTGGTTGGATCCAACAACTCAAGAATGCGGGTGGTGAAGACACCACCCTCTCGCGCGCTGGACTGCCGCTGGACGCCTATTTCGCAGCCTCGAAGCTCGCATGGCTCTTGAAAAATAACGACGCCGTTCAGACCGCGATGAAAAAGGGCCGCCTTCGTCTCGGCACCACTGACGCGTTTTTTCTCGATCGGCTCACGGGTCGATTTTCAACTGACGTTACCACTGCATCGCGCACGTCACTGATGAATCTCGCGACGTGTGAATGGGATCCGGAGCTCTGCGCTCTGTTCGATATTCCCATCGACCTTTTGCCGAAAATCCAACCGACCGCCTCCAATTTCGGCGAGATCAATGGCGTTCCGGTACTGACTTCGATCGTCGATCAGCAGGCGTCACTATACGGGCACGGATGTCGTGACCCGGGCGACATGAAGATTACATTTGGGACGGGCGCTTTCGCCCTCGCTCTTACCGGCACCGCCCCGATAGATACGAAAGGCTCCGGCGCTCTTTCCACCGTCGCGTGGCAGACCCCTGCCGGAGCGATGTATGCGATCGACGGCGGCGTCTACGACGCCGGTGCTGCCGTGGATTGGCTAAGGCGAATATCGCTATTCGACAGCGTAGACGACGTTTGCAGCTTTCCCAATGCGACAGCGATCGAAAGAGACCTGGTTTTCGTTCCCGCGCTCTCCGGCCGGGGCAGCCCGCATTGGGATCGAAGCGGCGCTGCACTTTGGCTCGGAATGACAAGCGCAACAACGCGTTCGGACCTCTGTCAAGCAGCGCTGGAGGGCATCGCATTGCGCACCGTCGAACTGACGAACGCGATTGACAGCCTCATGTCGGTGCGAGCTCATATTTCGGTGGACGGAGGCCTTTCCCAAAACGCCTACTTTGTGCAGTTCCTCGCAGACGCGAGCGGTCGTGAGGTTTGGACCTATGACATGCCGGAGCTGACAGGTTTCGGCGCTGCGGCAATGGCACTCGATGCGCTAACAGGAAATGTGACGCCCCCACTCGCCCCATCGCGCAAATGGCGACCGCAACGTGATGGCAGGAGCTGGCTATCGCGTTTTGCCAATGCAGTGGCACGGGCTAAAGGGTGGCGCGGAACCATGGGGTAACTGGACGATGATGCCAGAACAACGAAGAGCTGCAATCCTCGCGTTGGCGATTCAGGAAGAATCGCTAACGGTTGAGGATTTTGCAAAGCGGTTAGGCGTTTCGAAAGAGACGATACGCCGAGATTTGCGGCGTCTGGACCGCGCTGGTCAGCTACGCCGAATTCATGGAGGCGCGCTCGCGCCACAAACAGGTCATGAGGCAGATCTAGCCGAACGACTCGTTCAGAATCCCCACCTCAAATCCCGTATCGCTTCGGTGGCCGCGCCACTTTTCTCCTCGCGTGACACCCTTATGATCGACGCAGGGACAACTACGGTTGCCTTCGCCTCAGAAATTGCCAAGTTCGATCACCTTGGCATTGTCACCAACTCGATCGAGATAGCCCAGACGCTTTGGGCCGGTCCCGGCAAGAATCCAGTCGTGGTCATTGGCGGTTCGTTCCGAGGCGATCGCTCAGAAATCACCGGACCATTCGCAATCGAACATATTGAGCAGTTCAGCGTGGACCACGTGATTTTAACCGTCGGCGCAATCGACTTGGAAAGTGGCGCCGTCATGGACTTCGATATCGACGAAGCAATGATTGCCAAAGCGATGATCAAGCGCGCGCACTCTGTCACCATTTTGGCGGATCACACGAAATTCAACAAACGCGCCATGGCAACGGTCTGCGATCTTTCGATCGTCGATCGAATTATTACAGACGATTCTCTCGACACGAGATCAAGGCGAAAAATCAGCCACTATGGTGTCGAGCTCATCCTCAGTTGAGCGAAATCCGAATTAATTAGCTATATATCCGGGACGGATTTATTAAATGGCATCCGAAGTACTAACGTGGCAATCGAAGCTGGTTCAACCTGAAAGCCGAGCGCCTGCTGGCTTCCGATCGCTCGTTACTCCAGTTTATCGAGGATCCACGACGCTATTTGAAAGCGCTGCCGCTACCCGCGACACGTGGAAACAGGACACGACGCCTTATAGCTACGGTCTTTACGGAACACCAACCTCCCTGGAACTCGCGGCCCGCATTGCCGAGCTTGAGGGAGGTCATCATACATTTTTGACGCCTGGCGGTCAGGCAGCTATCTCCCTCGTCAATTTCGCCCTCTTGAAGCCTGGGGACCATGTTCTCACCCCAGACGCCATTTACGGACCTCATCGTCAATTTGGCGACGGAATGCTCCATAAGTTCGGCGTTGAGGTCGAGTACTACGATCCGCTCATCGGCACAGGCATCGAGCATTTGGTGCGGAGCAACACCAAACTCATCTGGTGCGAAAGCCCGGGGTCGGTCACCATGGAGGTGCAGGACCTTCCAGCCATCGTCAAGGTAGCCAATTCACAAGGCATTACCGTTGCAATCGACAATACCTATTCCGCCGGCGTGCTCCTCGACGCGTTCGCCCACGGAGCACACGTCACCATCCAAGCGCTAACGAAATACATCGGGGGACATAGCGACCTATTGCTTGGTTCCGTTACGGTGAAAGATGCCGAGCGGTACGAGCTGCTGGGGGAAGCCCACCAAGCGCTGGGTATGGCCGTATCACCAGATGATTGCAGTCTTGCGTTGCGCGGCATGCAAACCCTTGCAGTACGCCTAGAAAAACTCGGTGCATCTTGCTTGCAAGTCGCAAAGTGGCTCGAGGCTCGCCCTGAAATCTCGCAGGTGCTTCACCCCGCCATCCCGTCGTCTCCCGGCCACAGTATTTGGGCCCGTGATTTTAAGGGATCGGCCAGCGTGTTTTCCATCGTCTTTGACGAACGATTTACGAAGGAGCAGATTCTACGCTTCATAGACACCCTGTCCATCTTTAAGATCGGATATAGTTGGGGCGGCGTAACTAGTCTTGCTGTACCGTACTTCGACATTCGCCGCGCCCATCGCGATTACGGTCACCGGCTGGTACGCCTCAATATCGGGCTAGAATCGGTCGATGATTTGCTAGGGGATCTTGCCGCGGCGCTTTCGACGCTCGACGGATAGGGGCCATGGCCCGATCAAGGTGCTGGGGCTTGAAACGGGCGTGAACATCACGGTCGAACTTCCCGTCGTCCGCACCTCGGTCGACCACGGCACGGCGTGGACCGCTTCAACCCGATGCCTCGTCCACACGTCGCGCAAGTTGATTCCAACCAAGGCCGAGAGCGCTCTCGAGCGAGATCTCGTCCTTCTGCCACCGCGGTCCCCGGACCGTGGCGGCGCGCCCTTCACCGCAAGCTAGCGCCGATTGCGGTCGCCGTGGTAATGGCGACGATCCGCACCCGCTCCTCGTACGCGGCGTCGCGGCCGGCAAGGAATGGCACGCTGATCGCAGCAACGACCCGACCGGAGGAATCGATGATTGGCGCGCCATAGGCATTGACCTGGATGGCGAATTCACCTCCGTCACGCGACCAACCGCGCGATCTCACCAGCGCGAGTTCAGCCCGCAGGGCATCGGGCTCGACATGGGTCATTGTCGTGAAGCGCTTCAGTTCGCCGGAAAGGATCCGCTCAACCTCTTCGGTGGGAAGGTTGGCGAGCAGAATCTTACTGCCGGCACCGGCATGAATGGGAAGGGACTGACCGACTGCAGCGTGTAGCGCATACGGTTTGCTGCCGCTCGCGGCCGCGACTACCTGCACCAGGCTACGGTTGTAGACGGACACCATGCAGCTCTCGCCAAGCGTGGCGGCCAGTCGGTTAAGACGCGATTGCGCCCGTTCAGCGATGACGCGGTCGATGAGCGGCGAGAGCACACCGTTTGCTAGCGACAGCAGCCGCGAGCCGAGTATGAAGCGCGCACCCTGGACCTGACGAACCATGCCATGCGCTACGAGCGAATTCATGATCCGGTAGACGGTAGAGCGCGTCACGCCGGTTCGCTCCGCGATCACCTTCAGAGGCACGCCTGCTGGCGCTTTCTCGAGTTCCGCCAGAATGGCTACCATCCGTTCGACGGCGGAACTACGATTGTGGAGCGTCTCCTCGTCTTCGGACACCTTGAAATTCCCACCTCGCCATGAGGCGCTCTGTATAAATAGGTTCACCTTCTAATAAGAAGGGCGACACTATTATTTCTATGTAGAACGGCAACCCACTACGCACAGAAACAAAACTTGGCGACGGAAGCTAGGAAACTCATATTCACCTTTTACGAGAATAACCCGCGCCGTAACGCGCAGACACCTTCCGCCGCCAAGCCATTTCGCAGTCGACGAATGCTAGCCGGATTGTTTCTTTTGCCACTCCGCATATTCTGACTCCGCCTCAACGGTAAGCGGATAGTACTTCCGGAGATCCCCGCCCTCTGAAAGACGAATGCGGGCGAACTCTTCCCATTCGACATGCCGTCCGGCAATCTCGACTAACTTCTCCGCCAGCCCTGCCGGCACCAGAACCACACCGTCATCATCGGCGACGATGATGTCGCCGGGAATGACCAGCACGTTGGCGCACGCAATTGGGACATTGACCGCGAAGGGGATGATGTTCGTCTGGGCATGATAGTTCGGCGTCACGCCCTTGACCCATATGCCGAGATCAAGCGCGGCCGCCTGCGCGGAATCCCGGATGGCGCCGTCGATAATCACTCCCGCGCCACCGCGCCCAGCGAAGAAGGTCAACATCATCTCGCCGAATATCCCGCTGCCGAGATCGCCTCGCGCGTCGACGACGATGACGTCACCAGGCTGGGTCGGATACATGACGTGCCGATGCAGCTGCAGCTCAGGGTTTTCGTATTCCGCATCACCATAGAGATCCTCGCGCTTCGGCATGCATTGCAGCGTCAGAGCCGGGCCCGCGATCGTCCTGCCTTTGACGAGTGGCTGCGGACCACGGATCTGCGCGTCGCGGATGCCGAGATGCTGGGCCAACTCGCTCGAAAGCGTCGCCGTTCCAATCGCCGCCAGCGCATCGCAGAGCGCGCGAGACGGACGAACGATATCGTGAATTCTAGCCACGGTATTCAATGGGGCCTCCATGGTGCGTGTGCGGTAGGGCTGGCAGGATCTCAGGAAGCTTCGGGATCGCCGAAGCCGTCGAGAATATTGTCCACGAGGTAGTCGAGGTTCATCGTCACGCCGAGGCCGGGCGCCCGCGTGAGATGAATGCTGCCGGCGGAATTGTCGATCGGCGTCTCGATCAGCTTGTCATAGTGCGAAAGATCGCAGTCGCTGGTCTCGATGCGGTAGAAGTTGGGGACCGTCATCATGACATGGGCGCCGGCCGTGACGTTGATCGGGCCGCTCGCATCATGGGGACTGATCGGAACGTAGTAAGCCTCGGCGAGCGTGGCTATCTTCTTCAGCTCGCTGATGCCGCCGGTCCAAGTGACGTCGGGCATCAGAAAATCGGCGAGTTCGTTCTCAAGAATGGGCACAACCTCCCAGCGCGTGTGCAGCCGTTCGCCTACGGAAATTGCTGTCGAGACCCTCTCTCGCACCTGGCGCAATGCGTGATAGCTCTCGACCGGCACAGGCTCCTCGAACCAGTCGATCTGACCCGCTTCCTCCAGCGAACGGCAGAGCCGGACCGCCGTCGGCACGTCGAAGCGACCATGCGCGTCGATGAGGATCTCTATCTCCGGTCCCGCCGTTCGGCGGATCAGTTCGGTCAGTTCCGCCGCCTCGCGCTCGCCCTTCTTGGACAAATAGCCTTGCAGATAGCCGTGGGGTTCGCTTGAGCGCAATTCGTATGCGGGGAAAGGGTCGAACTTGATGGCGGTGTGACCGCTCGCGAGAATGCGCTCGATCTCGGCAACGATGTCTTTCTTGGAGGTGAACTTCGACTGGTCGGGATGGGTGTAGATCAGGACCTCGTCCCGGACCGCGCCGCCGAGGAGTTCGTAAATCGGCACACCACGGACCTTGCCCGCGATATCCCAGAGCGCGATGTCAATTCCGCTGACCACATGCGATGCCGCGCCCCGCGAGCCCATATAGGTGAAGGAGCGGAAGATCTTGTGCCAGATCTGTTCGATCCGCAGCGGGTCATCGCCGACGATCAGATCGTTGAGCTGTCGAAGTATTCCGGCAACCGCCCGGTTGGCGGGCTTGGTCGTCGTCGTGATCTCGCCCCAGCCCGAGATGCCCTCGTCAGTCCGGACCTCCACAAAGAGGTACTCGCCCCAATAGCCGCGATCCGCCTTCACCAGCCACGGAACAATCTTCGTTATCTTCATCTTACTCCCCATGCGCATGCTTCGAGACATATCGGCGTCTTGCCGTGCGGAGACCGTCGGTTCGTCACCCCCGGACCGCGCCGGTGACGAGGCCCTTCACCAGCAGCCCCTGCGCGAACCAAACGAAAATCAGGGTCGGGATCACCATGAGCACGCCCGCCGCCGACATGGCCCCCCAATCGATGCCGAACTGCGACACGAAATTGGTCAGGCCGACCGGCAATGTCTGCGCCGCCTCCGAGGAAGAGAGCGTCAGCGCGATCAGCAGATCGTTCCAGGTGAACAGAAAGGTGATGACCGCCGTCGCCCCGATTCCGGGCGCGATCAGCGGCGACACGATCTGCACCAGGATGCGAAGCGTGCCGGCGCCGTCCATCTGAGCCGATTCCTCGATTTCTTTCGGCAGGTCCTGGATGAAGCCCATGAGCAGCCATATGGCGACAGGCAACTTGGAGGCCGTATGCGCGAGGACCAGCGCCGTCAGCGTGTCGAGCAAGCCGATAGAAGCGAAGACGGCGAAGAGCGGGATGGCGAGCGCGACAACCGGGATCATGCGCATGATCAGCAGGATGCTGACGATGATTTTCGTACCGGGCAGATGGAAACGGACCATCGCATAAGCGCATGGAACGGCAAGCAACGTGACCAGGATGACGGTAGCGACGGAAACGATCACCGTGTTCCAGAGATAGTCGTTGAGGCCGTATTGCGTGAAGACGGAAATGTACTGATTGAAGGTCACCGATTCCGGCAGGATATGCACCGGAACGGCAAAGATATCCGCCGAATTGCGCAGCGAGGTCAGTACCAGCCAGACAAGAGGGAAGACGGTGAGCGTGACCGTGCCGATCAGAACGAGATACCGCACGACAAGCCCGACCGTTATCCCATCCCGGTATTTCGGCCGATGGCTTCGCCGGCGCCCACCGGCGGGCGAAAGGGCGGTGTCAGTCATGAGACCCTCCTAAATTTCCGCCCAAGCCAGGGCACGCCATAGAGCAGAGCGAGGAACAGGAGCGAGAGGCCGAGCGCGATGTAGGAAACCGCGGCGGCATGGCCGAAGGACGCGCTCTGAAACGCCAGCAGGTAGGCGTTCACCGTGACGAGGTTTGTCGCACCGCCGGGGCCGCCCTGCGTCATCAACCAGACGACGTCAAACGTACGGAAGGTGTCGATGATCCGCAGCATGAGCGCGATCATCAGAATCGGGCGCATCAACGGCAGGGTGATGTACCGGAAGATCCCCCAGGGCGAGGCACCATCAACTTGGGCTGCCTCGATCGGCTCCTGCGGCAGGGATTGCAGTCCCGCCAGGAAGAGCAGGACGAGCAACGGCGTATTCTGCCAGATATCGGCGATCATCACGGAGACGAGCGCCCAATTCGGATCGGAGAGCCAAGGAGCCTCCGGCAGGCCGAGATAGCGCAGGATGGCGTTGGCGAGGCCATACTGGCCGTTGAACAGCCAGCGAAAATTGAGGCCGACCACGGCCGGCGCGATCATCGGGGGAACCAGCAGCAACGTGCGGGCGAGCTTCAGTCCGCGCAGCTTGCTGTTGACGAGAATGGCGATTCCCATGCCCGCCGCCACCTCGACCGTGATGGTGATGGCCGAGAAGATCAGCTGCACGCGCAGCGTCTGCTGGAAGCCGAGCGAGTTCCACGTATCGCGATAGTTGCCAAGACCGACGAAATACTGCGACGGGGCGCTGAGATCCCATCGGTAGAAGCTCATGACGAAGGAATAAGCCAGCGGGTAGAGCAGAATCGCGATCATCGCGATGAGCGCAGGGCTTGCGAGAAGGTAACCTCTTTGCCAGCTCACCGCCAGCGACGAACCTCGTCGCTGGCGGCCCCCCGGCCTTACGGCGGGAGTGCTCATGCTAGTTGTACGCCCCTGCTTGCGTCATGATCTGCAGGGCCTCGGCTGCGGCCTGGTTGAGCGCGTCCTCCGGCGTCTGCTGGTTGGAGAGCGCGCGCTCGATGGTCGAGAACATCAGCGTGGAGACGCGCGAGAAGCCCGGCAGCTTCGGCCATTCCTTGCCGGTCGAAATCGTCTGCTCGAGCTGAGCGAGCCAATCCGCCTTTACCCCGCTGGCCTCGGCGACGACCTGCTTGGCGACCGAAAGGCGGCTCGGAAAGTTCGAGAACTCGTTGAAGTTCAGAAGTTGAGCCTCCGGACTCACCGTATACTTGATGAATTCGACAGCCGGATCCTTGCGCTTCGACATGGAGTTCAGCGCCATTGCATGCGAGATGGCGCAGGAGATCGATTTCTTGTTGCGCACATAGGGCGCGGTCGACCATTTTCCGACGATGCGCGACGTCTCGGGATTGGAGAGCGTCGCAAAGGCTCCGGGCCAGTCGAACGTATCCATGACCGCGCCGGAGGAGAACTGCGTCGAGTTCTCGTTCCATTGGTACGAGACGGCGTCCGGCGGCACGACCTTCCACTTCTGGATCAGATCGCGATAATAGGTAAGCGCCTCGACGCCAGGGGCCGCATTGAACGACGGCTTGTTGCTTTCATCGACCCAGTCGCCGCCCGCCTGCCACAGGAAGTCGGAGAACGTGCGTTGGGCCGGGTCACCCTGGCCGGGCACGACGAGTCCATAGCGGCCGTCACCGGTCAGCTTCTGGCTGACCTCGACCAGATCCTCCCATGTCACCGCCGCCTTGAGGCCCTTCTCTTCATAGACGTCAGAGCGATAATACTGCGTTCGCGCATCCATGTTGCGCGGGATCGCCGCCAGGTGTCCGTTCTTGGGATTGACGAGATAATCAACGCCAACCTTGTAGAAATCCTTCAAATCTTCTTCGGAAAAATATTCATTCAGGGCACCGAAGTAATTGAAGAATGAATCGATCTGCGCCGTGTGCGTACTAAAAACATCATAGAGATTGCTGCGCGCAGCACCGAGCGTCACGACTTTGGTCGTCAGTGGCGTAAATTCGAGCAGGTCATACTTGACCTTGATGCCGGTCTTTTCCGTGAACCCGTTGACGACCTTCTCCCAGTATTTCGGATAGAGGGGACCGCCGGTGATAAGCAGCGCCCGGATTTCGTCCCCGGCCGCACGCGCGATGTGCGGCATCGAGAGTGTCGAAGCGCCAAGCGCGGCCGCCGACCCACCCAAGAACCCACGCCGGGTCAAGATACCGCCTTTGGAAAGCTTGTAGGACATTCCTGTTTACCTCCCTGTTAGTCTCTGATGGTCCAGCTCGCCGCCGCACTCCTTCCGGCGACCAAACAATGCTCAAGGCAGCCAGTCGCGATCAGCGCCGCGCCGTGAGCCAGCAAGCCGCCAATGTCTTGACCACGAGAATGCGCCGCCGGACGAAGACGTCGGGCCCGGACTGCGAGGCAAGAACGGCATGCCGGAAGACAGATTTAAGCTGGCGATGTAGCCGCGAGCGCGAACAAGCACGCTCGGCAGATACCGTGCTAACATTGTTCCTCCCCCACCCGGCCGATGGCCAGCGCGAGCTTCGGACAATCGTGCGTATATTGCGCTTATATGCTTATCAACTTGTCCGATAAGTTGATGCTACCCCCGCGCTTGCCGAAGGTCAAGCGCGTCCTGAAAGAGATCCCTCTCCGGAGGTGGCCGAGGGATTGTCTGGAGCCCCTCGTTGCGCCATTAAGGCCGCAAAAGCGAGCGATTGCTCCCAGCAAGGTCGGCTAAGGCCGTACCCGATCGCTCGGAAAGGAATGCTGTGATAGGACTGTTCGGAATGCACGACACGCAGGAGGAGAAGCCCGATTGGACAAGATGCCTGCGCACACGTGAACGGAGAGCCGTACTTGACTGACAAGGTCCAACTCCGAACCCTACCGACACAGGTTGCGGGCGTCCTGATCCGACGAATTGCATCTAACGGATTTCCTGACGGACTTGCGCCTTCCGAGTCGCAAATATCGCAGGAATTCAACGTTTCTCGTGCCGTGGCGCGCGAAGCACTGAAGATTTTGAGCTCCCTCGACATGGTCGAGATCGCCCAGGGCCGCCGTGTGGCGGTACGCCCGATCGCCGAGTGGGACTATTTGAGCCCAATGCTCATTGAATGGCTGCCGCAAGCACAGGTCCGCGAGCTTTTGCTGGAACTACACGATGCTCGCGTCATCTTCGAGCCAGCGATTTGCGCTGAAGCGGCACGTAGTCTTTCCCGCAACGACCTCGCCCGTCTCCACGAGATTCTTGATGCCATGACGGCGGCTCACGAGGATCCAGACGCCTACCTTGAGCTCGACCTCGAATTCCACATGGAGATCTGCCGAGCCACTCGCAATCGCATCCTCGACCGCTTCATGTTCTCCTCGCGCTGGTGGCAGTCAGCCGCCCGCCGAATAAGCAACCAGGCACCGCACGCCTTGCCGATAGCCACGGAACAGCACCGCGCAATCTATGAAGGATTGCTGGCGCGAGATCCGAAACGCGCCGAGATCGCAATGAGGGTTCATCTCGAGGCGAACAAGGTGAACTTTCTCATGGCGCAGCAGGCCCTGGCTGCTCCCTAGACAGCCGCCCTGACCGCGATGTCGAGGGCGGCAGCGGACTTTGCGACGACACCAGCGAGACCGGCACCGAAGCGCCCTCCTTCACCACATGATGCTCGCGCCCCGATCATCACGCAGCGTCAGCTGCGCCCGATGAATCGGGGCGCAGCGCTTTTGAGCTCCGCCCTACCCCGCATGCGCAGCGCCTCGCGGCGATGACAGGAGCACGCGTATTCGGCCCCGCCGCGACTGGGCGGCCCGCCAACCAGAATCAGCGCACACTTAGGCAAAAGCAATCCGGATGCCGCGGGACGAGCCGACCGGACGACCTGGCCAGCCGGTCTTTGCTCCCGGCCAACGGTGAGACCTCCCACCCTCGAGCGCACGCCCGCCGGCGCAAATAGATCAATTGCCCTTTGTGCAGGGAGTACCAGCCAACTGCGCCCACAACCATCAATCAGGAAATTGTGCGATATCACTTGTCAGATAAGTATATAAGCGTATAAGGTTCGCGATATGGGCTAGGTTGCGGCCCGAGAGATGCGGGAGGAAGAAATGCAGCAGCGACGTCTGGGTTCGTCGCCCGTTTACGTTTCCGAGATCGGCCTCGGTACGTGGGGAATGTCCGGCTCGTTTTGGGGAGCTGCCGACGACGCCGAGTCCATCCGGGTCATTCATCGCGCGCTCGAACTCGGCGTGACGCTCATTGACACCGCGGAGGCCTACGGGGCCGGGCACTCGGAGGAGGTTCTCGGCAAGGCTCTCGTCGGACGCCGGGAGAAGGCCGTCGTCGCCACGAAGGTCGCGCCCAATCATCTCGATCCGGCCGAGGTCATCAAAGCATTCGAAGGGTCGCTGAAGCGCCTTCGCACTGACTATATTGACATCTACTTCATCCATTGGCCGCATCCCGACTATCCGATCGGCGATACGATGAAGGCGCTAGAGGGACTCCGCGCTCAGGGCAAGATCCGGGCGATCGGCGTATCTAACTTCACCGTGCGGGAAATAGAGAGTGCAAGCCAGCACGGCACCATTGACGTGCTGCAGCCGCCCTACAACTTGCTTTGGCGGGCGATCGAAGCCGAGATCCTGCCCTATTGCCGCAGCCATGGCGTCGGAATCATTCCCTATAGCGGCTTGGCGCAGGGACTTCTGACCGGAGCGCTCTCGCGCGCCACGAAATTTCCCGAAGGCGACGAGCGCCGCACGACCGTCCTCTTCCAGCCGGGCGTCTACGAGAAAGCGCTGGACGCGGTGGAGGAACTGCGGCCGATCGCGAAACGATACGGAAAGTCGGTCGCGCAGCTCGCCATCCAGTGGCTCACGAGCCGGCCAGGGGTGAGCTCGCCTCTTCTCGGCGCTCGCACGGTGCGCGAGCTGGAGGAAAATGCCGGAAGTGTCGGATGGACGATTGCACCGGATGACGTCGAGACCATCGACCGCTTGACCAGTTCCATCTGGGCGAACATCGCAGAGGAACGCGACATGTTCCGCTACTGGACCAACATCCACAAGCCGCGCGCGACCAGCTAGCCCCCTTCGCGGGGCGAAAACCCCGCCAGCAAGGAAAGCGACGGCTGGGGCCCACCGGATCAGCGCGCCGTGAATACGCGGATTTTACCCATCTACGACGCGCTTCACACCGTATGCCCCAGTGTCAACTGCAGATGACTTCGTGCCCGCGCGGCTAGCGCGCGGTCCAAATGGGCCGGAAGCGCCCGATTGGCGCAACCCGACACGATTGCCAGACGGCCTCGTCGGCCGTTCAGAAGCGAAAGCACCCAAGGGAGAACCTTATGAAGATCGTCGACATCAAAACCGCCGTCGTCGCCTATCACGGTCATGCCACACTGGTCCGCATCGACACCGACGAGGGTATCTATGGCATCGGCGAGGCCAATCCGGATGCCGGCGCCGCGGCGATTGTCGGCCTCATCGCGGAATTGAAGCACGAGCTGATCGGCGAGGATCCGCGCAATGTCGAGTATTGCTGGGACAAGCTGCGGCGCGCCCATGTCTTTTCCGGCGCCCAGTCCGGCGTATTCCTGATCGCCCTGTCCGGCATCGAGATCGCACTCTGGGACCTCGCCGCCAAGGCGGCGGGACAGCCGCTCTACCGCATGATGGGCGGCAAGTATCGCGATCAGATCCGCCTCTACGCCGATTGCGGCGACGGCGATGATGCCAACGGATCGCCTGCCGGCTGCGTTGCCCGCGCAAAGCGCATGGTGTCGGAAGGCTTCACGGCCTTGAAGTTCGATATCGACAATCTGAATCACCCGGCGAAGTTCGACGCGATGAACCCCACCGCCAACGCGGCCGAGATCCGTTCGATGGTCGAGCGCGTTCAAGCCGTGCGCGAGGCGATCGGGCCCGATATCGACCTCTGCATCGACCTCCACGCCCGCTACGACGTGCCGACCGCCTGCCGTATCGCGTGGGAGATGGAGCCCTTCAAACTGCTCTGGCTGGAGGAGCCGATCCCGGCGGAGAATGTCGACGCGCTCCGCCAGGTGCGCTCGCGCAGCCGCACTCCGATCTGCATCGGCGAAAATCTCTACATGCGCTGGGGCTTCCGCGAGACGCTGCAGCAGCAGGTGGCCGACGTGATCATGCCGGACGTGCCGAAGTGCGGCGGCCTTGCCGAAAGCAAGAAGATCGCGAACCTCGCCGAGACCTACTACATCCCCTTCGCGCCGCATCTGGTATCGACCCCGATCGGCACGATGGCGACCTGTCATACCTGCGCCACCGTTCCGAACTTCCTTGTCCTCGAGTGGCATGCGCTGGAGGAGCGTGAAGTTTGGGACAGCTATGTAAAGCTGCCGAATGGCGCGAAATCCATCGTCGAGAACGGACATATCCGTATTCCTGACACGCCCGGCATCGGCGTCGAGCTCGACATGGACAGCGTGCGCAAGCATGCCGTGCCAGGATACGGCATTTTCGCATAAGGGGCAGTTACGGGCGGCACGGGAGGAAGACATGAGCAAGCGCGTCATTTTCACTGGCGGTAGCGGCAAGGCCGGCAGCCATGTGATTCCCATTCTTCAGGAGCGCGGCCACAAACTGCTCAATCTAGACCGCGTGCCGCTCGACTTTCCGGGCGTCAATACCATGATCACGGACCTGGCCGACAGCGGCCAGGTGTTCAATGCGCTCTCGACCTATTTCAGCTTCGACGAGCATTTCGCGAGCGCCGGCCGCGCGCCGGTGGACGCCATAGTGCATTTCGCCGCGATCCCGCGCATCTTGCAGGTTCCGGACAATACCATGTTCGCTACCAACGTGCTTTCGACCTACAATATCCTCGAGGCCGCGACCAAGCTCGGTATCCGCAAGGTGATCATCGCCTCCAGCGAGACGGTCTATGGCATTTGTTTCGCGGAAGGCGACCGCGACTTCCAGAGCTTTCCGATCGACGAGAACCATGATGCGGACCCGACGGATAGCTACGGTCTATCAAAGGTGGTTGGCGAGACGATTGCCCGCTCCTTCGCAAGCCGCACCGGCTCCGACATCTATGCTTTGCGCATCGGCGCCGTGACACTGCCCGAAGACTACCACCGCTTCCCTGCCAACGTCGCCGACCCTCTCTCGCGCAAGCGCGACGGCTGGAGCTACATTGACGTGCGTGACCTCGCCGAGATTGTTCATCTCTGCATTGAGACAGACGGACTTGGCTTTCAGGTATTCAACGCGACCAATGACGACATTATCGCCGAAATGCCGACGGCGGAATTTCTCGCGAGGCACGTGCCCCAGACGCCGACAACTCGGCTGCTCGAGGGCTTCGAGGCTCCTCTGACCAATCGGAAGGCCAAGGAGATGCTCGGCTTCCGCGAGACGTACAATTGGCGCAAAATTGTATCCGACGCCTAGATAGGCAGCCCCTCTTCCAGAAGCCTCCGATTCCGCTCTCTCAGATGGACCTTCGTCCTCAATAAACAGAAGATGCCATCGCTTCTTTTCTTGCCCGGACTATCGCGGCGCGCCAGAGCGAAGGTCACCATCGAGCGCGCATCACGACCCCAGCAAGATGGTCGGCCGAACGTCCGAATTGGGCCGAAAGCCGACCATCCGGTCGTAGCGCCTACGAGGCGCCGAGCAACCGGCAGATCGCAATCGACGTATCAAAGCGCTAGTACGCGGGATCATCCGAAGAAGAAGCGGAAGTTGAGCCAAGCCAAGACGAACTTTTCAGCCTCAGACATTCATCCGCAGTCGCGGACGCCATGATTAACTGACGTTCGCTCGGCTCGCGAGCCGGCGCATGATTGCCTGAAACAATTGTGGTTTGGTATTGATACCCAGCTTGCCGAAGGCCCTCTTGCGATGGGTCTTGACGGTCTCCTCCGATATATTCAGCCGGCTGGCGATTTGGCGTGCATCACCACCGTTTAGATCGAGCAGAAGAACCTCCTGCTCGCGATTGGAGAGCTCTCCACGAGACAAAGCCTGAAGTGCACTGTGCAGGATGTTGTCATCTCCCACCGTGCTGAGCTGATGATGTTGCCAGAATCGACTGTAGAGCGCGCTAAACGTCTGGTTCAGACTCTTGAGCGCTGAAAGCTCATGCGGCTGGAATGCATTAAAGCCGGAACGATAAAGTGCAATCTGCACGGTTTGTAGCGGCGACAGGCGAACCGCGATGGCAAGCTCCGAGCACTGCTTCGGAAAGCCATGTGTGCGGTAGCCGATTTCTTCCCGCTCATCGATCTCGATCCCGATGACCTCGGCAAGCGGCTTCTTGACCGACTGGCAGCGAGCCAATTGCCCCATCGTATAGGTGCCGCTTTCGATCCCGGTCCGATGATGTTGAAAGAAGGGATTAAACCGGTACGTCACCTCCCGGTAGCAATTGCGAAAGCTGCCATGCACCAGATGGCGCATGTCGTCATCGAAAACGTAGGCCAATTCGTCGCCCGAGTAGATGTAGGTTGCCGCGGCATCGGCCTGCACCAGCCGATTGAGCGCCCGCATCGCGACCCTCGGATACTCGGGATTGTCGATGGCAGAGATCATTTCGGCGACGACGGAATCTTGTGCTCCGTTCCCTCCACTACGCAGAATTTTCGTCACCATCCCGTTCGCTAGCCGCCGCCGGCTGTCCCCCCCAAGGGTGATATCGGCGCAATTTTTCTCAGTGTACCCGTTTACCACCAGTACTCAATGCTGTTGTAGGAAACGGGAGGTTCCGAAAAGTCATGAAACGTACTATAGTATTCGCCGGCATAATCGCGATGCTCGCTGGAGCAGCAAACGCGAAAGAGTTGAACGTTGCTACTGCTGCCGCAAATGTACCTTTTGAGTTCGAAGACGCTTCGGGTAATCTTGTCGGCTTCGAAGTCGACTTGATTAATCTCATTGCTGAGCGCACGGGCAAAAAAGCCAATTTTACCCAGATGCCATTCAACAGCACGTTCGCGGCGGTTCAGTCCGGCCGCGCCGATATTGCGATCGGCACCGTCACGATTACCGACAATCGTCTGGAATCCGTGGCCTTTACCCAGCCCTACTATGATGCGAACGCCTGCCTGACGACCAGTTCAAGCGGCGACGTCAAGGGCCTGGGCGACCTGACCGGAAAGACGGTGGCCGTGATCACCGGGACCACGGGCGAGATGTGGGCCACCGAAAATCAATCCAAATACGGCTACACCCAGATCAGCCGCTATGACGGGGTGATGGATCCCATGCTCGATATCGCGACCGGGCGCGTATCGGCGTTCGTGCATGATTGTCCGATCGACGCCTATTACATCAAAGACAAGCCGCAATACGCGATCGTCGACACGATTCCGACCAACGAGCAGTTCGCGATCATGCTGGCGAAGAATAACCCGCTGCTCGACGAGATCAATTCGGCAATCAGCCAGTTGAAGGAAGAGGGTGAAATCGCCAAGATTCACGAAAAGTGGTTCGGCGATGCTCCTGACAAGGACTCCAGCACCGTAGCCGTCCGCCCCATCCCCGGAAAGTAAGCACCGGCCGATCGTGGAACTGCCGAAGACGATGTCCTCGGCAGTTCCACTCTGTTCTAGCGGACCGCCAGCTTTTCAACCATCCGATATACGGTGCTCCCTATGGATTTTTCCTCGACATTTCTAAACTTCGAGGTTCTGAAGAACGCAGCGCCGTTGATGCTTCAGGGCTTTGGACTGACAATCCTGCTCGGAATCACGAGCCTGGCGCTTTCGTTGGTACTGGGGCTCGTTCTGGTGCTGGTCCGGCTCTATGCACCGACACCCCTCCGTATTCTTTCCATTGCCTATATCGATGTTCTCCGGGCAATTCCGCTGCTGGTTCTGCTCGTCCTCGTCTACTACGCGCTTCCCTTTGTCGGGATCCGGCTGTCCGCATTCTGGGCCGCAACCACCGCGATCTCGCTCGTTGCCTCCGCCTATATGGCAGAGACCTTCCGGGCCGGCATCGAGGCCGTGCCGCGCGGTCAGTTCGAAGCCGCCTATGCGCTCGGATTTTCATGGCCGCGACTCATGATCGACATCGTGCTTCCGCAGGCGATGCGCCTGGTCGTTCCTCCCGCGACGGGCGTCGCCATCGGGTTGATCAAGGACACGGCTCTCGCCTCGGTCGTGGCCCTTCCAGACCTGCTGAAGCAGGCAACGCAGGCGCAGGCGTTCTACGCCAACCCGACGCCCCTGGTCGGCGCGGCCCTTCTCTACCTGCTGATGCTCATTCCCCTCGTGCGGATCGTCAGCATGCTGGAACGCCGGCAGAAGAAGCGTCGATGATGAACCTGAGAACCGGGAGGGAGGATACCGTGAGCCACAAGACGCGGGACAAGGAGAGCGGCGAGACGCTGATTGAAATCACGGCGCTGGAGAAGCACTACGGCAACTTTCACGCCTTGCGGAACGTCAACCTGTCGATTCGCCGTGGCGAGGTCATCGGAATCATCGGCTCGTCCGGCTCCGGCAAATCGACCCTCATTCGTTGCATCAATCTTCTCGAGACCTTCACGTCGGGTTCGATCGTCGTCGACGGCGTGCCGGTCCGGGAAGGCAAGGAACTCGCAAAAGTCCGCGCCGAAGTCGGCATGGTCTTCCAGCAATTCAACCTGTTTCCGCACATGACGGCCTTGCGCAATATCGCGATCGCCCCGGTACGGGTCCGCGGCCGCAGCTGGGCGGAGGCCGAGGAGAAGGCGCATCAGCTGTTGCAGCGCGTCGGCCTCAGCGAACACGCCAACAAATATCCCGACCAATTGTCCGGCGGACAACAGCAGCGCGTCGCCATCGCACGCGCCCTGGCGATGGAGCCGGAAGTTCTGCTGTTCGACGAGCCGACCTCCGCTCTGGATCCCGAGATGGTGGGCGAAGTGCTCGACGTCATCCAGAAGCTGGCGCGCACCGGCGTGACCATGCTGGTCGTCACCCACGAAATGTCCTTTGCGCGTCGGATTTCGGACCGCATCATTTTCATGGAGAAGGGCGAGATCATCGAACAGAACGCGCCGGATGCCTTCTTCGACAATCCGCAGACCGAACGCGCCAGGTTCTTCCTGAATTCGATCGTCCACGCCTGAATATTTTCTGTCCCGGTACGGGGAAGGACATTCAATGTTGCAGAAGCCGACATATCCCCTGGAGGCCCGCGCCGCGATCCGGTCTCTGTCCAGCTCGCAGATCCGGGAGGTGGCCAACAGCGCCATGGGACGCAACGACGTCCTCCCCTTCTGGTTTGGCGAAACGGACCAGCCGACCGCGGCGTTCATACGCGACGCCGCGGCCGCGTCGCTTGACGCCGGCGAGACGTTCTACGCCCAGAACCTCGGTCGCCCCTATCTGCGCGACGCGATTGCCGCGTACATGTCCGACCTTCATCGCCGCGAGATGGGCGCCGATCGCATCTGCGTGGTCGGCTCGGGGGTTACGGGACTCGCGATCGTATCGCAATTGATGCTGTCGCCGGGGGACCGGGTCGTCGCCATCACGCCGCTATGGCCCAACATCACGGAAATCCCCCGCATCGCAGGCGCCAATGTCGAGCGGGTGTCCCTGACCGTTCGCGACGGAGAATGGTCGCTGGATCTCGATCGCCTTCTCGCCGCGCTGACGCCCGATACCCGGATGCTGATCGTCAATTCGCCGAACAACCCGACCGGCTGGACGATTTCCGACGAACAGGTCGCCGCGATTACCGCGCATTGCCGGAAGCTTGGCATCTGGGTCGTTGCGGATGACGTCTATGAGCGGCTCGTCTACGACCCCGCCGTTCGTTCGGCGCCGAGCTTCCTGAGGCATTTCGATGCCGAAGAACGGCTCATCTCGGTCAACAGCTTTTCCAAGGCCTGGTCCATGACCGGCTGGCGCGCGGGCTGGATCACGGCTCCCGCCGCCTTGGCGGCCGATCTGGCGAAGGTGATCGAATACAATTTCTCGTGCGTGTTCGAGCCGGCGCAGCGCGCCGCGACGATAGCGCTGCAGCAGGGGGAAGCGGAAGTCGCTGATCTTCGGACTCGGCTTGGGCGTACCCGCGCTTTGATGGCGTCGGGTTTGCGCGACATCCCCGGAATCGAAGTCCCCGAGGCCGGAGGAGCCATGTATGTCTTCTTCAGAATTGCGGGACAGCCGGACTCCGTCATGACCGCCAAGCGTCTCGTCAACGAGGTTGGACTTGGGCTCGCGCCAGGCTCCGCGTTTGGGTCGGAGGGAAATGGTTGGCTGCGTTGGTGCCATGCGATCGCCGACGAGGCCCGTCTGACGGATGGAATCGGCCGGCTGGAGACGTTTGTCCGACGCAATTCGTGAGGGCGTGCCCGGACAGGGTTTCACGCACCGCGTCGGAGACGTCGTATCAATCTCCAACGTCCAGTTGGACACGCTGCGCAATACGTACGCCTGTCGACCGAATGCATGCCATGGGTGTTCGGCCCTTCGCATCTCCTGCGAAACCTCGCGGCAAGGGGATTGCTCTGATCGCGGCGGCTCTCGGGCCGCTCGCGCCATAGCCCTCCCCTCAAGCCCGTCGATCAGGCATAGCGCGCGATGGCCAGATCCGTCGCGTCGATATCCGGCTTTCGGCCGGAGACCAGATCGGCGATGATCCGTGCCGAGCCCGAGCTCATCGTCCAGCCCAGCGTGCCGTGACCGGTATTGAGGAAGAGGCCGGCGACCTTCGTCGGGCCGATGACCGGCGTGCCGTCCGGCGTCATGGGGCGCAGGCCCGACCAGAAGCTGGCCTTCGAGACATCGCCGCCCGGGAAAAGGTCGGTGACCGAGTGCTGCAGCGTGAGGCGGCGGGGCTCGCCGAGATCATTGGTATAGCCGGAGATCTCCGCCATGCCGCCGACGCGGATACGATCGCCGAGGCGGGTGATGGCGATCTTGTAGGTCTCGTCCATCACGGTCGATTCCGGCGCGCGCGTGGCATCGGTGATCGGGATCGTCAGCGAGTAGCCCTTGACCGGATAGACCGGCAGGCGAATGCCGTGCGGCCGCACGATGAGCGGCGAGAAACTGCCCAGCGCCACGACGACGGCGTCCGCCTCGAGCCGGCCGTGCGCCGTGACGACGGCGCGAACGCGACCGCCTTCCACGTCGAGCCCGCGGATGATGCTGCCATAGTTGAAACGCACGCCGAGCGCCTCGGCCTTCGCCGCCAGCGCATTGGAGAACTTGAAGCAATCGCCGGTCTCGTCCTTCGGCGTCAGCAGGCCGCCGACGATCTTTTCGCGCACATGCCGCAACGCCGGCTCGACGCGGATGCAGCCCTCGGGGTCGAGGGCTTCATAGGGAACGCCGTCGGCGGCGAGCGCCTGGACGTCCTTGGCCGAGGCGTCGAGCTGCGCCCCGGTGCGGAAGAGCTGCAGCGTGCCCTGCATGCGCTCGTCATAGGCGATGCCGGTCTCCCCCCGGAGCGCGGCGAGCGAAACGCGGCTGTAGTCGGCAAGGCGCAGCATGCGGCTCTTGTTGAGCGCATAGCGGGAGGACGTGCAGTTGCGCAGCATCTGCGCCATCCAGGACAGCATGGCCATGTCGATCTTGGGGCGCAGGATCAGCGGCGCGTGCTGCATGAACAGCCACTTCATGGCCTTCACGGGAATGCCCGGCGCGGCCCAGGGCGAGCAATAGCCGAAGGACACCTCGCCGGCATTGGCGAAGCTGGTCTCCAGCGCCGGACCGGGCTGGCGATCGACGACCGTGACCTCGTGTCCCGCCCTGGCGAGCTGATAGGCCGAGGTAACGCCGACAATGCCGGCGCCGAGAACGATAACTTTCATGGTGTCCTCATGCGAAGAACAGGTCTTGTTTGTTGATTTCTGCGGCCGCGCGAAAGGAACCGGCGCGGCGCGCTTCCGGCGACGGTCTCAGCGGTATCGCCGCTCGTATCGGCGGCCGAGGCCGGTCAGGATCTCGTAGGGGATGGTGCCGGCATCGCGCGCGACATGCTCCAGCGTCTGGTGCGGTCCGAGCACTTCCACGAGGCTGCCGAACCTGAGGCGGCCTTCGGGCAGCGCGGAAATGTCGACGGTGATGCTGTCCATGGAAACGCGTCCGACGATGGGCAGGCGGATGCCGTCGCAAAAGACCGCGCCACGTCCCGAGAGGCTGCGCGGCAGGCCGTCGGCATAGCCTGCGGCGATGGTGGCAAGGCGCGTCTCGCCGGCGGCGACATGAGTTCCGCTGTAGCCGACGCGCGTGCCCGCGGGCACCGTGCGCGTCTGAACAACCGCGACGTCGAGGCGCACCACCGCTTCCAGAGGATCTGCCAGGCCGGCGATCGGCAGGCCGCCATAGAGTGCGATCCCTGGGCGGACGAGCGCTCCATGATAGGCCTTGTCGAGGAAGATGCCGCCGGAATTGGCAAAGCAGACCGGGAATTGTGGGAGCGCCGCCGCAACGCGTTCCATCTCGATGAACTGGTCAGCGTTCTGGACACTCTCGGGATCGTCGGCGGAGGCAAGGTGACTCATGACGAACAGGACTTTGATCCCGCGTTCGACGTTTACGAGTTCGGCAAGCTCCGCCCGCTCTTGCGGCGGAACGCCGAGGCGTGACATGCCGGTGTCGAACTGGAGGACCGCTGGCAGCTGCCGATCAAGACTCCGAGCGGCGGCGGCCCATTGCCGCCATTGCTCGAGCGAATTGATGACCGGGACGATGCCCTCCCGCGCGCAGGCCATTTCGTTCCCGGGCTGAAGTCCGTTCAGCACGAAGACCATTGCGTCGTTTGCGAGCAGCGGGCGGAGGCGAAGGGCCTCGTCGAATTGGGCGACGAAGAAATGGCGGCAGCCACAGGCGTAGAGCTTCTTTGCAATCCGGTCGGCTCCGAGCCCATAGGCGTCGGCCTTGACGACGGCGGCCGCGCGCGCCGGCGCGGCCATTGCGGAAAGCCGCAGATAGTTGCGGGCGATGGCAGAAAGATCGACGGTCAGATACCCCGTCGCGCCCCCCTTGCCGGCCATCTCATCCAGTCCGCTCCGCTGTACCGCGCCGCCCATCTCAAGCCTCCTGCTATCACCGGAGACTATTGAAACGATCACGGCATTGCCGACCATTTTTCAGATGATAATTGCGAATAGACGCATTATTCGGAGAAATATTCGAATAATTAGAATTATCTGCAATGCTCGCACTTTAAACCGATATCCCCTGTTCCGGCTGGATGTACGCACGAGCGCTGCCAACACGCCGTACGCCTTCGCTTGATCCCAGTAGCAGTTGATGCGCGTGTATGATGATTGACAATAAATTATCATACTTATTATGGTGTAGCCTTACAGCTACGCGGTTCGACTGGGAGGATTGAATGGGCGTTAGTGCAAGCGGCAACTATTGGGTGCTCGAAAGTGGCCATGCCGCCTATGCGATGGGCGTCGAGCCTGGCGGCGTGTTGGTGCACACCTATTGGGGGCGCCGGCTTCCGCGCCTTGCCGACTATCCGGCGGCCGCGCGCGCCAGATATTTCTCCGCCGATCATGAGCTTCAGCTGACGCCGCAGGAAGTCACGACCGGCGAAGCCAGCGCTTCGGACGAACGCACGCTGGATGCGACGATTGCGGGCGGCCATTTGCGCGGACTGGTGCTGCGGTTTGAGTCCGCTGACGTTGGCGACGATACGCTGGCTGTCACCCTGCGGGATGCCGATCTAAATCTGCGCGTTGTGCTCACATACGGCACCCTGGACCAGCATGGCCTGTTCACGCGGTCGCTTGCCGTGATCAATGATGGCGGGCGCGAAGTGCAGCTCACGCGGGCATTTACCGGTGCGTTCAACTTACCGGCTGGTGGCGAATTTGCGCTGAATCATCTGAGCGGGCGCTGGGGCGATGAGTTCCGCATGCACCGTGATCCCATGGGTTTTGGCACGATCCAGCGCGACAGCCGTCGGGTCATCACGTCGCATGGCGGCGTGCCTTACTTCGCCGTGGACCGCAACGAGCCTGGTCTCGCCGCAAGCGAGGAGGCCGGAGAAGTGTGGTTCGGCACGCTGCAGTGGAGTGGCAACTGGCGACTGATTGCCGAGCGGACACGCGATGATCGCGGCATCATCCATCTGGGCCTGAACGACCATGATTTCGCCTGGGACCTTCAGCCCGGCGAGACCTTCGAGGCGCCTCGCGTGGTCTATGGATATTCGAGTGAGGGCTTTGGGGCGATGAGCCGCGCCTATCACGATCTCATCCGCCGGAACCTGTCGCCACGCCCCAACTTCGTGCCGCCCGTCGTCTACAACTCCTGGTACGCAACGCTGTTCGACGTTGACCAGGAGGGGCAGACGGCGCTCGCCGAGAAGGCCAGCAAGATGGGCGTCGAGCTTTTTGTCATGGATGACGGCTGGTTCCACGGCCGGAATACAGACAAGGCAGGCCTTGGTGACTGGTGGCCTGACGAGACCAAGTTTCCCAAGGGTCTTGCGCCACTGATCGATGCGGTCAAGTCGCACGGCATGCAGTTCGGTCTTTGGATCGAGCCAGAGATGGTCAATCCGGATTCGGATCTCTACCGGGCGCATCCCGACTGGGTGTTGCATTACGAGGGGCGCGAGCGCTCGCTGATGCGGAACCAGTTGATCCTTAATTTAGGTCGCGTCGACGTCCAGGATTACCTGATCGATATCTTCGATCGCCTGCTGACCGAGAATTCGATCGACTTCATCAAGTGGGATATGAACCGCTCGGCGAGCGAGGCCGGTTGGCCAACTCACGAGCGGGACGCCCGTGAAATCTGGGTGCGCTATGTCGAAGGGCTGTATCGCGTTTGGGTCGAATTGCGCGCCCGTCATCCGGACGTGATCTGGGAAAACTGCTGCAGCGGTGGTGGTCGTGTCGATCTCGGCATGATGGCGCTGACCGAGCAGAGCTGGACGAGCGACAATACCGTTCCCGCTGCGCGCTTGCTGATCCAGGAGGGCTACAGCCAGCTGTTCCCCGCCAACACAATGGCCGGCTGGGCGACGGACGAAGAGCGTCGCGAATATCCGCTCGACTTCCGTTTCCATGTCAGCATGGCAGGCGCGCTGGGCGTCGGCGGCAATCTGCTCGACTGGAGCGATGAAGAGTGTTCCGTGGCGGCAGGTCACGTGGCGCGTTTCAAGGAAATCAGGCACCTCGTTGCCGGCGGCGATCTCTATCGTCTGCGTTCAGCCCATCGGCATGCGGTCAGTGCATTCGCATATGTCGCACGCGACAAGTCCGAGGCCGTCTTGTTCGTCTTCCGTGTTCACAGCGCGCGGCTCGGAGCCAATCCAACGATCCGAATTGCCGGCCTCGATCCGGAAGCTCTCTACGCGGTCGAGGGGTCGGATGTCGTCCGGTCCGGCCGTGCCTGGGCCGAGATCGGCCTGATCTCGCCGATCAAGAATCTCCAAAGCCAGATTTTGCGGTTCACCCGCGTCTGAATAAGTCAGACATATTCGAATAAATAGAGATTATATATCGGATATATAGCAACATCCGTCGCGGCACCTTGAGGAGGGTCCGCGACTTCACATGGGAGGAAACTATGGCCGCAAGGTCGGGGGGCAATCGAGCTTTCAGGGCTCTTTTATTTACTGCGGCGCTGCTGGCATCTACAGCAGCCTCTGCCCAAGAATATCGTCAGGCGCCTGGGCTGGATAGCGTGGCGGGCTTGCCGCCCATCGCCGAGCGCCTGCCATCGGATCCACTGGTCGTGCCGCCCGTTGAGAGCATCGGTCAATATGGCGGCACCCTGCGCAACATCTCTCGAGATGAACTCGACTGGCTGCGCCAGTTGATCATGGTCGAGCCGTTCGCTCGCTTTGAACGAGACGTTTCGGGTGTACGCCCGAACGTGCTGAAAGGCTGGACCTGGAACGATGCCTATACCGAAGTCACAATGAACTTTCGCAAGGGCATGAAGTGGTCAGACGGCGAGCCGTTCACCGCCGATGATTTCATGTTCTTCTGGAACGATCTGGTTTTGGACGAGTCCATCCCCGTTGGCCTGCCATCCGGCACCGTGGTCAACGAGGTGCCGATGACGGTCGACAAGATCGACGACTATACTGTCAAGCTGACGTTCGCTGCGCCGAACCCGCTATTCATGGAACTGGCTTCGCGTGGCCACTACAACAGCGCGCAATGGCTGGTTCCGGCGCACTATCTCAAGCAATTCCACCCGAAATATGCCGAGGTGAAAGACACGACCGCGCTGATGGCGCGCTACAACGCGACCTCGCGACTGCAGCAGGTCGGCATGCCGACACTGGCGGGCTGGGTCGTGACCGAATATACCCCCGGCCAGCGCATCGTGGCTCAGCGCAATCCTTACTATTGGAAAGTGGATCCCGACGGGCAGCAGTTGCCCTACATCGACACGATCGACACCGCCATCGCCACGCCGGATAGCGCGCGCCAGGCGGTTCTGCTCAAGGGCATGGCTGGCCAATTGGACTTCCAGGCTCGCGAATTCAACCTCTCCGACGTCTCCTTGCTCATGGAGAACCAGGAGTCGGGCGACTACACCATCAAGATGTGGAGCCGTGGCGACTTTGCGTGGCCCTGGCTGATGATCACCTATGATCACAAGGATCAGGGCATCGTCGATCTGTTCTACGAGCAGAAATTCCGCATCGCGCTGTCGCAGGCGATGGACCGCAACAAATACAATGACGTGGTGTCGTTCGGTCTGGCGAAGCCGCGCCAGTTCTCGATGAGCCCGGAGAGCCCCGAGTTCCGTACGCCCGAAGGCCAGGAACTCTATGAACAATGGTCCAGCTCCTACGTCGAGCATGATCCGGAACTCGCCAAGAAGCTGCTGGACGAACTGGGCGTCGTCGACAAGGACGGCGACGGCCGGCGGGATCGCCCCGATGGCAGCAAACTGCAGCTGATCGTCGATATGCCCGCATCCGATCCGCAGACCGTCGCGGTGATGGATCTGGTCAAGGAAGACTGGGACGCG
This sequence comes from Kaistia sp. 32K, assembly GCF_016629525.1. GTDB lineage: Bacteria > Pseudomonadota > Alphaproteobacteria > Rhizobiales > Kaistiaceae > Kaistia. The sequence goes on from NZ_AP024269.1 coordinate 4,181,225, forward strand.
ATCGGCATCGATACGATCCTCAATCCGATCGACAACAGCGCGCTGACAACTCGTGCCGAAAGCGGCGCGATGATGATGCGAGCCTGGCCGAGCGCGGCAGGCTGGGGGCTGATGTCCGCACCGACCGTCTGGGCGCCGGTCGAAGCCCGCGAATGGTCGATGGGCGGCATCAGCATCTCGCGCCATTTCCAGAGCGGCGGGACGGAAGGCACTGCGCCCCGCAAAGGCTCTATGCTCGAGAAGTTGCAGGAGGCCTACGCTTTGGCCTCCAAGCAGGTCGATCCCGCGGCACGCGACGCGGCGCTGCTCGATGCCTATCGCATCTACCTGGAAGATGGTCCGATCACTCTCGGCACCATCGGTGAGCACCCGAGCCCCGTGCTGGTGTCCAACAAACTGCATAATGTGCCCGACACCGGCATGATCGGTAGCCACGACTTCGGCTTCCCGGCGACGGCGGACCCAGAGCAGTTCTACTTCAGCAAGTAACACCCTCCTCGCCGGTGCCGACAATATCAGGCACCGGCGCTCCTTCAGGGATGGCTACGATGCCCATATACATTGCCAAGCGCCTGCTCATCATGGTGCCGACCTTGCTGATGATCATGGCCGTTGGCTTTATCATCATGAAACTTCCGGCGAGCGATTTCGTCAGCCAGTACGTTATGCGCCAGGCGGCGCAGGGCAATACGGGCATGGTCGCGCAACAGGATATGCTGCGCGAGCAGTTCGGTCTCAACCGTCCGCTCTATGACCAGTTCTTCACTTGGGTGACCAATTTCTTCCGCGGTGATCTGGGTATTTCGTTCGCGGACCTTCGTCCGGTCAGCACCATCATCATGGAACGCCTGCCTGCCACGCTCGCCGTGTCGGCCATGGCTTTCGTCCTGTCCTGGGGTATCGGAATTCCGCTCGGCGTCTATTCAGCAACGCATCAATATTCGGCTGGCGACATCGGGCTAACAGCTTTCGCCTTCATCGGCATTGGCCTGCCCGACTTCCTCCTGGCGCTGGTCTTCCTGGTCCTGGCTTTTCTTGCCACCGGCGAGGTGCTGCTGGGGCTGAACTCCATCCAATATGCCAATCAGCCGTTCTCGCTGGCAAAGGCGCTGGATTTTCTGTCCCACGCCTGGCTCAGTGTGACGGCCGTGGCGTTCACAGGCACGGCCGTCATCATGCGCGTGACCCGCAACAACATGCTCGAGGAGCTCGGCAAGCCCTATGTCATGACGCTGCGAGCCAAGGGGCTGCCAGAGAAAGTGGTGATCTGGAAGCATGTGTTCCGCAATGCGCTTCACCCGCTCGTGACGCTCTTCGGCCAAGTGCTCAGCTTCCTGATCAACGGCTTCGCCATCACTTCGATCGTGCTGAATTTACCTACCCTGCAGACCACTTACCTGCAGGCAACCCTCCAGCAGGACATGTACCTCGCGGGCGCCATTCTGGTGCTCATCGCCGTCACCGTGACGGTGGGCAATCTCATCTCTGACGTGATGCTGGCCTGGCTGGACCCGAGGGTGCGCTATGACTGATATCGCAGCAGACGCAAGCCCTGCCGCAAGCACTGCGGGGGTCGAGCGCACAAAGGTGTTGTCGGTTCGGCAGCTGACCTGGCGCAAATTCCTGCGCAACAGACTTGCCGTTGTCGGATTGATCGTCCTCGCCATCATGTATCTGATGGCGTTGCTTGCGGGGTTCATCGCCCCTTATGGCGATCGTGAGACGCACGGCCAGTTCGCCCGACAGGCGCCGCATGGTCTCCATTTCTTCGACGAGACAGGTACGTTTCACCCGGTACCATTCGTCTATGGCCTCAAGCGCACGCTCGATCCCAAGTCGTTCAAACAGGTCACGACGATCGTGCCGGAGCAGAAGTATCCGCTGCGGCTTTTCGTGAAGGGCCAGCCCTATACGATCCTTGGCCTGTTCCGCAGCGATATTCATCTGTTCGGCGTCGAAGCCCCTGGCAAGTTGTTCCTGCTTGGCACCGACACCAAAGGGCGCGATGTGTTCAGTCGCATTCTCTATGGGGCCCAGGTCTCGCTGACCGTCGGGCTTGTCGGAGTCGCCTTGTCGCTGGTGATCGGCGTGGGCATGGGTCTGATCACCGGCTATTTCGGGGGATGGTTTGACGGGTTGGTGCAGCGCGTCATCGAGATGACCATGGCGTTTCCGCAGATTCCGCTATGGCTGGCCCTCGCGGCGCTCATCCCGCCGACCTGGAGTTCCGCCCAAGTCTATTTCGCGATTTCCATCGTGCTGTCAGTCTTAACTTGGGGGAGTCTCGCCCGCCAAGTGCGCGCGATGGTGCTGTCGCTCAAAACCTCGGATTTCGTCAGGGCTGCGCGATATTCCAACGCCTCCACGGCCCGCATCATGATCCGTCACCTGCTGCCGTCTACGATGAGCCATGTGCTGGTTATCGCCACGCTCACCATTCCGTCCATGATCCTCGGCGAAACCGCGCTGAGCTTTCTGGGGCTTGGCATCAAGCCGCCGATGACGAGCTGGGGTCTGCTGCTCAATGAGGCACAGAGCGTTCAGGTGATCATCGAACTGCCGTGGCTGTTGACCCCGGCGATCTTCGTGGTGCTCACCATCATCTCCTTCAATTTCGTTGGCGACGGCATGCGCGATGCGGCCGATCCCTTCTCTCGATGACGGGGGACCCGATATGACGCAACCATTGATCGAAATCGAAGCGCTCGTCGCGGAGTTCCGGACCGAAGGCGGCGTCGTGCGCGCCGTCAATGGCATCGACTTCTCCATTCCCAAGGGCGGTTCCGTCGCCGTCCTCGGCGAGAGCGGCTGCGGCAAATCCGTTACCGGCCAGTGCCTGCTCAATCTGGTGCGCAAGCCCGGCTACATAGCCGGCGGCAGCATACGCTACTACGGCGGCGACAAGCCGGTGGACATCACAAAGCTCAAGCCGACTTCGGAGGCTATGCGCAGACTGCGTGGTCCAGAGATCGCGATGATCTTTCAGGAGCCGATGACCTCGTTCGACCCACTGTTCACGGTGGGCGAGCAGATCATCGAGATGCTTCTGGCGCATCAGCGGTTTCCGAACCGGCGCGCGGCCCGTGAGCATGCCGTCGAGATGCTGCGCAAGGTACGGTTGCCAAGCCCGGAAATTGTCGTTGATCGGTATCCGCACCAGCTTTCCGGCGGTATGCGGCAGCGTGTGATGATCGCGCTGGCTCTCAGCTGTGGCCCTAAATTGCTGATTGCTGACGAGCCGACGACAGCACTCGATGTGACCACTGAAAGCCAGATTCTCGACCTCCTGCGTCAGCTGCAGGGTGAGATGGACATGGCCATGATGTTCATCACGCACGACCTGGCCGTGGCGTCGGAAATCGCCGATGAAGTGGTCGTGATGTATCTCGGATATATCGTCGAGCGCGGCCCGGTGGCCGAGGTTCTGAGCGTGCCGCAGCATCCCTATACGCAGGCCTTGCTCGACTCGATACCCAAGCTGACCGATAGCGCCTCGACCCGGCTCAATGCCATTCAGGGCATGGTGCCGACGCCGGACCAGATGCCGTCCGGCTGCCCGTTTCATACACGGTGCAGAAAGTTCATGGCGGGCCTTTGCGACCAGAAGCTGCCCGAGTTGTATGAGAGCCGCATGGGCCATGTGGCCCGGTGCTTCCTTGCTGATCCCCATTTTGCAGGAGCGGCCGCATGACCGCACTTCTCGAAGTTCGCGGCGTAAGGAAGTCGTTCCCGCTATCCAGCGGCCTATTTGGCAAAACGACCGGCGAGGTCCGGGCGCTGGATGATGTCTCGTTCGTCGTTCCGGCGGGATCGACCGTCGGCCTGGTCGGGGAAAGCGGCTGTGGCAAGTCCACAATGGGCCACACCATCATGGGGGGGCTGGAAGCCGATGGTGGCGAGATCATCTTCAATGACCCAGAACTAGGGCGGGTCGATCTCGTGAAAGCCGACAAGCATGTTCGGCGCAAGACGCGTCTCAACATGCAGATGATCTTTCAGGATCCGAACTCGTCGCTGAACCCACGCATGACGCTGCTTGATCTGATCGGCGAACCGCTGCTCATCAATCGGGTGCTCAAAGGCAGGGCGCTGGAAGATCGCGTGGCCCAGCTCCTGCAACAGGTGGGACTGTCGACGCGCTATATGCGGCGCTATCCGCACGCGCTGTCCGGCGGCCAGAGGCAGCGCGTGGTGATTGCGCGCGCCTTGGCGCTTAACCCTCGACTGGTGGTCGCCGACGAGCCGATTTCCGCGCTCGACGTGTCCATTCAGGCGCAGACACTGAACTTGATGAAGGATCTGCAGGCGGAAAGGCAGTTGACCTATCTGTTTGTGGCGCACGACCTCGGTGTGGTCAAACACTTCACCGACACCACCGTCGTCATGTATCTCGGCCGGGTGCTAGAAGCAGGCCCTACCCAGGTCATGTTTCAGCGTCCGCTGCATCCGTATTCGGAAGCGCTGATTGCCAGCGTGCCGCGCATCGGCGCACATAAGGGTGGCACCAAGCGCGCGGCCGGCGAAGTGCCCAGCGCAGCCAATCCCCCATCGGGTTGCCATTTCCATCCGCGTTGCCCCTATGCGCGGGATATCTGCCGCGCCGTCGTGCCGGAATTGCGCAGTGTCTCTGGCGATCGCAGCGTTCGCTGTCACTTTGCCGACGAACTGAGCTTGCACGGTATCGATAGCCTCGGACCGCCTGTCCCAAGCAGCAACTGAACTTACGGCCGGTGCGATTGCGCTGCAGATGTGCTAGGCATTCTGCGCCCAACCTGGGATGCATCCATGTCCGTGAATACTGACAAACCTGACGGCGAACCCGCACACAGACCGGCTTCCTTTGTTCGAGAGCGAGTTATGGGTGAACTCGGGCGACGGATATTATCGGGCAATTACAAGCAGAATGGGGCTCTACCGACAGAGGCCGAGCTTTGTAAAGAGTTTGGTGTCAGCCGTACGCCGATGCGGGAAGCTATCAAGATGTTGGCCGCAAAAGGGCTGATCGTGTCCCGACAGCGTGCCGGCACCCGTGTCCAGGAATCTTCGAATTGGAACCACCTGGATCCGGACGTCATCAAATGGATGAACGGCATCGACATCGATCCTGACTTCGTCCGCGGCCTGATCGAGGCTCGTCAAGCCATCGAGCCGGCTGCCGCACGTCTCGCTGCCATGCGCGCCACATCGAAAGACCTCGCAATGATCGAGGTGGCCTACGAAGCAATGTGCGCCGCACCGACCTCCGATCTAGCGGCCTGCGCCGATGCCGACGTGGCCTTCCATGCTTCGATCCTTCGCGCTAGCCACAATCCGATCTTCGCCGGCTTGGTTAGCTTGATTGGGCAGTCGCTCGCCAATTCGTTCCGCCTGACAACCTCTGTCTCTCAAAGTTATGTCACGACGCTTGCCGCTCATGGCGACGTGTTTGAAGCTATTCGCCTCCGCCAGCCGGAGATCGCCAGCGAACGCATGCGTGCCCTGATCGAGATAGCGTCCTCTGACTTTGTGCGCCACTCAGCCGTGGGCGCTGCGAAGTCTTGATGTTCATCCGCAACGACTGCGGCACGGATTTGGGTTGACCGCCCCCTTCGCGTCCGTCGTAATGCCTTGCTCGTCGAAGATGTAAGCGACGAACTCATCCAAGGCCGATCGCGGTCGAATGCGGCCCTCGGTTCGTGTTTATCCTTCAACGGGCGCGCAGATCGTCAGGCACCTTGTCCGTGGTCTGATCGATCCAGCTTTTTGGGCCTTCGAAGTGCTGGTGTCCCGGAAGGGATTCGAACCCCTGACCTACGGTTTAGGAAACCGTTGCTCTATCCTGCTGAGCTACCGGGACATCGGCCGTGGTGACGGCGCGGCCCGGATGGCGTTGCCGGCCGGGCTGGATGCTTATCCTCCGATTGGCCCTCCACTTTCAAGAGCATTCGGCACGAATCTGGTGATGGCGCCGTGGTGCAACACGGCGCGGCAAACTGCTCTTGCCCACAGGAAGGAAGCCCGGTCGCCCTGTTTCCAACACGCTTGCGTGATGCCACCATGCCGGCATGAAGACCGCGACGGGTCGCATGCCCTGCCCTGCCCTGATCCCGACCGTGGCGCGACGGACGGGCCGGGCCGGCTGCGGTTCGATGCTTGGCGTGCTGATGATGATCGGAGCGGTGATGACGGGTTCCCTGGCGCAAGGCGAGACCGCGAAACCCGGCCATAGCGAGCGCATGGCTGGCGAGCGGATGGCCGGGAAGAACGAATGCCACCTCGTCGACGGCGAGGCGGGGATCGTCACGCATGTCATCGATGGCGACACGCTGGTGCTCGACAACACGCTCGAAGTCCGCCTCGTCGGCATGCAGGCGCCGAAACTGCCGCTCGGCCGCCCCGGCTTCGTCGCCTGGCCGCTCTCCTCCGAGGCGAAGGCGAAGCTGGAGACGCTGGCGCTCGGCAACGCGGCACAGCTGCGCTATGGCGGCACGCGGCGCGACCGCTACAACCGGGCGCTCGCCCATGTCACCATCCTGCCGGAGGACGGCGAGCCGATCTGGATCCAGCAGGCCATGCTCGCCGAGGGGCTCGCCCGCGTCTATTCCTTCGCCGACAATCGCCAATGTGTCGGGGCTTTGTTGAATGTTGAACGGGAAGCCCGCAATTCGGGGCTTGGCCTCTGGCGCGATCCATACTACGCCATCCGCCCTGCGGCCGATCCCGCTCTTGCAACCCGTCACGATGTATATGATCTGGTTGAGGGAAGCGTGATTTCGGTCGGCGAGCGCGGTCCGATCGCCTATCTGGATTTCGGGCGCGACTGGTCGACGGATTTCACGGCGGTGCTGACCACGGAGGCGATCACCGCCTTCGCGGAAGCAGGCATCGCCGTGGAGACGCTGCGGGGGCAACGGGTCAGACTAAGGGGCTGGATCGAAAGGCACGGCGGACCGAGCATGCGGGTGACGCATCCCGAACAGCTCGAACTGCTGGACCAATGGTGAAGAATGACGGCATTCGGTGCCCATCTGGATAGGGAGCGCAAGAGCTCCCGCGGCGCGCTGCGCTGGAAGGCGGCGATCCTCACGGCGAGCCTGCTGCTCGCCGGCTGCACGACCGTGCTCGAGCAGACCTACGGGCCGCCGCAGACGACGGCCGGCGCCGCGACGCCGCCTCCGGTCGATCCCGAGCAGGCGCGCATCGGCGCGCAGGAACATCCGCGCATCGTCGCGAGCTTCGGCGGCATCTATCATGACGACAAGCTGGAGAAGACGCTGGCCCGCATCGTCGGCCGCATCGTCGCCGCCTCCGACGATCCGTCGCAGTCCTACCGGATCACCATTCTCAATACGCCCACGGTCAACGCCTTCGCGCTGCCGGGCGGCTATCTCTATGTGACGCGCGGCCTGCTGGCGCTCGCCAATGATTCCTCCGAAGTCGCCGCCGTCATCGCGCACGAGATGGGGCATGTCACCGCCAATCACGCCATGCAGCGCCAGAACAAGGCGCGCGCCGCGATGATCGTCAGCCGCGTCGTCACCGACGTGCTGCAGGATGGCGACGCCGGACAGCTGGCGCTCGCCTCCAGCCAGCGCACGCTTGCCGCCTTCTCGCAGCAGCAGGAGCTGGAGGCCGATGCGATCGGCGTGCGCACCATCGGCAAGGCCGGCTACGACCCGTTCGCGGCCGCCCGCTTCCTCGACCTGATGGGCCGGTTCGCCGCCTACAAGTCGGCCGGCAGCGTCCAGGACAAGCGGCCCGATTTCCTCGCCTCGCATCCGGCGACGCCGCAGCGCGTCGATTTCGCCATCCGCGCCGCGCGCCAGTTCGGCGCGCCCGGCATCGGCGAGGTCGACCGCGAGCGCTACCTGCAGGGCATCGACGGCATGCTCTATGGCGACGACCGCTCGCAGGGCTTCGTCCGCGGCAAGAATTTCTACCATCCGACGCTGGGCGTCGGCTTCGCCGTGCCGAGCGGCTTCGTCCTCGACAACACGGCCGACGCGGTGCTGGCGACGGCGCCCGACGGCACGGCGCTGCGCTTCGACGGCGCCAATCTGCCGACCGGCACGGCGCTGCCGGACTACATCGCGTCCGGCTGGGTGAACGGGCTCGACCGGAACTCGATCCAGAGCTTCACGGTCAACGGGCTGGAAGCGGCTTCCGCGCGCGCCGAGGCCAAGGGCTGGGTCTTCCGCATCGCCGTCATCCGGGTCGGGCCGAACGCCACCTATCGCTTCATCTTCGCCAATGAGAGCGACACGCCGGGCCTCGCCCAGGCGGCGACCGAAACGGTGCAAAGCTTCCGCAAGCTGTCGCCGCAGGAAGCAGCCGCTCTGAAGCCGCTGCGGGTAAAACTGGTCACCGTCCGCCCCGGCGACACAGTCGACAGCCTCGCCCGCCGCATGAACGGCGTCGATCGTCCGACCGACCTCTTCCGCGTCCTGAACGATCTGAAGGACGGCGCGCCGCTGAAGCCGGGCGACACGCTCAAGATCATCAGCGACTGATTGGCGGGCCTGCGAGAGGCCAGCCGAAACATCCAGGCCATAAAAAAGGGCGCCAGAGGCGCCCTTTTTTCTGAGAGTTCGTCGCTCAGACGTCGAAGCGGCTGACGTCGCGCACCGCGCCCTTGTCGGCGCTGGTCGCCATCGCGGCATAGGCCTTGAGCGCCGTCGTGACGTTGCGCTTGCGCGGCTTCTCCGGCTTCCAGGCCGCCTTGCCCTTGGCTTCCATGGCGGCGCGACGCGCAGCCAGCTCCTCATCGGAGATGACGATGCGCATCGAGCGGTTCGGGATGTCGATCTCGATCGTATCGCCTTCCTCGACCAGGCCGATGGCGCCGCCAGCCGCGGCTTCCGGCGCGACATGGCCGATGGAGAGGCCCGAAGTGCCGCCGGAGAAGCGGCCGTCCGTCACCAGCGCGCAGGCCTTGCCGAGGCCGCGCGACTTCAGATAGCTGGTCGGATAGAGCATTTCCTGCATGCCGGGGCCGCCGCGCGGTCCCTCGTAGCGGATGATGACGACATCGCCCGCCTTGACCTTCTTGTTCAGGATGCCGAGCACGGCGTCGTCCTGGCTCTCGAAGATCACGGCCGGGCCGGTGAACTTCAGGATCGATTCGTCGACGCCGGCGGTCTTCACGACCGAGCCGTTCAACGCGATGTTGCCCTTCAGCACGGCGAGGCCGCCATCCTTCGAGAAGGCATTCGGCACGTCGCGGATGGCGCCCTTCTCGCGGTCGAGATCGAGCTCGCTCCAGCGCTTGTCCTGGCTGAACGCGACCTGGGTCGGCACGCCGCCGGGCGCGGCGCGGTAGAACTCGCGAACGCTCTCGCTGTTGGTCTGGCGGATGTCCCAGCGGGCGATCGCCTCGGCCATGGTCGAGGAATGCACGGTCGGCAGGTCGAGGTTCAGCAGGTCACCACGCGCCAACTCGCCGAGGATCGCCATGATGCCGCCGGCGCGGTGGACGTCCTCCATGTGGACGTCCTGCTTGGCCGGGGCGACCTTGCAGAGCACCGGGACGTGGCGCGACAGGCGGTCGATGTCGTCGAGGTCGAAGTCGATCTCGCCCTCATGCGCGGCGGCCAGGATGTGCAGCACGGTGTTGGTCGAGCCGCCCATGGCGATATCGAGCGTCATGGCGTTCTCGAACGCGCCGAACGAGGCGACGTTGCGCGGCAGCACGCTCTCGTCGTCCTGCTCGTAGTAGCGGCGGGTGATGTCGACGATCTGGTGGCCCGCCTCGACGAACAGGCGCTTGCGATCGGCATGGGTCGCCAGCGTCGAGCCGTTGCCGGGCAGCGACAGGCCGAGCGCCTCAGTCAGGCAGTTCATCGAATTGGCGGTGAACATGCCCGAGCAGGAGCCGCAGGTCGGGCAGGCGTTCTGCTCGATCAGCTTGACGTCGGCGTCCGAGACGCTCTCGTCGGCGGCGGCGACCATGGCGTCGACGAGGTCGAGCGCGTGCAGCTTGCCGTCCGAGAGGACGACCTTGCCGGCCTCCATCGGGCCGCCGGAGACGAAGATCGTCGGGATGTTGAGGCGCAGCGACGCCATCAGCATGCCGGGGGTGATCTTGTCGCAGTTCGAGATGCAGACCATGGCGTCGGCGCAATGGCCGTTGACCATGTACTCGACCGAGTCGGCGATGATCTCGCGCGAGGGCAGCGAATAGAGCATGCCGTCATGGCCCATCGCGATGCCGTCGTCGATGGCGATCGTGTTGAATTCCTTGGCGATGCCGCCGGCCTTCTCGATCTCGCGCGCCACCAGCTGGCCAAGGTCCTTCAGGTGGACGTGGCCGGGGACGAACTGCGTGAAGGAATTCACCACCGCGATGATCGGCTTGCCGAAATCACCGTCCTTCATGCCGGTGGCGCGCCAAAGGCCGCGCGCGCCGGCCATGTTGCGGCCATGGGTGGAGGTACGGGAGCGATAGGCAGGCATGGTGAACCCTCGATCTGCAGCGATTTCCCTCATATAGGGCGCCGCCGGTCGAGCGGAGCGTCCGAGGGAGGAAGTGGATAGGGTTGGTTGCACCAAAGATGACGGGATGTCGAGAAAATTTCTCACGCCCGGCCTTGCATGAGCAGGGTCCGAGTGCCATGTCCTGCTGACGAGTGGGGTCCGGGCCCCTCTGGCGGTGAGTCGCCCACCGCGATGTCGGACCCTTGAGCCTATTGGCCCGGCGACCTGTGCTCGTGATCCATGGATATCGTTTCGTTGTTCGATGCCGAGTTTCTCGGCAAGTCTGCGGCTGCGTGGGCGCTCTTCCTGGGCGTCGTCGCCGTGCTCCTCATCCTTGACCTCGGCGTCCTGAACCGCGGCGACAAGGAGATCGGCATCCGGCGCAGCCTGATCCTCTCCTCCTTCTACATCGGTGTCGCCCTGCTGTTCGGCGCCTGGGTCTGGTGGGACCACGGCGCGGAATCCGGCATGCTCTACCTGACCGGCTTCGTGGTCGAGAAGAGCCTGGCGCTCGACAACATCTTCGTCATTTCGCTGATCTTCAGCGCCTTCGCCATTCCGCGCGCCTACCAGCACCGCGTGCTGTTCTGGGGCATTCTCGGCGTGCTGGTGCTGCGCGCCATCATGATCGGCCTCGGCGCGGCGCTCATCTCGTCCTTCGGCTGGATCCTCTACATCTTCGGCGCCTTCCTGATCCTCACCGGCATCAAGATGCTGTTCGCCGGCCATGAGCCGATGGACCTGGAGAACAGCCGCATCCTGAAGCTCGTGCGCAAGGCGATCCCGGTCTCGCCGTCGCTGGACGGCCACCGCTTCTTCACCCATGTGAAGAAGGCCGACGGCAAGATGCACTGGGTGGCGACGCCGCTATTCCTGGCGCTCGTCTCGATCGAGATCGCCGACATCGTCTTCGCGGTCGACAGCGTCCCGGCCGTGTTCGCCATCACGACCGACCCCTATATCGTCTACACCTCGAACATCTTCGCCGTGCTCGGCCTGCGCGCGCTCTATTTCGCGCTCGCCGCCATGGTCCACCGCTTCGACTATCTGAAATACGCGCTGGCGCTCGTGCTGGTCATCGTCGGCGGCAAGATCTTCTGGACGCACCTCGTCGGCCCGGTGAACACCTTCGTGTCGCTCGGCTCGACCATCGGCATCCTCGCTGCCGGCGTCCTCCTTTCGCTCTGGAAGACGCGCAAGGAGGACAAGGCGGTGGCTCAGGCCGGCGCCAGCGACGTCTCCACCAGCCGCACCCAGTAGGATGCGCCGATCGGCAGGGCTTCGTCGTTGAAGTCATAGGCCGGGTTGTGCAGCCCGGCCGAATCGCCGTTGCCGATGAAGATGAAGGCGCCGGGCCGCTTCTCCAGCATGTAGGAGAAGTCCTCGCCGCCCATCATCGGCGCCACGTCGCGCTCGACGCGATCGGCGCCGACGACCTCCGCCGCCACGTCGGCCGCGAAGGTCGCGTTGGCGGCGTGGTTGACGGTGACGGGATAGTTGCGGTCGTAGTCGACCTCGATACGGGCGCCATAGACGGCCGCGATGCCGGCCGCAATCTCGCGAATGCGCTTCTCGGCGAGATCGCGCGTTTCCGGCGTCAACGTCCGCACCGTGCCGCCGAGATAGGCGGTCTCGGGAATGATGTTGTGCGCCTCGCCGGCATGGAACTTCGTCACCGACACGACGACGGAGGCGAGCGGATCGACCGAGCGCGAGACGATGGTCTGCATCGCCTGCACCAGTTGCGTGCCGACCACGATCGGATCGATGCTCGCATGCGGCTTGGCGGCATGGGCGCCATGGCCGGCGATGACGAAATTGAACTCGTCCGTCGCGGCCATGATCGGACCCGGGCGAATGGCAAACTTGCCAAGGTCGAGCCCCGGCATGTTGTGCATGCCATAGACCTCGTCGATGCCGAACCGCTCCATCAGGCCGTCCTCGATCATCGCCTTGCCGCCGCCGCCGCCTTCCTCAGCCGGCTGGAAGATGACGACCGCCGTGCCGTCGAAATTGCGGGTCTCGGCCAGATATTTGGCGGCGCCCAGCAACATGGCCGTGTGACCGTCATGGCCGCAGGCGTGCATCTTGCCGGGAACGGTCGAGGCGTAGGGCTTGCCTGTAACTTCCATCAGCGGCAGCGCATCCATGTCGGCCCGGAGGCCGATCGTGCGCGAGCCATCGCCGCGCTTGCCACGAATGACGCCGACGACGCCCGTCCGGCCGAGGCCGGTCACGACCTCGTCGACGCCGAATTCCTGCAATCGCTCGGCGACGGTCGCGGCGGTGCGGTGAACCTCGTACAGGATCTCCGGGTGGCGGTGCAGGTCGTGCCGCCAGGCGGCGACTTCGTCCTGATACTCGGCCAGACGGTTGACGATCGGCATTCCGGAACTCCGCAGGTCACAACGCGAAGTTCCACTCTAGCTGCGCCGCAGCAGAAAATCACCGGTGCGATCGCGCCGCTGGTAAGGTCAGCCCGATCGATCGTCCGGCCCACCGGAGGGGTCCGTCTCCTCGCCATCGGGCTCGGTGGCGGAACCCGGCTTCTTCGAATGACTTTCGGAGGTAGAGGTCGAGTGCGCGCGCGATGGCGAATGGCTGCTCGCGAAGGCCTGGCCACGCGCCTCGGCAAATCCGGATCCGCCGCTTTCCGAGAAGCCGGCATGCCGGGAGAACCCGTGCGTGAACTCGACGCTGTGCCAGAAGCGGGGGCCGTCGCCGCCGACGGAGTCTTCCTCCGGATCGAAGGGGGCGGAGATCGGCATGATCCGCGCGCCCCGTTCGGCCAGTTCCGCCTCGACGACGGGATCGCGCCGGATGCGCAGATGCTCGCCGAGAAGCTGGGCGGGAAGCTGCTGGTTGCCGAGCAGCCAGGCGAGGCGGACGAGCTTTGCCGGGGTCTCGGCCGAAATGTCCGCCAGCGGCTCGGCCGCCGCCTCGACGGCGATGACGCGGCCATCCTCGAGCAGGAGACCGTCGCCATGGTGGAGCGCTTCCCTGGCCGGGAGGTCGAGCAGGAAGGAGACGCCGCCACGGGCCGACATGGCGAGGCGGCGGCGATGGCGCGCCTCATAGTCGAGCAGCACAGTGTCAGCAGGTGTCCCGGCCCAGGTACCGGCCGGGAGAACGGAGGTTGCGCGGATCAATTCAGCACCTCTTCGAGTTAGCCCCGCACCGCCGGCACATCGGGAAGTTCCGAAAAAACGGCAAAACGGTCGGAGGCGCGCTGCGATGCCAGACCCAATCGATATGCGTTTTAATGCATAACGCAGCGTCACGCCATCAAAAGGCAGGGTGATTTCGGCATGCCGGGGTGAGTCTTTGGCAGAATTCGGCCTTTTCACGCCAAAGCGCCTGCCGAGGCCGGGGACCGCCCGAAGAGGCATTTCGATCCATTTTCCAATCACTTCGCGATCGTGATCGATGTTTGCCAAACCGCCGCTTTGCCAAGCACCGCGCAGATCGGTTATTCAGAACCGACGCGCCGGCCCTGCCGGCCTCTCGATATCCCGAGACGGACAAAGCCCGACATGCACTTTCTGACCCGATCGATTGCCCGGATTCTCGCCCTGTTCCTGCTGATCGGCTACGGCGCGAACTCAGCCATGGCAGTCGAGGCGCCGTACATCGTCGTCGATCTCGACAGCGGCAAGGTGCTGGCGGAGCGCAACCCGCACCAGATGTGGTATCCGGCTTCGATCACCAAGCTGATGAACGCCTATGTCGTGTTCAAGGCCTTGCGCGACGGCCGCGTCAAGCTGTCGAGCCAGGTCGTCGTCTCGCGCCACGCCCTCGATGAGCCGCCCAGCAAGATGGGCTTCAAGGTCGGCACGATCATCGACCTCGACAATGCGATCAAGATGATGCTGGTGCATTCGGCCAACGATATCGCCATGGCGATCGCCGAGACCATCGGCGGCAGCGAGCAGGGCTTCGTCGCCATGATGAACGCCGAGGCGGCCCGTCTCGGCATGGCCTCGACCCATTTCATCAATCCGAACGGCCTGCCCGGCGAAGGCCAGTACACGACGGCGCGCGATCTCGCCGTGCTCGCCCGCGCGCTCTGGACCGAGTTCCCCGATCGCCGCGAGCTCTACAGCATCACGGCGATCCGCTCCGGCAACCGCGTGCTCAAATCCGCCAATTCGCTGCTCGAGCGCTATCCGGGTTCCAGCGGCATGAAGACGGGCTTCATCTGCGCCTCCGGCTTCAACGTCGTGGCAACCGCCTCGCGCGGCGGCAACACGCTCGCCGCCGTCGTGCTCGGCGCGCCGAACGCCAAGGACCGGGCCGAGCTCGCCGCGCGGCTGATGAACCAGAGCTTCGGCAGCCTCGCGCTCACCGGCTCGCGGCCGTCGCTCGCCAGCTATCGCGGCAATTCCCCCGTCGGCGAGGCGATCAACATGCGGCAGGACATCTGCGGCAAGAAGGATCGCGGCGAGCACGAGGCCGATGGCGGCCAGAACGCGGCCCTGCCGAGCGCGCTGCAGCCGCGCGTCCAGCTGATGGAGCCCGTCGTCGTCTCGATCCTCGGCGTCCGCAGGCCGGACGGCTCGATCATGACGCCGCAGGAAGCGGAGGCGGAGGAGATCGCCGCCGCCGAGGCAGCCGCCGCTGCGAAGGCCGCCAAGAAGCAGAAGGGCGGCAAGGCCGGCAAGAAGGAAGCCGACAAGAAGACCGCGACCAAGCCGACCCCGCGCGAAAAGCCCGTGAAGGCCAAGGCGACGGACAAGGCGCCCGCCAAGCCGGCGTCCAAGCCCAAGATCGAGATCGGCGTGCCGTTCGATTCGACCGATTTCGCGCCCCTGCCCGACGCGGCGCTCGCCGTAACCCAGTGACCGAGAATTCAGTGACTGCCGTGCCCGAAGCCGCAAAGGTCCGCCAGCGTCCGAAGCCGATCCCGCTCACCGTGCTGACCGGCTTCCTCGGCGCCGGCAAGACGACGCTGCTCAACGGACTGCTCAAGGACCCTGCGCTCGCCGGCACGGCCGTCATCGTCAACGAATTCGGCGAGATCGGCCTCGACCACCTCCTGGTCGGCGAATCCGAGGACGGCATCATCGAGCTGTCGTCCGGCTGCCTATGCTGCACCATTCGGGGCGAGCTGGTGACGACGCTGGAGAACCTGCTCCGGGCGATCGACAACCACCGCATCGAGCGCCTCGACCGCGTCGTCATCGAGACGACCGGCCTCGCCGATCCGGCCCCGGTGCTGCAGAGCGTGCTGCTGCATCCCTATCTCTCGATGCGCTACCGGCTCGACGGCGTCGTCACGGTGGTCGACGCCGTGCATGGCGCCCGCACCCTCGACATCGCCGACGAGGCCGTGCGGCAGGTCGCCGTCGCCGATCGCATCGTGCTGACCAAGACCGACCTGGAAGGCGCCGATCCGGCCATCATCGCGCGGATCCGCCAGCTGAATCCCGGCGCGCGCATCCTCGACGCCGCGAAGGGCGAAGCGCTGGCGCCGTTTCTGTTCGACACGCAGCCTTTCTCGACCGACGGCAAGATCGGCGACGTCGCCGGCTGGCTGGCGGCCGAGGCGCATGACCATGGCCACGATCACGACCATGCCCACGGGCATGAGCATGGTGACCACGGCCATCACCACCACGGCCATGGGCACGACCACCAGCATGCAGGCGACGTCAACCGCCACGACACCCGCATCCGTTCCTTCACGGCGACGCGCGCGACGCCGATCGGCCGCCATGCGCTGGACGATTTCCTTGACCGCATCGCCCGCGAGCATGGCGACCACCTGCTGCGGCTGAAGGGTCTCGTCGCGACCACCGATGCGCCAGGCCAGCCCCTCGTCATCCAGGCGGCGCAGACGATCTTCCATCCGCCGCAGCGCCTGCCGTCCTGGCCGAGCGACGACCACCGCTCGCGGCTGGTCCTGATCGTGCGTGATCTGCCGGAATCAGCCGAGCACTGGATCGTCGCCGCCTTCTCCGACCTGCCGCAGACGGATATCGCCGACGCCGCCACCATGGCCGACAATCCGCTGGCGATTCCCGGCTTCTCCGGCACCTTCCGACCCTAGTCATCCAATTCCGCATCAGGCGATCGGCGGTGCGGCGGCGCGCCGCCCGAAGAAAGCCCGCCTATGCCCGGGAACCGAACGAACGAGCGGTCGTTGACGCCCCAGATGCAACCGGAAGGAAACTGAGATGTCGATGAAGATGCTCATGCTCGCCGCCGCTTCGATGGCGCTCGCGCTGCCGCTCGCCCCGACCGAGGCGCTGGCCGTCTCGAAAAGCCACGCGCAGACGACCTGCATCAACGCGGCCGCGACCAGCAACAATGCCCTGCGCGGCAACATACACATCCGCCGCGCCAAGCCGCATGGCTCGGGCTACGAATTCGGCCTCGTCGTCGATGGCCGCGAGCTCAACTGCATCGTCGCCAAGAACGGCAAGATCCAGTATCTCCAATAGAGCTCGGAGCGGTCGCAGGCCCCCTGCTCCGACCGCCGTCTGGCGTGACAAGCCCCGCTCGTCACGCCAAAAAATCCCGGCCATGATGCCGGCCCCTCGGAACCATCCGAATCGGAGCCGGCATGCCCCTCGTCCTGACGCTCTGCGGCAGTCTGCGCGCGCATTCTTCCAACCGGGCCCTGCTGGATGCGACGGAACGGGTCGCTCCGGACGGCGTGGCCTTCGACCACTTCACGACGATCGACCGGCTGCCGCATTTCAATCCCGACATCGAACAGGCCGGCCTGCCGCCGAACGTGGCGGACCTTCGCCGCCGCGTCGGCGCCGCCGACGCCATCCTGATCTCCTGCCCGGAATATGCGCGCGGCATTCCGGGTTCCTTCAAGAACGCGCTCGACTGGCTGGTCGGCGGCTCCGAGTTTCCCGACAAGCCAATCGCGCTCTTCAACGCCTCGCCGCGCGCCTCCGACGCGCAGGCGCAGCTGCGGCTGGTGCTGACGACGATGTCGGGCCGCGTGATCGAGGATGCGACGGTCACGGCGGCTCTGCTCGCCAAGGGGCTGGACGCCGGGGCGATCGCCGCCGATCCGGCGATCCGATCGCAGCTCGTCGCCGGACTTGGACGCCTGATCGCGGCGATCGACGCGGATCAGACGGGCTGAGCCGTCGCGCCGCGCTCGATCAGGAAGCGCAGGAGCGGCCGGCCGGGGTCCGCGCTCCGCTCCTGCCGCACCAGCCGATGGCAGTCCTGCTGGCAGAGATGCGGAATATCGATCGCTGCCATCGGATCGGTCGCCTCGACCAGGAGCGTCTCGCCGGCCGACATCGTGACCAGCCATTTGCGCGCCTTCAAGACCGGCAGCGGACAGGCAAGCCCGCGCGCATCCAGAGTGCGGTCGGCGCGCCAGGAATCGGCGTCATCCTCGACATCGTCACGCATGGGGATCGGCAAATCTCCGAACAGAACACCTGCAATCGGCGGCGAACGCTTTCTTAAAGCAGAAAGGGCTAGAAAACACCCTTCGTTGCCGGGGCTACCCGGCAGCGCGCGGGTGGGGACTTCTGAACGGGAGCTGCGCGGTGCGACTTTCCTTCGTCGGCTGGGTCGAGCGCTGGGCGCCGGCGGCGCTTCGGGCGCGCCTCGTCCGCTTCGCCGCCATTGGGGACAGCATCGTCACCGGCCGCGACGACCGGGCCGTCGCCCAGCGCATGGCGCTCACCGCCTTCGCCATCCGCATCGTCAGCGCCGTGATCGCCTATCTGAGCCAGGTCCTGCTGGCGCGCTGGATGGGCGATTTCGAATATGGCGTCTATGTCGTCGTCTGGGTCGGCGCCGTCATCATCGGCGGCCTCGCCTGCCTCGGCATCCAGACCGCCGTGGTCCGCTTCGTGCCGGAATACGCCGCCCGCAACGAGCTGGCACTTTTGCGCGGCATCGTGCTGGGCAGCCGCGCGCACGGCCTCGCGACGGCGACGCTGATCGCCGCGATCGGCCTCGTCGGCATCGCGCTCTTCCGCGACCAGATCGCCAGCTACTACGTCATGCCGCTCTATCTCGCGGCGATCTGCCTGCCGATGCTGGCGATCGGCGAGATCCAGGACGGACTGGCGCGCGGCTTCAACTGGGCCGACCTGGCGCTCTGGCCGACCTTCATCATCCGACCCGTGCTGATCATCGCCTTCACCTTCCTGGCGATCGAGTTCGGCGCCGTCGCCGACGCGACGACGGCGATGGCGGCCGCGATCGTCGCCACCTACCTGACCAGCCTGCTGCAGATGGGCGCCCTCGCCTACCGGACGCGCAAGGTCGTGGCGCCCGGCGTCCGGCATTATCGCTCGATGACGTGGATCGCCGTCGCCTTCCCGATCTTCCTGGTCGAGGGCTTCTTCAACCTGCTCACCAATGTCGACATCCTGATCGTCGGCCAGCTGCGCGCGCCGGAAGAGGTGGCGGTCTATTTCGCGACCGTGAAGACGCTGGCCCTCGTGCATTTCGTCTATTTCGCCGTCCGCGCCGCTACCATGCAGCGCTTCTCGCAATATTACGTGTCAGGCGACCGGGCGCGCTTCGAGGCGACGGTACGCGATTCGCTGCACTGGACCTTCTGGCCGTCGGTCGCGGCCGTGCTGGTGCTGCTCGTCTGCGGGCGCTTCCTGCTGTCGATGTTCGGCGAGAGCTTCGTCTCCGGCTTCCCGCTCATCTTCATCTTCGCCATCGGCCTGATCGTCCGCGCCTCGATCGGACCGGCCGAGAGCATCCTCACCATGGCCGGCGAGCAGCGCATCTGCGCCGCCGTCTATGCCGGCACGTTCCTCGTCAATCTGATCCTCAATTATTCGCTCATCCCGCATTTCGGCCTGGCGGGCGCGGCCACCGCCACCTCGCTGGCCCTGATGCTGGAGACGCTCGCCGTCTATCTCGCGGTCCGCTGGCGGCTCAATCTCCGCTGTTCGATCGTCCATGTGATCGGCCGGCGCGGCACGATCGCAATGGTTCCGCGTCGGGAGGAAGGGGCGTGACGGCCGCCCGATCGGGCTCGGTGGACCATCCGGCCGAGGAGAACCCCTTCTTCGCACCCGCCTTGCTGACTGCGGCGCTCGATCATCTCGCCGATGGCAAGGTCGAGCTCGTACTGCTCGCCGGGGACGACGACGCGGCGATCGCGCTGGCGCCGATCCACCCGACCCGGCTTGGCCGCCTTGTCCCGGCCGTCGCCGTCTGGGTCCATTCGCTCGGGCCGCTCGGCACGCCCCTTCTCGACGCCGGCGATCCGGATCGCGCCGCGGCCGGCCTGATCGCCGCCATGGACGGCGCGGCGCCCGGCCGCCGCATTCTCGAATTTCCCTATCTGCCGCTTGCCGGCCCGATCGTCGGAACGCTGCAGCTTCAGGCACGCCTGCAGGGGCGCCCGATCGCGTGGATCGGCACGCACCAGCGCGCCATCCTGCGGAGAAATCCCGGCGACGGAACCGGCCTTTTGCCGGCCATCGCGCCGAAGAAGCGGAAAGAGCTGGCGCGCCAGTTCCGCCGTCTGGCCGAGCTCGGCAGCGTCACCACCGGCCATACGAACGAGCCGGAGGCCGTTCTCGCCGCGCTGGACGAGTTCTTCGCGCTGGAAGCGAGCGGCTGGAAGGGCCGGCGCGGCACCGCGCTCGCGTTGCGTCCGCAAGAAAAGGCATTTGCAATTGCCGCGGTCACCGAGGCCGCACGGACGGGCGACGTCGCCATCGACGCGATCCGGCTCGACGGCCGCGCCATCGCCATGCTGATCAGCTTCCGGGCCGGTGCCTCAGCCGTCACCTGGAAGATCGCCTTCGACGAGGCCTATGCGCGCTTCTCGCCCGGGGTCCACGTCATGCTGCAAGCGTCGGAACGGCTCGCCGGCGAGGCGGGGATCGACTGCATCGACTCGCTCGCCGTCGCCGATCATCCCATGGTCGACCACCTCTGGCCCGACCGGCTCGAAATCGGCACGCTGGTGATCGGCCCGAAGGGCGGCAGCCTCGCCTATAGGCTCGGCCTGGCGCTGGCGCGACTCGAGATCCGCGCCCGGCCGATCGTGAAAAACCGGATCCGGGAGGCGCGAAAACTCGTCGGGACCGCCCGGGCGCGTCTCAGACGATCTGCATCCAGTGGATCGCCAGCAGGCTGATCGCACCCAGCGACAGCAGCGACAGCACCACCGTCGCCGTCACCCGCAGCCCGGCCCGCGCCACCGCGCGGATATCGACGCCGAGCCCGAGCGCCGCCATGGCGAGCACGGTCAGGAAGCTGGCGACGGAGCTGGCCTGGACGGCGACGGCAGCCGGAATGACGCCGAGCGAACGGAGCGCTCCGAGCGCGAGGAAGCCGAGGATGAACCACGGCACCATGTGGCGGAGCGGCAGGCGGCCGGCGGCGCCCTCGGAGCGTCCGGTCGTCCGGCCTTCGAACAGCGACAGGACGAGCACGACGGGCCCGAGCATCAGCACGCGCAGCAGCTTGACCAGCGTGCCGGTATGCAGGCTGACGGCGGAGACCGGCGCGGTGGCGGCGAGCACCTGCGGCACGGCATAGACGGTGAGCCCCGCCAGGACGCCATATCTCGTATCCGACAGCCCGAGCAGCGGAACGAGAAGCGGCAGCGTCAGCACGACGACGACGCCGAATACCGCCGTGAAGGCGATCGCCGAGGCGACATCCTCGCCGTCCGCGTGAATGACCGGCGCGGCGGCGGCGATGGCCGAATTTCCGCAGATCGAGTTGCCGCAGGCGATCAGGATCGCCATGCGCTGCTCGAGCCCCATCAGTCGGCCGATGCCGTAGCTGACGAGGATCGCAAGCGCGACGACGGCGGCGACGCCGAGGAGCAGGGTCACGCCCTGCGCCGCGATGACGCTGGCGCTGATCGAGGCGCCGAGCAGCATCACCGCCACTTCGAGCAGGGTCCTGGCGCTGAAATCGACGCCGGGACGGAAGCCCTTGCCGGGCTTCCAGCAGGAGCGGACGGCGACGCCGATCAGGATGGCGAGCACGACGCCGTCGAGCCAGGCGCGGCCAAGCCAGGCGGCTTCCAGCGACTGCAGCCCCAGCGCCGCGACGGCGACGGCGGCGGTGAGCGCCAGCCCGGGGGCGAGGGAATGGAGATGGGAAGAGAATGAACGTGCTGTAATTTTCATGCACGCAGGATGCTATTACCCGTCATAGCAATCCATTTCGGAATATAATACCATTCGTTCGACCCAATCGAACGATCGAACGATGACCCTCGACCAGCTCCGGATCTTCATCGCCGTCGCCGAGCGCGAGCATCTGACGCGCGCGGCAGAAGCGCTGCGGCTGACGCCATCCGCCGTCAGCTCCGCCATCCAGGTGCTGGAATCGCGCTACGACACGCGCCTGTTCAACCGCGTCGGGCGAAGGATCGAGCTGACCGAGGCGGGGCGGATCTTCCTGGACGAGGCCAAGGCGACGCTCGCCCGCGCCGAAGCGGCGGAACTGGCGCTTTCGGAACTCGGCGGCGCGATGCGCGGCACGCTGACGATCGAGGCGAGCCAGACCATCGCCAGCTACTGGCTGCCGCCGACGCTGGTCCGCTTCCGCACCGCCTATCCGGCGGTCGGCATCCGCCTCGGCGTCGGCAATACCGAGACGGTGCGGCGCGCCGTGCATGACGGCGCCGCCGAGATCGGTTTCATCGAGGGGCATATCGACGATCCGGCGCTGGCGAGCCGGCAGGTCGGCGAAGACAGGCTGATCATCGTCACGGCGCCGGGCCATCCGCTCGCAGGTGCCGAGCACGTCGGCGCGTCAGAGCTGATGCAGACGCGCTGGGTGCTGCGCGAGCACGGATCCGGCACCCGGTCCGTCTTCGAGGCGGCGCTGCGGGCGAAGGGAATTGCGCCGGAGATCCTCGAGGTCGACCTCGAGCTGCCGAGCAACGAGGCGATCCGCGCCGCCGTCGAGATGGGCGGCCACGCCACGGTCGTTTCCGAGCTCGTGGCCGCGCCGCACATCGCCGCCGGCAAGCTGACGCGCGCCGCCTTCCTGATGACGCCGCGCGCGTTCAGCATGATCTGGCACAAGGAGCGCTACCGCTCCAAGGCGTCGCGCACGCTCGATGCGCTGCTGACCGGAAGGCCGGAAGAAGCCGTCAGCGGTTGACGACCGCGCCGCCGATCGACACGACCGGGCTACCATCGGCCGGCAGCGGGCCGCCGCCGATGACGGTCGGGCGCTCATACGGCTTGGCGAGCACCAGCGACCAGTAGGCCTTGTACTTGCTGTTCGGCGCATAGGCCGTGCCGATGCCGATCCGGGTGACGCCCGGCTTCAGCATGTTGGCGTTGTGATGCGGGGAATCGCGCCAGCCGGAGAACGCCTCGGCGAGCGTGCGATAGCCTGCGCCGACATTCTCCGCCGCGATGCCCGCGTCAAAGCCGGATGCGGCCAGGCGACGCTGGAAGCTGCCGCCGACGTCGTGGTTGACCTTGTCGGCCTTGGCCATGGCGCGCGCCTGATCGAGGGCCATCTTGTTGAGCAGCGGGTCGACGGTGACGGAGCCGAGGCCCTTGTTCGCCCGATAGCCGGAGATCAGGCTCGCGGCGGCCTGCGGATCGACGCTGGCGCCGGCGGAATCGATGCGGTTGTAGAAGACGGGCGACTTCGGCGTGGTGTCGACGGTCTCGGAGCAGCCGGCCATCACGGCGGCGGCGGCGAGCGCCGAGAGAAGCAGGGTCAGGCGCCGGGGGGAAAGGGTCATGGGACGGCCTCGGGGGTCAGAGATACGGCGACGGCAGGCATAGTCGAAAATGGAAAACGAACTGCGAATGCCGGGCTAGCCCGGCAACGCCACCCCCGCCTCCCGCAGCCGGCCGAAGATCGCGAAGCGGAGATCGGACCGGACCGTGGCGCCGGAGGCGATGTCGGCGAGATAGCAGCGCAGCTCGAAATCGAGCGACTTCTCGCCGAAATTCAGGAACAGGACGATCGGCTCGGGATAGCGCAGCACCAGCGAATGCGCCTTGGCGCATTCGATCAGGATGGCCTTCACCTGCTCGGCGTCGGAGAGCTTGCTGACCGAGACCGGGACGACGACCCGGCCCGAGCGATCGCGCAGCACCATGTTCTTGACGACGCCGGTGATCAGGCTGGAATTCGGCACGATGACGGTGGCGCGGTCGAAGGTCTCGATCTCGGTGGCGCGCACATTGATGCGCTTGACCGTGCCCTCTTCCGCTCCAACCGTGATCCAGTCCCCCGCCCGGATCGGCCGCTCAGCGAGCAGGATCAGGCCCGAGACGAAATTGTTCACGATCGCCTGCAGGCCGAGACCGATACCGACGGAGAGCGCACCGGCGACGATGGCAATGTTGGAAAGGTCGAGACCGGCATAGCCGAAGGCGAGCGTGGCGGCGAAGATCATGCCGACATAGCCGACGCTGGTGCGGATCGAATTGCGCAATCCGGAATCGAGCCGCGTCGTCGGCAGGAAGCGCGTGTCGAGCCAGCCCTGGATCGACCGCGTGATGATCAAGCCGATCATAAAGACAACGATGCCGGCGATCAGCGTCGACATCGAGATGGTGATCGAGCCGATCTTGAAGCCGAAGAAGAGCTGGCGGATCGTCGCGAACAGGCCGGAGGAATCGACGCCCCACTGGGCGACGATGGCGAGGAACGCCAGCCCGATAAGCGCGAGATGCGCCGCGCCATTGGCCAGTACGCCCGCCTGCGTCACCGAACGCGGGGCGAAGCCGACCGAGGTGATCAGGCGACTGCCGACGACGCCGTCGCGCCGGAACGAGGCGGCGGTCAGTTCGTCCGTCAGCTTCATCAGGAGATAGAGAAGCGACAGCACGACGGCCGTCCAGACGGTCTGCGTCGTGATGAACCGCCCGAGCGCGACATAGCCCATCAGATTGGCGAGGATGGCGGCCCCGGACGCAAGACCGGCCGCCATCAGCGCGAGGCGCCGGAGGCCGAAATCCTCGTCCGCCGGATCGTCGCCCTCCTCCTCGGAGGGCTCCGCGCGCCGGGTCAGCCCGCGGACCATGGCTATCACGAGCACGGCGATGACGATCGATGCGACGCCGTCGAGCGCGATGGTGAAGGAGAGCGAGGCCTGGGTCACCTTGGCGAAGTTCTGGTGGAAGACGACCATCGCCTGCACCGCCGCGATGGCGATGGAAAGCCGGAAGGCCCGCATGGCGACGGCGTCGTCCAGCGCGACGAGCCGCCAGGTGCTGCGCGTCGGCGCCAGCAGGGCCCGCGATATGCCGAAGGCCAGGGAGAAGAAGACGATGGCCGCCGTCGCGCCGGTCCAGAGCTGGTCGATCCGGTAGGGCAGCAGCTCCAGCGCATTGAGGATCGACTGCCCTCCCACCAGCACGATCAGCGGCAGGAAGACGTTCACCGCGACGATCGCGGCGGCGGACATCACCTTGGTCCGCACGGTCGGCTGGGCATCGGCATGGGGCCGGCGCAGCTTCGAGAGCAGGAACCGGCGCCCCGGCACCAGTACCGCGACGATCAGCGCGAGCAGGCCGACGAAGATGGCGATGGCGGAACGATCGCTGCGGCTGGCGACGAGACTGGCCCATTCGCCGACGACGGAGCCGGTACGGCCGGTAATGCCGGGCAGGTCGCTGGCCGCGTCCCCCCACAGTCCCGGATCGATCAGGCTGGTGTTGCGCTCGAGCAGCTCGGCCGTGAACCGCATCCGGCGATGCTCGCCGATCTGCGCCAGCGCATAGGAGCCGTGACTGGCGATCGCCAGCGCCTGCTTCTGGAAACCGGCGAGATCGGAGAGCTGCTTCTCCGCCTCCTGGCGGTTTTCCTTGGCGGCCTCCGATTCCGGCGCATCCGTCGCGCCCGTCGGCTTCAGCTGCTCGACCTGCGCCGTCGCCGCGGCGACCTTCGGCGCCAGCGAATCCGCCAGCGCGTTCGCGGCCGCGACGATATCCGTCACCTGCTGCTTCAGGGCCTTGAACTCGGCGTCGCTGGTACCCTCGCGCTCGATGGCGGCGTCGACCTTCTCCAGCGCGACGTTCCAGCCGTCGATCTGCTTCTGCGGACTTTCCGGCTGCGCCATCGCGCTGCCGGCCATGGCCATGAACAGGATGGCGATGCCGAGCAGCAAGCCACCCAGGCCGTGTCGCGAAAAGCGGGTCCACGTCCGGGAAGACGAGCTAGTGGTCGGGACGAAGGTCTTGCAGAACAAGAAGTGCTCCTGCGGGGCGGTCGGACGGCCGGATCTTGGCGACTGAGCTATAGTATTAAAGATGACGAGAATAGGGATTTCCGTCGCCTTCGGCGCGGTATCCGCAGCGTCACTTCCGCGTCCCGGCCGGACGGCGACGCCGTCGAGGGGTGGCGGCCGGAGACGCCGCCCCTATATCCCCAGGCGCATCCGGGCCGGCGATCCGGCGCCTGCAAGGCTCTGGCGCGGCGGCGTTTCTTCTCTATGCTCGGCGCGTCGTCACCGCTGCCAAGAGGCTGTTCGCAGTGTTCTTCCTGATCCGGCTCGCCCTGCTCTACTGTCTGATCGGGGCCGGTATTCTGTTCGTCCAGCTCGGTTCGACGCCCTGCGAGCGCCCGCTTGTGCTCGACGACGGCACCAGTTCGCTCAAGGGGCCGATCGAATTCGGCCGCCTCGGGCATGACACGGCCTACACCTCGCGCGTCTTCAAGGACGTCGTCTTCTGGCTGCCACGGCTGACCGACTACATCCTCACCGGCGACATCTCGGTGAAGAACTTCCTGTTCGCCACCGACTGCAAGCGCTGATCCAGAGCGTTTTCGAGCGAAGTGGCTCCCGGTTCGCGTGAAGAAAACGCGACAAAACAGAGAGCTAAAGCCGCCTCAGATCACCACGAGTGTCGTCTTGGACGGGACGCGGTCGTAGAGGTCGATGACGTCCTGGTTGAACATGCGGACGCAACCGGACGATGCCGACTTGCCGACCGTCTTCCACTCCGGCGTGCCGTGGATGCGATAGAGCGTATCGACGCCGTCCTTGTAGATGTAGAGCGCGCGCGAGCCGAGCGGGTTCTGCAGGCCGGGCGGCATGCCGGTGCGCCACTTCTCCAGCTCCGGCTTGCGGCCGATCATGGCGGCGGGCGGCGTCCAGGTCGGCCATTTCCGCTTCCACTGCACGACGGCGCGCCCCTTCCACGAATAGCCCTGGCGACCGAGGCCAACGCCATAGCGCATCGCCTTGCCGTCCTTGAGGACGAGGTAGAGGTGCTTTTCCTTGGTGTTGACCACCAGCGTGCCCGGCGCCTCGCCGGTCGGGTCGTCGACGATCTGGCGCAGATATTTGGGATCGACAGTCGAATAGGGAATGGCGGGGAGCTTGTAGTCGCCGTCCTTCAGGGCGGCGTAGCGCGATGCGTTCTCGCTGTCGGCGACCGGCGCGACCGCCTTCACCACTTCCGGCTGGGGCTTCGGCTCGGGCTCCAGCTTCGGCGCCAGGGCCAGGCTCTCGGGACCCTCCTTCGGAACCTGCGCGCAGGCGGCGAGAGCCGATGCGCCGACGACCGACATCCCGGTCAGAAACGACCGGCGCGAAAGAAGCAGAGACACGTGACGGAACCTTGGAACTGGCGGGAGGGGAATGGGTCGGGGGAGCGGACCGTGGAAGTCTCGTGCCAAGGGGAATAAGGCGACGGTGTGGTCCATGCCACCACAACCGTCGCAGAGCAGCCATGCAGGTCTCTTAAGACGCGACCTGTTACCGGAAGGACACGGATCCGGCCGCCTGATCGGAGACCTCGGCGATCGCGTCCGCAAAATCATCGACCCGGAACGCGGCGGCGAAAGCCTCCCGCAGCGCCGGAGCGGTCAGGGACGCGAGCCGAGGCAGGCGGCCGAGGATACGGACCTGCCCGATCCCGGCGATCGCCTGCGCCGTCTCGGGTTCGTCGTCGCCGATCAGGGTGACGCCGAGCACCGGCACGCCGCGATGGCGCAGCGCCTCCAGCGACAAGAGCGAGTGGTTGATCGTGCCGAGCGCGGTGCGGGCGCAGAGCACGACCGGCAGGCGCCAGCGGGCGAAGACGTCACCGAAGGTCACGCTCGACGTCAGCGGCACCAGCACGCCGCCGGCCCCCTCGATGACCAGCGGTCGCTCCGAGGCCGGTGGCGTCAGCCGATCGACGTCGATCGCGATACCCTCGATCGCCGCCGCATGATGCGGCGACCGGGGGGCGCTGAGCCGGTAGGCCTCGGTCAGGATCCGGTCCGGCGCGACCGCGCCCAGCCGGGCGACAGTCTCGCTGTCGGTTTCCTCGTCGAGGCCCGCCTGGACCGGCTTCCAGTAACAGGCGCCGAGCGCGGCGGTCAGCCCCGCCGCGAACACCGTCTTGCCGATGCCGGTATCGGTTCCCGTGACGACGAGGCGCGTCACGGCCCCGCCACCGGCACGATCCCCGTCCGCATACCGAGCTTCGCCAGCAGCGCCGCATCCGCTTCGCGCTGCGGATTGCCTGTGGTCAGCAGCACGTCGCCGGTGAAGATCGAGTTGGCGCCCGCGAGAAAGCAGAGCGCCTGCGTCTCGTCGCTCATGGCGTGGCGGCCGGCGGAGAGACGGACCACGCTTCCCGGCATCAGGATGCGCGCCAGCGCCACCAGCCGCACGAAGGCGATCGGCTCCACCGGCTCACCCTTGTCGAGCACCGGCGTCCCCTTGATCTCGTTCCACATGTTGAGCGGAACGCTTTCCGGATGCCGCTCGAGACCGGCGAGGATCACCAGCATGCCGATGCGGTCGTCGATCGTCTCGCCCATGCCGACGATGCCGCCGGAACAGACCTTGATGCCGCCATCGCGGACATGCGCCAGCGTCTCGAGGCGATCATCCATCGTCCGCGTCGTGATGATCTCGGGATAGAACTCCCGCGAGGTATCGATGTTGTGGTTGTAGTAGTCGAGCCCGGCCTCGCCCAGCCGCTCGACCTGCGCCGGCGTCAGCATGCCGAGGGTGACGCAGGTCTCCAACCCCATCGCGCGGACACCGGAGATCATGGCGCAGACCTGCTCCATGTCGCGGTCCTTCGGGCTCCGCCACGCGGCCCCCATGCAGAAGCGCGTCGCCCCGCCGGCCTTGGCCTTGGCCGCCTCGGCGAGCACGCGCTCGACCGCCATCAGCTTGGTCGCCTTGACGCCGGTGTCGTAGCGGGCGCTTTGCGAGCAATAGCCGCAATCCTCAGGGCAGCCGCCGGTCTTGATGCTGAGCAGGCTCGCCGCCTCGATCACGCTCGGATCGAAGTTCTGCCGATGCAGGGTCTGCGCCCGGAACATCAGATCGGGAAGCGGCAGGTCGTAGATCGCCCGCGCCGCCTCGCGGTCCCGGTCGACGGATGCACGCCCCGCCGCTATCGCGGTCGGGGTGGCGACGACGGATGGCTCCGCGGCTCTCATCGGCCGATCTTTCCGATGAAGCGGGCCGGAACCAGAGCCGCGCCGAAGGCGACCATGGCGATGTTGATGAGATCGCCGAGGATGAACGGCGTGAAGCCGAGCACGATCACCTTGTCGGCCGGCACGAAGAACGCCAGCCAGACCAGGCCAACGGCGTAGGTGACGGCAAGGCCGGCCAGCATCGCGACGACGCGACCGAGCGTCTTGCGGCCTTCGGCCAGCGCGCTGGAGAGCCAGCTCGCGGCGAGATAGCCGAGGAGATAGCCGCCGGTCGGCCCCATCATGTAGGCAAGGCCGATACCGCGCTCGGGCGAATCCGAAAAGACCGGTAGGCCAGCGGCGCCGACGGCGAGATAGCCGAGGAAAGTCGCGAAGGAGAGGCGCGGCCCCATCGCCACCGCGATCGCCATGACGGCGAGCGTATGCAGCGTCATCGGCACCGGCCAGGACGGGATATGGATCTTGGCGCAGATCGTGATCAGCGCGATGCCGGCGACGATGACGGCTAGCGGGCGCGTCAGCGTGCCCGCCTTGCGGGCGGAGAGGGCGAGGACGGAGTTCATAGGGACACCAAATTATAGATAATATTGAAGTCTATCTATAATAGAATCCACAAACCCGTCCGAGTCGCAACCCGATATCGATAATAATCAGCCTTCGATAGCAAAAGCCTCGCGAACCTTGCCGCCCGCCGCCGTCACCGGACGGCGGCCGATCCACTGGACATGGCTGGCGAGGGTCGTGCAGGCGAGATCGACCTGGCGACGACGCAGGGCGGAGAGAATGGCGCGGTGATCATGATCCGTCCGCGACTCCCAATCCGAGCGCCAGGCGGCGAACAGGAAGCGCGCGCTGGCGGCGTGCAGGTCGTCGATCGAGGCGAGCAGGCGCGGCATGCCGCATGGCGAGAGAATGAGCTGGTGGAAGCGGCGGTTGGCTTCCTCCCAGGAGCGGACATCGCGCGAATTATCGCCGGCTTTCGTGGCTTCCTCGGCCTCGTCGAGGATGGCGGCGGTCAGATTCGGCGCGGCATGGCGAAGCGCCAGCACCTCGAGCGCCGCCCGCATTTCCGCCACCTCCTTCACCTCGGCGAGGTTGAAGGCGGCGACGCGGACGCCACGGCGCGGCTCGCTGACGGCAAGCCCCTGCGCCTCCAGACGGCGGAACGCCTCCCGGACGGGCACATGGCTGGCGCCGAACTCCTCGGCGATATGATCCTGGCGCAGGCGCGAGCCGGGCTCGATGTCGCCGGCGATGATCCGTTCGGCCAGCGTGCGGCTGATGCGAACGGCCAGCGTGTCTTCTCTGGGCTTTCTCATCGTTTATAGATAATTTCTCAGATGATGGTTGTCGATCACGTGATGCTGCGACGACGTAGCCGGAAATGCGCTCCGGAACAGCAATCTGCCACTTCCAACGCCCCGGCGCCAAAGCTTTCCCGGCACTTAGCTAAGCTGGCTCTCGTTGCCGGCGCAGCGTTGCCGAATTGCGACGCCTGCCGATTGAGCGACCGGCCTGGCGGGAAGGGTCGACCCTCCTCACGCCCACCCGGGCGCGTCGACGCCGCAACGGATCGCGATGCCTCGCGTCGCGCTCTCGCCGGGGCCAAGATGCAGAACGCCAGGCATGTCGAAGAACTCGCCGTCGAAGCCGACCGGGGCGTGATGGCCCTGCCACGGCTCGATGCAGAGGAATCCCGCGCCCGGCAGCGTCCAGATGCCGAGATGCGGCAGCCCCTCGAAATCCACCGCGATGCCGGGACCGCCGGGCCTGCCGAACCAGACCGCGCGACTTGCCGGCTGGTCGAACACCATCGCGCCGGCCTCGACGAGATCGTCGGCAAGGCTCAGGACGCCATCCGGCGCCGGCGGCCCGCCGGCCGGCGGCGCGAGGCGGCCGTCGACGATCCGCCGGATCGGCGCCCGCTCCGGCTTTTCGAAGCGAAGCTCATAGGCCGTCCGCTCCGGCCCCGGCGACCAGACAAAGGCCGGATGGAAGCCAAGCGACGCCGCCAGGGCGTGCCCGCCGACATTCGTCACGCTGGCAGACTGACGAAGCGCGCCATCCGAGAATTCGAACGCGACATCGAAGCGGAACTCGAACGGATAGATCGCCCGCGTCGCCGCATTCGCCTCGAGCCGCAGCCGACAGGAATGCCCCGTCGCCTCGACCAACTCGAATTCAGCCTCCGGGGCGAAGCCGTGCTGCGGCATCGGGAAGGTTCGGCCCTGATGACGGATCTGATCGTTGGCGGCGCGGCCGACGACCGGGAACAGCACCGGCGCGCGGCGATCCCAGAACGCCGGGTCGCCATGCCACATCCATTCCCGGCCGGTCGGGTCGACGAGCGAGAGCAACTCGGCGCCGCGCCGGCCGATCTCGGCCCGAAAGCCGTCCGTCGCGATGACGACCGGCGCCATCACCGCAGCCGGTCCAGGATCTGGTTCAGCAGCACGGCGCCGAGGATGATGCCACCGCGCACGACATACTGCCAATATTCGGAGACGTTCATCAGCGTCATGCCATTGGCGATGCAGCCGAGGAACAGCACGCCGAGCAGCGTACCCCAGACGCGGCCCTTGCCGCCGAACAGACTAGTGCCGCCGATTATGGTCGCCGAGATGACGTCGAGCTCCATGCCCGTCGCCATCGTGCCGATGCCGGAGCCGACCTGCGAGGCGAGCAGGATGCCGGAGAGCGCGGCGAGCGCGCCGGTGATGGCGAGCGCCAGCGTCTTGGTCAGCGAGACGTCGATGCCCGAAAGGCGCGCCGCCTCGGCATTGCCGCCGACCGCGTAGATGGCGCGGCCGAAGCTCGTGTATTTCATCAGGAAATGCATGGCCGCGAAGACGGCGAGCAGGACGTAGACGGGGAACGGCACGCCGAAGAGATTGCCGGCGCCGAAGAAATAGAACCAGGACGGGAAGCTCGGCATCGGGAAGCCGCCGGTGACGAGATTGGCGATGCCGCGGATCGCCGTGAACAGCGCCAGCGTGGTGATGAAGGTCGGCACGTTGAACCATTGCCGGATCTTGCCGGTGAACACGCCGGTGCCGAAGCCGATAGAGAGCGCCACCAGCGTGCCGATCGCCACGGCGGCGACGCCGCCGATCGAGTCCATGTAGGCATCGCAGAACCAGGCAACGACGCAGCCGGCGAGCCCGGCCGTCGCGCCGATCGACAGGTCGATCTCGCCGGAAATGATCACCGCCGTCATGCCGAAGGCGATGATGCCGAGCATAGACACGGTGCGCAGCACGTTGAAGAAGTTGCCGACCGTGGCGAAGCCAGGCGCAAAAGCGATCAGGAAGACGACCAGGATGAGGAGGATGACCTCCATCGCGTAGATCTTGAGGCTGGTCGCGCCGATCCGCGACATGACAGCGGTCGACATTATGGCGTCCCCTCCATGCAGATTTTGTAGAGCTGAGCGAGCGTGATGTCTTCAGGAAGAACTTCCGCGACCATGCGGCCGTGATACATGACGATGATGCGGTCGGCGACTTCGAGCACTTCTTCCAGCTCGCTGGATACGAAGATCGATGACAGGCCGCGCTCGGCCTTCTGCCACATGATCTCGAAGATCTGCTGCTTGGCCTGCACGTCGATGCCGCGGCTGGGCTCGTCGAAGAACATCACCTTCGGCTCGGTGTTGAGCCAGTTGCCGATGACGATCTTCTGCTGGTTGCCGCCGGAGAGCGACGAGACCGGATCGAGCGGATGCGGCACGCGGATGCTCAGATCCTTGATCTGGCGGTCGACGAAGGGCTGCTCCAGGCGGCGGTCGATCAGACCGTGCCGGGCGATGCGCTGGAGACTGGCGAGGCAGAGATTGTCGTGGCTGGACAGAAGCTGCACCAGGCCGACTTCCTTGCGGTTTTCCGGCGTGTAGCCGAGGCCACGCCGCTTCATCATCTTCGGCGACGGCCGGACGACCGGCTCGCCGTCGAAGACGATGTCGCCGCGATCATAGGGATCGGCGCCGAAGATCGCGCGCAGCACCTCGGTCCGTCCCGAGCCGAGCAGGCCGGCGAAACCGAGAACCTCGCCGCGATAGAGCTCGAACGAGACATCCTCGATGGCGCCGGCGCGCTCCAGGTTGCGGACCGAGAGCACGGGCCGGCTGCGGTCGACATTTCGCCGCGCCGGGCGTTTCGCCATCGACACGTCGCCGAACATCATCTCGACGATCGAGCCGGAGGTCGCCTCGCTCATCTCCGTCGCGCCGATGAAATGGCCGTCGCGCAGCACGGCGCAGGTATCGGCGATGGCGAAGAGCTCGTTCATCCGGTGCGTGATGTAGATCATCGTCACGCCCTTCGCCTTCAGGCGGCGGACGAGCTTGAACAATTGCTCGACCTCCGGCGCCGCCAGCGCCGAGGTCGGCTCGTCGAGCAGCAGGATCGACGGTGCGAAGGACATCGCCTTGACGATCTCGACCGCCTGCTGCTGGCCGACGCTCAGCGTCTCGACCAGCGCGCGCGGATCGAGATCGAGCCCCATGTCAGCGAGCAGGGCGCGGGCATTGGCATGCAGCGTCTGCCAGTCCACCACAGAGCCGCCCATGACGCTGCGATGCGGCAGGCGGCCGAGATAGATGTTCTCGCCGATCGACAGCGAGCGCACGAGCGACAATTCCTGATGCACGGTGACGATGCCGGCCGCATAGGCGTCGCGCGGCGCCTCGAAGCGGACGTACTCGCCATTGACCCAGAGCTCGCCCAGCGTCGGCTGGATGGCCCCTGCCAGCATCTTGACCAGGGTCGACTTGCCGGAGCCGTTCTTGCCCATCAGCGCATGGATGCGCCCGGGCTCGAAACGGTGCGAGAAGCGGCCCACCGCGACCGTCGGTCCGTAGACCTTGGTCACGTCCCTGAATTCGATTGCCCCCCGGGCCATAGGCTCGTTGCTCCAGCGACTGGTTTGGCATCACCGAGCGCAGTCCCGCACGGCCGCGGATTTTGATCCCCCGTCCGCCTCCAGGCTGGGCGCTCCTCCCGACGGGTCGTTGAACGACCTCTTGTCTGTTCATATTTGGATATTTATAGTTCAATTGAGAATGATACGGGCAAAAGAAGGCGTGTCAATGCGGTTCGGCAATGGATGAGACGACGAGCGGGGCCGAGGCGGATGCCTCGGAAAAGCACAGGATCCCCGTCATCGACCGGATGATGGAAATCCTCGAACTGCTGGAGTGGCGGCCGCAGGGCTCGACCATCCGCGAGCTGGTTTCGGCCAGCCGGATGCCGCGCACCACCGTCTACCGCATCCTCAACACGCTGCAGAGCCACGACGTCGTGCGCCGGTCCACGGCCGGCGCCTACACGCTGGGGCGGCGCCTGCTGTCGCTGTCGTCCCGCGTCGCCGTCGACAACCCCGGCTACGACCTCGGCGCTATCGCCCTGCCCTTCCTGGAGACGCTGACCGACGAGATCGGCGAGAGCAGCAAGGTCTCGGTATTCGACAACGGCACCACGCTGGTGCTCGCCAGCACGCAGGGAAAGCGCGAATACGCGTTGATGGTCACGCCGGGCCAGAGCCTGCCGCTGCATGCGGGCGCCGCCAGCAAGGTGTTGCTGGCGCACCTGCCGGAGGCGGAGCGCGAGGCGATCGTCAACGGACCGCTGCAGGCCTTCAACGGCCGCACCTATGCCGAGCCGAAGAAGCTCCGGGCGGAGCTCGCGAAAATCGCCCGCCAGGGCTGGGCAGCGGACCGGGGTGAGTTCTCGCCGAGCGTTCATGCCTTCGGAGCCCCGATCTTCGATTCGGCCGGACGCTGCGTCGGCGCGCTGAGCGTGCCGTTCCTGGCCGGCGCCGACCCGGAGAGGCTGGAGATGATCCGGCGGCGGGCGATCGCCACGGCGACGGCCATCGGCGCCGTGCTGCCGGTCAAGGCGCGCGCCGCCGGCAGCGTCGACAGAGAGCCCGCCTGACAGCGCAGGATCCGCATTCCCGGCGACGAACCGGGAATGCGCCATCCGGAACGAACGGTCCCGCCTATTTCAGGCTCTTCCATTCCTTCTTGAACGCCTGGACCGCCTCAGGATCGGTTCGCGTCAGGCCGAGGACCTTTACGTTGGCGGTCTTGTCGACGGGCTTGCCGTCCAGGATCGCCACCGCCGCGTCGAGCGCCTGCGACCCCATCACGAAGGGCTGCTGCGCCGTCACCGCCTGCAGCACGTTGTCGTCGTCGAGCAGGAAGTTCGCCAGCTGCTCCGAGCCGTCGATGCCGAAAACGACGATGTTGCCCTGCTTGCCGGCATTGCGAACGGCCTGTACCGAGCCGACGGTCCCGCCTTCATTGGCGCCGTAGAGGATGTTGATGTCGGGGTTGGCCGTGATGAGGTCGCCCGCGACCGCCACGGCCTTCTCGGCCAGCCATCCATCCTGCTGCGCCACGACGGTGATCTCGTTGCCGCCGGCCTTGGCCGCCTCGAGGAAGGAATTGGTGCGCAGGTCCGACACCTCGGCGCCAAGCGCGCGGAAGCCGAGCGTCGCGATCTTGGCCTTGCCGCCAAGCTTCTCCTTGATGTATTTCGCCGCCGCCTCGCCGGTCGTGCGACCGAGATCGGCCTGGTTCGAGCTCAGATCCGCATCAACGAAATCCCAACCCAGGTTGAACGTGTTGTAGGCGATGATCTTGACGCCCTTTTCCGAGGCGCGCCGCAGCGCCTGCTCGGAACCCTTCGGGCTGATCGGCGAGATCACGATCGCCTTGACGCCACGGGTGACATAGGTGTCGACCAGCGACTGCTCCTTCTCGGGCTTCGAGTCGGAATTGGCGAGGAGCAGTTCGACGCCGGATTTCTTGGCGGCGGACTTCATGCCGGACTCGATGCCGTTGAAGAACTGGTCCTGCTGGAAGACGATGCCGGCGATCTGCTTGTCGTCCGCCTTCGCGGCCCCTCCGAAGGCGATGGCCGTGGCAAGTGCGGCCGAGGCAAGCATGAGATCACGACGATTCATGGTTTCTCTCCCTGTTTCCACGTCGCGACGCTGCGCGCGTGGTTTTGTTGATCTTTCATCCAACAACGCACTTACGAACCGTCGGAACGTCCGAACGGGATCTGCAGGATCAGCCCACCATCGACGGTCAGGGTGTGGCCGGTGACATAGGCGGCATCCGCCGACGCCAGGAACGCGAAGGCGCCGGCGACTTCCTCCGGCGTTGCGACGCGACCGATCGGGATCGTCGCGTTGGCGCGCGCGCGCTCCCTCGGATCGGCAAGGCCGGGATTGAGCGGCGTGTCGGTGCCGCCCGGCGCCACGGCGTTCACGCGGATGCCGCGCCCGGCATATTCGAGCGCCAGGGTCCGCGTCATGTTGCCGATCGCGCCCTTCGAGGCCGAATAGCTCAGAAATTCCGGCTTCGGCATCCACTCATGCACGGAGGTCGTGTTGATGATCGAGCCGGGCTGGCCGAGCGCCAGCCAGTGCGAGATCGCCGCGCGCGAGCAGAGGAACGTGCCGCGCATGTTGACGCCGATGACGCGCTCGAAGGTCTCGAGGCTCACCTCGTGCGTCGGGGTCTGGATCTGGATGCCGGCATTGTTGACGAGGACATCCAACCCACCGAGCCCGGCGATCGCCTCGGTGACCAAGCGATCGGCGGAAGCCTCATCGGAGACGTCGCCCGCCACCACCAGATGCGGACCGATGGCCGAGGCCTTCATCGCCGCTATCCTGGCGACGAAGTCGGGGTCGGCATGACGGTCATTCAGCGCGACGCGCGCGCCCTCCTCGGCGAAGCGCTCGGCAACGGCGCGGCCGATGCCCTGCGCCGCGCCAGTGACGAGAACGCGAAGATCCCGAAGCCCCCGCATCTCAGCGCCGCCCCTGCCGGTTTTTCGACCGGCCGGGTCGCAGGCCATTCCCGCCGCCGACATTCGTCCCGCCGCTCGCCGGGACGGCGGCACGGCCAGCGCAATCGATTCTGAGCTTCATTCGGCACCTTCTCGCGCGTCTCTCCCGATCGTCGATCGCGACGACCGCCGTGGCGGGGCCGATTGGTTCGGCCTCCTTCGTGAACCGATCCGGAGATGTCGGGGAAGCGTTGGCGCGCTCGCTCGACTCCAAGATCGGTTCATATTTGAACCAAAGCAATTCTGATATGAAGTCTATGGTCAAGTCGAAGCGGCGGTCAAGGCTCGCCGATGGTGCGGCGCGGCCGGTGCGACGCGGGAAAGACACGGAACGGAAAGGCGCGGGATCGACCGCCGAACCGGCCCGCGAACGGGCGTGGCGAAGCGCGGCGGACCGCCTGGCGGAGGCCGTCATCCTGGTGCAAGGAGTTGCAGGGCCACAGGACGCGACCGACTAAGGCGATGCGCCACATCGGAGATTGACGTAAGGTGAGGTGAATGTATCCTTGGCGGGCAATCTCAGATCAGCCCCTAAGCCGAACTGGCGATTGCACCCGCCGGCGACCTGCCAAGCTTGCCGGCGGGCCTCCTCATGTTCCGACGGCCGGCGGAAATGGCGCGCCGACCCATCGGCGACGCGCCGAAAGGCGCGGCTAATCTCCCAGGATGCAATCCAGCAACGGCCGGCTAGGCGCGCAAAAAGGCGTCGGTCGCTTCCAGGATTTCCTTTGACAGTTCTTCCGAATCGGCGATGCGAGCCAGCACCATCGCGCCGATCATCGCGGACCAGCTGCCGATGGCGGCGACGCGCCGCTCCCGCTCGTCGTCCCCAGGCGCGGTCTGCGCGAACAGCTCGATCTGCCGGCGCATCGCCCCCGTCAGCACGTGGCGGGTGTCGCCGGGCGCCCGCGCCATCTCCGGACCGAGCGCCGCGAAGACGCAGCCCTGGCCGGGCGAATCACAGTGCTCGGGCCGGAGATAGAGCTCCGCGAAGGCTTCGAGGTCTATGGGGCGGTCGGCCGGCCGATTTTTCGGATCCAGGATCGCGGCCATCGTCTCCGTCACCAGCTCCTGCTTGCTGGCGAAGTGTCGCGGAAATCCGCCATGCGTCAGGCCGGCCGCCTCCATGACCTCCGCAACTGTCACGCCGTCGATACCGCGCTCGCGGAAGAGCCGGGCCGCCGCCGCGACGATCGCCTGCCGGCTCGCCGCCTTCTTCTCCTGACTGGTTCCCATGACGAAATCTCCTTGATCCCGAAAACTAGATGACAACGATCATCCAATCAACTAGATGATGATCATCATCCTGATTGGGATGCGTCCTCCCCTCTCGAACGGAGAAGTCCGATGTCTGTTGCCCTAGTCACGGGAGCTTCAAGCGGCATAGGCGCCGTTTATTCCCGCCGCCTCGCCGCCCGCGGTTACGATCTCGTTCTTGTCGCCCGCGACACGCAGCGCCTGAACGCGCTCGCCGCCGAGCTCCGCGCCGCCCATCCCGTTTCGGTCGAAGTCCTGATCGCCGACCTGACGGACGCGGAACAGCTCGAGCAGGTCGGCGCGCGGCTCCGCTCCGATCCGCCGGTCGATCTTCTGGTCAACAATGCCGGCGCCGGGCTGCGAGGCAGCTTCGAAACCGCCGATCCCGTCGCCATGGAAAAGCTCCTGAAGCTGAACGTCGGTGCGCCGACCCTCCTCGCCTCCGCGGCGCTCAAGGGCATGGTCGCGCGCGGCACGGGCGCGATCATCAATATCGGCTCCGTCGTGGCGCTGGCGCCGGAGCGTTTCCCGGGCGTCTACGCGGCGACCAAGGCCTACATGCTGACGCTATCGCAGGGTCTGGCCGCCGAAGTCGGCCCCAAGGGCATTTATGTCCAGGCGGTTCTGCCCGCCGCGACCCGCACCGAGATCTGGGAGCGCTCGGGCATCGACATCAACCAAATCCCCGGCATGATGGAAGTCGACGACCTCGTCGATGCCGCGCTGGTCGGCTTCGACCGCCGCGAAGCCGTGACGATCCCGCCCGTGCCCGAGGCCGCGGCCTGGGAGGCGTTCGAGCAAGCCCGCTTCGCCTTGGCATCGGGCTTCGGTAACGCGACGCCGGCCGCGCGCTATCGCATCGAGACCGCCCCGGCCGAATAGCTGTCCCGCACGCGATGAAGCCGCTCGGCGCCTAAATTTTCCGAATGGGATGAAGCGGATTCCGTTCGGGTGCGCCGATCGGCCCAGCCTCGTGTCGTGAACGCAGGACTGGGCGGGCGGAGACCGGATCCCCGCCCGCGAAGCGCACCTAGGAACGGAAGCGCCTGACGTCGACGACCTCGCCCGTGCGAGCGCTGACGGTCACGCGCATGTCGCGTCCGCGGAAGTCCGTCCCGCGCACGATCCAGACATTGCCGCGCTGGCTGACATTGAACACGTCGGCAAGGCCGGCGCCGCGCGCGATGCGGCGCGCCTCCCTCGGTCCGACGCCCCGGTCATACTGGCCCCGTTCATATTGCTGGCCCCTGTCGTACTGATTGTAGCGGTCATAGCCACGATCGTTCTGCGGCATGACATGCACGCCGTCCTGGTCGATGGTCACGCCCTGGGCGGAAGCCGCGTGCGGCACCATGCCGACGGTGACCGCGAAGAGCGAAGAAGCAAACAGAAGCCGGAGTTTCATGGCGATCCTCCTGATGGCCTGATCGGCTCTCCCACCCGCCGCGATGAAACGAAAACGCCCAACCTGCGGCGGCAGTTCCAGGCATCTGCCGGCAGTCGCGTGGGTCTCGTTTGCGCAGGCTCGAGATGATGCGGGCAAACTGTTGCAGATCATTGGCAGCAACGCGCAACCGCGCGCAGACTAAACGATCTTGTCCGCGCAGGAACCACGGAAATCCGATAATTCTTGCCTCCTGAGCACCCGCCTCAACAAGGTTGGCGATATTAGCAAAACAGCCTCCCAGAACACTGCACCTTATGCCGAGCACTGGACAGACCGCAGTGACCGTGCGAGCGTGACCTGTCTACTGAGCCGCTATTGTTGTTATTTTCAAGACTACAGTTGAGTCGATTGGCCCATCGGAGTTCTCCGCAGGCATCGGCCCAACCATATCCACGGCACCGCAACTCGCGGAAAGGCAGGGAGATCTCGATGACAAGTCGCACCAGGGAAATTGCGCTCCAGGAGTACATGAACGCGCTGCCGAATTTGCACACCTGGGATGACGGCGCGACCTGGAACACCGGCGGCTTCAACCGCGAACACCTGGAGAAGGTGATCCAGATCATAACCCAGCGGTTCCCCACGGCTCGGATCATTGAAACCGGGGCCGGGAATTCGACGATCTCGTTCTTGTTCTGCGGTCCGTCAAAACTCGTATCCATCTGCCCCGAACCAGATTTGTTCGGCCGCATCAAGGAATACTGCGCATCGAAGACCCTTGATGACAGCGCCTGGGAACCGATCGAGGGCTTCTCTGAAACTGTGCTTCCCGACCTCGCCAAGGATACGGCGAACCTCTTTGACTTCGCCCTCATCGATGGCCACCACGGATGGCCGCTGGTCTTTGTCGATTTCTGCTATCTCAATCAGATGCTCCGCCAGGGCGGGCTTCTGATGATCGACGATATCCAGCTCCACAGCGTCCGCGAACTTGCCAATCTGCTGCGGGAGCAACCGGGCTTCACGCTAGCCGCCGACCTCGGCAAGGCCTTGATCTTCGAGAAAACGACGTCGGATCGCGGACTGCCCGAATGGAACGGTCAGCCATACATCGTGAGGAATTCGGCCGGTTAGTCTGGCTGCGGAAACGCGCCGGACGGCTCTGCCCGCCCCGGCCCATTGGCGCCCTCTACCACCCAGCAGGGATCGCAACCCGCGACACGCAGACGGGCAACAGAACGCGATACGTCATTTCTGGAAAAGAGAAGGTGGTGCGGGCGGTCGGAATCGAACCGACACTCCTTTCGGAACCGGATTTTGAGTCCGGCGCGTCTACCAGTTCCACCACGCCCGCAACGCGCGGGCGCTCGGCCCGCGACGGCGCGACTATAATCAGGCTCGCGGCAGAAGCAACGGCGTTTTCAGCCTTTTCCCGCGCGCCGGCTCGCGACGCCGCCCCGGCTCGCTCGCCCACGCGGATGTGAATCGCAGGGCCGTCGACAAGCCCGACATCGCCGGGCTAGAAGCAGGCGCCCCGATCAAAGCGAGATATCCATGGCCGATAGCATCCCGACCCGCCGCTTGCCGCTCGCCCTCTTCAGTTTCGTGATCGGCCTCGCGGCGATCCTCGGCGCCTGGGGCTTCCAGATCTTCGGCGGCTACGCGCCGTGCAAGCTCTGCCTCGAGGAGCGCATTCCCTATTATCTCGGCCTGCCGGTCCTGCTGGTCGCCATCCTGTTGCTCGCCGCCGGCAAGTTCGAACGCCTCGCGCGCGTCCTGCTGGTGCTGGCGGCGCTGGCCTTCCTCGTCGGACTCGGCCTCGCCATCTACCATGCCGGCGCCGAATGGAAGTTCTGGCTTGGCCCCGCCGATTGCGGCGGCGGCACCGCGACGACAGGCAATGCCGGCGACCTGCTGGCCCAGATCGGCAAGACGAAGGTGGTGAGCTGCACCGACGCGGCGCTGCGCGTCCTCGGCCTTTCCTTCGCCGGCTGGAACGTCGTCGTCACCGCCGTCGTCACCGCCGCCCTGCTCCGCGCCGGCCTGCGCAAGGGCTGAGGCCTAGGCCTCGTCGGCCGCCGCCTGCGTCAGCTGGTGCAGGACGATGCCGCTCGTCGTCGCGACGTTCAAGGAATCGACGCCGGGCGCCATCGGGATCCGGACCGTCAGCGTGCGGGCGAGCACCGCCGCGTCGAGGCCGGGCCCCTCGGTTCCGAACAGGGCCGCGACCCGGGCCGGCCGCTTCACCTCGGCAAGCCGGATCGCGCCCTGCGGGCTCAGCGACACCGCGTGGAAGCCGTGCCGCGCCAGCAGCGCCACGACATCCTCCGCGCGGTCGAGCCGCGCATGCGGCAGGGTCAGCGTGTTGCCGACCGAGACGCGGATGGCCTTGCGGTAGAAGGGATCGCAGCAATCGGCATCGAGCAGCACCGCCCGCGCGCCGAAGGCGGCGGCGTTGCGAAAGATGCCGCCGAGATTGTCGTGGTTGGAGATCCCCATCAGCACGACCACCAGCGCCCGCCCGTCAATGCCGGCGAGCAGTTGATCGGCCGAGGGCGGCGGCGCGCGATGGCCGAGCGCCAGGATGCCGCGATGGATATGGAAGCCGACAATGCCGTCGAGCACGGCCTGGTTCGCGACATAGACCGGCACGTCGTCGCGAAGGCGATCGAGGATCGCAGAAAGCGCTTCGACGCGTTTCTGGTCGAGCAGCAGCGAGACGGGCTGGTGGCGGGCCGACTGCACCAGGGTATGCAGCACGACTTCGCCCTCGGCGATGAAGTGATCGTCGCGACCGACGAGGTCGCGTTCGCGAACATCGCGATAAGGCGCGATGCGGGGGTCGGCGGGGTCGGTGATGGGAACGAGAAGCGGCAAGAGCTCGACGAAGGCTGGGGCGGACTATTCGTTTGGTCGCGTTTTCTGGACGCGAACCGGTCCCCGCTTCGCTCGAAAACGCTCTAGGGATCCAGTTCCGTATCCCAGTAGAGATAATCGAGCCAGCTGTCGTGCAGATAGTTCGGCGGGAACGCACGGCCGTTGTTGTGCAGATCGGAAACGCTGGGCTGGAACGGCTTCTGGCGCGGCCACATCCGCGCGTCGGCCGAGGTCAGGCTGCCCTTGCGCAGATTGCAGGGCGAACAGGCGGCCACAACATTTTCCCACGTCGTCGTGCCGCCATGGGCGCGCGGGATGACGTGGTCGAAGGTGAGGTCCTCGCGCGCATTGCAATACTGGCACTGGAAGCGGTCGCGCAGGAAGACGTTGAAGCGGGTGAAGGCCGGGTTGCGCGTCGGCGTCACATAGCTCTTCAGCGACACGACGCTCGGCAGCCGCATCCGGAAGGACGGGCTGCGGATATCGACGTCATATTCGGAGACGATGTTGACGCGATCGAGGAACACCGCCTTGATCGTATCCTGCCAGGACCAGAGCGACAGAGGGTAATAGCTCAGAGGCCGATAATCGGCATTGAGCACGAGGGCGGGATGTGCGCCGGGCGACACGGCTATCGTCAAGACATGGCTTCCTCTGTTGAGACGCGCCGA
This sequence comes from Kaistia sp. 32K, assembly GCF_016629525.1. GTDB lineage: Bacteria > Pseudomonadota > Alphaproteobacteria > Rhizobiales > Kaistiaceae > Kaistia. Next base: position 4,224,076 of record NZ_AP024269.1, read on the forward strand.
ACCTCGAGATTGCCAAAATAGTCTACAGGGTCTGTGTCATCCTTGTGAAGCCGCTGAAACGGTGACGTTTCCGTGCGCGTCGATCAGATCTCGGCTGTGGCAAAAATGCGGTTCAGGAAGCCGGCCCCGGCGACGAGCCCGGCCTCATCAATGCCGTGGCCGAGACCGGGCCGCTCGATCGCCGCGACGGCGAAGCCGGCGTCGCGCAGCGCCTTCTCGGTCTCCTGCAGCGCCGCGATCGGGATGACCTCGTCCAGCGCGCCATGCACCAGCAGGACCGGCGGGCGGCTCTTCACCTCGGCGGCGAGACGCTCGGGACCCGCGATGCGGCCGGAATAGGCGACGATGCCGGCCATCGCGTGCGGGCGGCGGGGACCGACCTGCAGCGCCATCATCGTGCCTTGGCTGAAGCCGACCAGCGCCAGGTCCGCGTCGGTCAGGCCATGCCGTTCCAGTTCCGCGTCGAGGAATTCGTCGAGCTTCGGCGCGGCGGCGGAAGCACCCTGCCAATATTCATGCGCATCGCGGACGGTGAGCCGGAACCACTGCTTGCCGACGCCCCAATCGGACGGATCGGGCGCGTCCGGCGCGACGAAATAGGCATCCGGGAACAGCGGCGCCCAATGTGCGCCGATGTCGATCAGGTCATGCCCATCCGCGCCGACGCCATGCAGGAGGACGACGAGTTTCTTGGGCTTGCCGCCGGAAAGCGGAGCGAGGCGCGGACCATCGAGCATGGAAAATCCCTGTAGCAGGCAGGCGAACGAATCTTCCTCATGCTAGCAAGAGCGAGCCCCTGATCGCCATCCCGCACGACGTCGCGCCCAACGTCCCATGACCCGCAGCTTCACCCGCATCTTCCGCTTTGCCCCGAGCCCGAACGGCCCTCTGCATCTCGGCCACGCCTATTCGGCGCTGCTGAACGGCGACCTCGCGCGCGCATCGGAAGGCAGGCTTCTGATCCGGATGGAGGACATCGACGTGACGCGATGCCGGCCGGAATACGAGGCATCGATCCTCGACGATCTCGCCTGGCTGGGCCTCGACTGGGAGCAGCCGGTTCGCCGGCAATCCGAACATTTCGACGCCTATGCGGATGCGCTCGAGCGGCTCCGGGCGATGGACCTCGTCTATCCGAGCTTCCTCTCCCGCGCCGAGATCCGCGCCGCCACGCTCGATCCCGCCTGGCCGCGCGATCCCGACGGCGCGCCGGTCTATCCGGGCCTCGACCGCGATCTCCCCGCTACAGAGGCGAGGGCGCGGATCCAATCCGGCGCGCCCTATGCCTGGCGGCTGAAGATGGACGCGGCGATCGAACGGGCCGGGCCGCTCGCCTTCACCGAGCAGGGCAGCGGACCGGAGGGCGAGACCGGGACCGTCACGGCGACGCCGGCGCTCTGGGGCGACGTCGTCATCGCCCGCAAGGAGATCCCGACCAGCTACCACCTCTCGGTCGTCGTCGACGACGCCCTGCAGGGCGTGACGGATGTCGTGCGCGGCGAGGATCTCTTTCCTGCGACCAGCGTGCACCGGCTGCTGCAGCAGCTGCTCGGCCTCCCCATGCCGACCTATCGCCATCATGGCCTGATCCGCGACGAGGCGGGAAAGAAGCTTTCGAAGTCGGAAGGGGCGACGGGGCTCGCCGGGCTGCGCGCGTCCGGCGCCACGGCCGAGGATGTCCGAAGGCTCGTCGGATTGCCGCCGGCTCAGCCGACGCCGAGCACGTAGAGCCAGAGCGTCACCGTGAACAGGCTCAGCATGGTCGAGACCGACACGGCGCTCGCCGTGCTGGCGACGCCGGCCTTGTAGTGGTTGGCGAGCAGGTAGGCATTCACGCCGCAGGGCATGGCGGCGAAGACGACGGCGACGCCGGCCCAGACCGGCGGCATCGGCAGGACCTGGACAAGGCCAAGCACGATCAGCGGGTGCAGGATGAGCTTCAGCAGGCTGATGACCAGCGAGGCGTTGAGATCGCCGGCGAAGCCGTAGCGCCGCAGCGCCAGCCCCATCGAGATCAGCGCGCAGGGGACCGACGAGGCGGCGAGCATGCGCACGACCTCGCCGGCTGGGCCGGAGGCCTGGATGCCAACGATCTGGCCGATCGCGCCGGCATAGATGCCGATCAGGATCGGATTACGCGCCAGCGCCTTCAGGAGCCGCTTGAGCGTCGCGCGGGAAATGCCGGTCTCCGAACCCTCGGCGAAGAGCGTCGCCGCCGTGGTCATCACCGGCAGATGGATGGCGATCAAAAGGAACAGCGGCACCGCGCCTTCATTGCCGAAGGCGTTGAGGATCACCGGCACGCCGACGAACACCGTGTTGGACTGGCCGCTTGCAAAACCCTGCATGACGGCCTCGACATGGGCGCGGCCGAACATCCGCCGCGCGACGAGGAAGCCGATGCCGAAGACGATGAAGGCGCCGGTGAAATAGGCGATCCAGTAGCCCCACGGCTGGCCGCCCTCCGGCATCTTCGCTTCCGACAGCGTCTTGAAAATCAGCACCGGCACGGCGATGCCGAACACATATTCCGACAGCCCGTCGGCGGCGCGGTCGCCGAGATGTTTGGTCCAGCCGGCGACATAGCCAATCGTGATCAGCCCGGCGATCGGCAGGATGATGAAGGCGATCTCGGCCAGACGGCCGATCATCAGCATGCCGCCCATCCTCTCGGGACGAGCGCGGTCAAAGCACGGCGGGGCATCGGGGGAAATACCGGGAGCTGGCGGGAAAGCGTCTGTCGACAGTAGAAATCCTCACCCGGTGGGTCAACCGCGCCGATCCGGCTGCCGGGCGCATTGGCGCTTGGCTGGCCGCGCCCGCGCTCTATAGTCCGGGCGCCAGCCCCGCCGAAGCACAGGGAACAGTATGAACGCCCGATCGATCCTCATCACCGGCGCCTCCTCCGGCATCGGCCTCGACGCGGCGAAGACGCTGAAGGCGCGCGGGTGGCGCGTGTTCGCCACGGCGCGCAAGCCGGACGATCTCGCTACTCTGGCAGCGAGCGGGGTCGAGGCGCTGTTCCTGGACTATACCGACGAGGCCTCGATCCACGCCTGCGCCGACGCCGTGCTCGCGGCGACGGGCGGCCGACTCGATGCCCTCTTCAACAACGGCGCCTATGGCCAGGTCGGCGCGGTCGAGGACCTGACCACCGACGTGCTGCGCCGCCAGTTCGAGGCCAATTTCTTCGGCTGGCACACGCTGACGCGCCGGATCGTGCCGGTGATGCGCGCGCAGCGGCATGGCCGCATCGTCCAGTGCTCGTCGATCCTCGGCCTCGTCGCCGGCAAATATCGCGGCGCCTATGTGGCGTCGAAATATGCGCTGGAAGGACTGACCGATACGCTCAGGATCGAGCTCGCCGGCAGCGGCATCGAGGTCGCGCTGATCGAGCCGGGCCCGATCGCCACCCGCTTCACCCAGAACGCGCTCGCCAATTTCCGCGAGACGATCGACGTCGAGGGCTCGATCCACCGCGCCGACTATCAGGCGCAGCTGGCACGCCTGACCGGCACCCGCCGCCCCTCGCGCTTCAAGCTCGGCCCGGAGGCGGTGACGACGGCGCTGCTGCACGCCCTCGAAAGCCCGCGGCCGAAGATCCGCTACCGCGTGACCGTGCTGACGAAGGCGGCCGATGCGATGCGACGCCTGCTGCCGGCGCGATGGATGGATCGGCTGATCGCCCGAAATTCGTGAGGTGGAACCTTCCCCCGGATCCGCACGTATAATGTGCTGATCTGTTGTTGCGCGAGCATGGGGACAGGAAGCCAGATGAGTTCGATCTCCGCTGATACAGGAAGGCCACAGAGCTGGCTCGCGCCGGGATCGCTGATCCGGCTGGCGATCTGCCTCGTCGTCTGCTTCGCCGCCGCCGTGCTCGGCTCGTGGATGACCCTTCCGAGCATCCCGACCTGGTATGCGGGATTGCAGAAGCCGTTCTTCAACCCGCCGAACTGGATCTTTGGACCGGTATGGACGCTGCTCTATGCCCTGATGGCCGTCGCCTTCTGGCGGGTCTGGGTGCTCGGTCGCGGCCCGGCGCTGCAGGCGGCGGCGCTTGCCTTCGCCGTGCAGCTGGTGCTCAACGTCGCCTGGTCCGGGCTGTTCTTCGGCCTGCACGCGCCCGGTCTGGCGCTGATCGATATCGCGGCGCTCCTTCTCGCCATCATCGCGACGATGAGCGCGTTTTCCCGCATCGATAGCCGATCCGCCTGGATGCTGGCGCCCTATCTGGCCTGGGTCGCCTTCGCCAGCGTGCTCAACGCGTCTATCTGGTGGCTCAACTGAGCGACATTTCGCGATATGGCGGGTCTTCGCGGAACGCGCGTATAAAAGCGGACCCTTCCGATTCCCGAAGCAGAGCCCGATGAACAGCTTTTTCTACTACCTGATCCCGATCGCGCTCGGCGCCGTTGCCATCGTGCTGCTGCTCGGCCTTTTCAACATGGTGCGCGGCGGCTCGCCCGAGCGCTCGCAGAAGCTGATGCGCCTGCGCGTCCTGCTGCAGTTCGCCGCCGTCGTGATCATGATGGCCGCCCTCTATTTCGCAGCCCGCTGAGGAAACGATGGTCGCGCTCACCCGCATCTATACGAGGACTGGCGACGACGGCACCACCGCCCTCGTCACGGGCGAGCGTCGGGCCAAGTCGGACCTCCGGGTCGAGAGCTACGGCACGATCGACGAGACGAACGCCCATATCGGCGCCGCACGTCTCTACGTCACCGATACGCTCGATCAGATGCTGGCCCGGATTCAGAACGACCTGTTCGACCTCGGCGCCGATCTCTCGACGCCGGAGTCCGGTCTGAAGCCTGGACGCGAGGCGCTGCGCATCGTCGACGCGCAGACCGAGCGGCTGGAGGCGGAAATCGACCAGCTCAACGCCGAGCTGAGCCCGCTGCGCTCCTTCGTGCTGCCGGGCGGGTCGCCTGCCGCGGCGCATCTGCATCTGGCGCGCACCGTCGCCCGCCGCGCCGAGCGCGTGATGGTCGAGCTCGCCTCGCGCGAGGCGGTCAACGCCGCCGCGATCCGCTACATCAACCGCCTGTCCGATTTCCTGTTCGTGGCGGCGCGCTATGTCAATGATCGCGGCGCCACGGATGTCCTGTGGGTGCCGGGTCAGAATCGCTGAGGACGACACATGTTCGTGCCGTTCCACGACCAAAATCCGCTCCGCTACATCCGCTTTCCGTGGGTCACGCGCGGGCTCGTGGTCCTGAACTGCCTGATCTTCCTGATCTACCAGCGCGCCGGCAACGCCGATGCCGAAGCCGCGTCGGTGATGGCGTTCGGCCTGATTCCGTCGACGCTCGCCGGCATCCACATCCGCACGCCCGGCATCTTCCACGCGCCGGAATATCTGACCTTCGTCACCTCGTCCTTCCTGCATGGCGACATCTGGCACCTTGCCGGCAACATGCTGTTCCTCTGGGTCTTCGGCGACAATGTCGAGGACGCGATGGGGCATGTCCGCTTCATCATCTTCTATTTCCTGTGCGCGATCGGCGGCGGGCTGGCGCATGTCGCGGTCGAGCCCGGCTCCGATATCGCCCTGATCGGCGCCTCCGGCTCGGTCGCCGGCGTGATCGCCGCCTATTTGCTGCTGCATCCTCGCGTAAAAATCTGGATCCTGCTGCTGTTCCGTATTCCGATACGGCTCAGGACCGTCTGGGTGCTCGGTTTCTGGATCCTGCTGCAGATCTACAATTTCCTCTTCGGCGCGCCGGGCGAGATCTCCTGGGCGGCGCATCTCGGCGGCCTGTTGATGGGCACAATCCTGGTCTTGTTCATGCGCAGGCCCGGCGTGCCGCTGCTGGCGCGGCAGGCGGACGAGGCGCTGCCGGTCGACCCTGTGGTTTGAGCCATTCCAGCCTGCCGGAGTTGCGTTGACTCCCGGCGAACCCGCCAGTACGGTCCCGCGCCAAACGCTCCGCAAATCGCTGCAGCGAAAGGATAATCACCAAGATGAAAATCCTCGTGCCCGTTAAGCGGGTGGTCGACACCAACGTCAAGATCCGCGTCAAGCCGGATGGCACCGGCGTTGATCTTGCCAACGTCAAGATGTCGATGAACCCCTTCGACGAAATCGCCGTCGAAGAGGCTCTGCGTCTGAAGGAAGCGGGCAAGGTGACGGAAGTCGTCGTCGTCTCCATTGGCTCCGACAAGTCGGCGGAAACGCTGCGCACCGGCCTTGCCATGGGCGCGGATCGCGCCATCCTGGTGAAGACCGACGCCGCCAGCGTCGAGCCCCTCGCGGTCGCGAAGCTCTTGAAGGCGGTCATCGCCACCGAACAGCCCGGCCTCGTCATCCTCGGCAAGCAGGCGATCGACGACGATTCGAACCAGACCGGCCAGATGCTGGCCGCCCTGCTCGGCTGGCCCCAGGCGACCTTCGCCTCGAAGGTCGTGATCGGCGACGGCACGGTCGACGTGACGCGCGAGATCGACGGCGGCCTCGAGACCCTGCAGCTCAAGCTGCCGGCGATCGTCACCACGGATCTGCGCTTGAACGAGCCGCGCTACGCTTCGCTGCCGAACATCATGAAGGCGAAGAAGAAGCCGCTCGACGAGACGACGCCGGAGGCGCTCGGCGTCGACGCCGCGCCGCGTTTGACCGTGCTCAAGACGGTCGAGCCGTCGGGCCGCACGGCCGGCGTCAAGGTTGGCTCCGTCGACGAACTGGTCGCGAAGCTCAAGCAGGCGGGAGTACTCTGAGATGGCGACGCTGATCATCGCGGAACATGACGACGCGCATCTGAACGAGGCGACCGCGAAGGCGCTCAGCGCCGCGCTGGCGCTCGGCAAGCCGGTCGATATCCTCGTCGCCGGCCACCAGGCGAAGGCCGCGGCGGACGCGGCGGCGCAGCTTGCGGGCGTGCGCACGGTGCTGCTCGCCGATGGCGAGAGCCTCGCCAATCGCCGCGCCGAGCCGCTCGCCGACCTGGTCGTCTCGCTCGCCGACAAGTATGACGCGATCGTCGCCCCGGCGACATCGACCGGCAAGAACGTCGCGCCGCGCGTCGCGGCGCTGCTCGACGTGATGCAGGTCTCGGAAATCACCAAGGTGGTGGCTCCGGATACGTTCGAGCGTCCGATCTATGCCGGCAACGCCGTCGAGACGGTTCAGTCGAGCGACAAGAAGCTGGTCGTCACCGTCCGCATCGCCGCCTTCCCGGCGGCAGCGACCGGCGGCAGCGCCCCGGTCGAGACGATCGCGGCCCCTGCCGATGCCGGCCTCTCCCGCTTCGTCGGCGCGGATCTCTCCGTCTCCGACCGTCCGGAACTGGCCTCGGCCCGCGTCATCGTTTCCGGCGGCCGCGCCCTCGGTTCGGCCGAGAAGTTCCAGGAGGTGATCGCCCCGCTCGCCGACCAGCTCAAGGCCGCCATCGGCGCCTCGCGCGCCGCGGTCGACGCCGGCTACGCGCCGAACGACTGGCAGGTCGGCCAGACCGGCAAGGTGGTGGCGCCGGAGCTCTACATCGCCGTCGGTATCTCGGGCGCGATCCAGCATCTCGCCGGCATGAAGGACTCGAAGGTCATCGTCGCGATCAACAAGGACGGCGACGCGCCGATCTTCCAGGTCGCCGATTATGGCCTCGTCGACGATCTCTTCACGGTCGTGCCGGCCCTGACCAAGGCGCTCGGAAACTAAGCGTTTACCAAGACCGGTTGACAATCCCGCCGGCCGTGCTCGACTGACCTCCCGGTCATCGTGCACGGCCGCATCGTTTTTCAGACCCGCATTCCGTTCGAGACGACAAAGGAGCCCTTGGGGCATGAGCACCGCGATTAAGACGATCGGCGTCATTGGAGCCGGTCAGATGGGCAATGGTATCGCCCATGTGAGCGCGCTTGCCGGCTACGAGGTCTTCATCCACGACCTCGCCGAGGAACGGGTCCGCAAGGGCCTCGCCACCATCGACGGCAATCTCTCGCGCCAGGTGCATTCCGGCCGCATCAGCGAGGACGACCGCAAGGCAGCGCTGGCCCGCGTCAAGCCGGCCGTCAGCGTCGACGCGCTCGGAACCTGCGATCTCGTCATCGAGGCGGCGACCGAGGACGAGCAGACCAAGCGCAAGATCTTCGCCGGCATCTGCCCGGCCCTGAAGCCGGAGGCGATGCTCGCCACCAACACCTCGTCGATCTCGATCACCCGCCTTGCCTCGGCGACCGACAGGCCCGAGCGCTTCATCGGCATCCATTTCATGAACCCCGTCCCGGTCATGCAGCTGGTGGAGCTGATCCGCGGCATCGCCACCGGCGACGAGACCTTCGAGGCGTCGAAGGCCTATGTCGGCCAGCTCGGCAAGACCTCGACGGTTTCCGAGGATTTCCCAGGCTTCATCGTCAACCGCATCCTGCTGCCGATGATCAACGAGGCGATCTACGTTCTCTACGAGGGCGTCGGCTCGGTCGACGCGATCGACACGGCGATGAAGCTCGGCGCCAACCATCCGATGGGCCCGCTGCAGCTCGCCGATTTCATCGGCCTCGATACCTGCCTGTCGATCATGCAGGTGCTCTATGAGGGCCTGGCGGATTCGAAGTACCGCCCCTGCCCGCTCCTGGTGAAATATGTCGAGGCCGGCTGGCTCGGCCGCAAGACCAATCGCGGCTTCTACGACTATCGCGGCGAGCACCCCGTCCCGACGCGCTGAAGCGACGGTCAGACGCAAGCAAGCCCCTCACCCAACCCTCTCCCGCAAGCGGGCGAGGGCTTTTTCGGCCGAAGTGGTGTCGGTGTGGAGGCGGGGCGCGGCGCTCCCTCTCCCGCTTGCGGGAGAGGGTCGGGATGAGGGTCCGGAAGCCCTCGAACTCACATCAGGCCTCGCCGAGCGCCGCTTTGATCAGCGCCTTGGCGTCGTCCGAATCCCATTCGGCCGGGCCGGACATCACGCCGAGCGCGCATCCCTTGCCGTCGATCAGCACCGTCGTCGGCAGGCCGACCGCCAAGCCCTTGCCCTTCAGGCCGGAGAAGATGCCGGTTGTGGGATCGCCGTAGAAGCCGAGCGACTTGACGCCGATCTCCTCCAGGAATGCCTTCGGCTTGGCAGGGTCCTGCGTGTCGATCGAGACAGCGACGACCGAGAAATCCTTGCCCTCATGCGCCGCGTCGAGCCGGTCGAGCGCCGGCATCTCCTGCCGGCAGGGCGCGCACCAGGTCGCCCAGAGGTTCAGGAGCACCGTCTTGCCGGCGAAATCGGCGATCGAGACCTTGTCGCCGCTGGCGTTCTGGAACGACAGGTCGCCGAGCAGCGTCGGCTCGCTGGCGACGCGGAACGCCGCGACCTCGCCCTTGGCGAAGGGCGCGAGCAGCCCTGCCGCCTTGACCGCCGGGGCGCAGTCGACGCCCGACCATTCAACGACGGCGTTGCCTTTCCGGGTCTCCGTCACGTATACCGCCGCGACTCCCACTGCGATGCCTGCGATCGCGGCAAGGCCGATTACCGTCCACCGCCGCGATTGACCGCGCGTCTCATTCATTCCGTCCTGCCTCCAAGAGAGGGTACATGAGCAATTCGATGTGGGGCGGCCGCTTCTCCGAAGGTCCGGCCGCCATCATGGAAGAGATCAACGCGTCGATTGGTTTCGACCAGAAGCTCTACCGCCAGGACATTGCCGGTTCGAAGGCGCATGCTGCCATGCTCGCCCGCCAGGGCATCCTTGGCGCGGACGATGCCGAAAAGATCGTGGCAGGTCTAGACACCATCCTGCGCGAAATCGAAGCGGGCGAGTTCAAATTTTCCCGCGCGCTCGAGGACATCCACCTCAACATCGAGTCGCGCCTGAAGGAACTGATCGGCGACGCCGCCGGCCGGCTGCACACCGCCCGCTCGCGCAACGACCAGGTCGCGACCGACTTCAAGCTCTGGGTCCGCGACACGATCGACGCGCTCGACGCGGCGCTGCGCGAGCTCCAGGTAGCCCTTGCCGACAAGGCCTTCGCCCATGCCGGCCAGGTCATGCCGGGCTTCACGCATCTGCAGAGCGCCCAGCCGGTCACCTTCGGCCATCACCTCCTCGCCTATGTCGAGATGATCGGCCGCGATCGCGGCCGCTTCCAGGACGCCCGCAAGCGCCTGAACGAGAACCCGCTCGGCGCCGCGGCGCTCGCCGGCACGTCGTTCCCGATCGACCGCTTCCAGACGGCGGCAGCGCTCGGCTTTGACCGGCCGACGGCGAATTCGCTCGACAGCGTCTCCGACCGCGACTTCGTCATCGAGGCGCTGGCGGCGGCGAGCCTCTGCGCCATCCATCTCTCGCGCTTCGCCGAAGAGATCGTGATCTGGTCGTCGGCCCAGTTCCGCTTCATCAAGCTCTCCGACAAGTTCACCACCGGCTCGTCGATCATGCCGCAGAAGCGCAACCCGGACGCGGCCGAGCTGGTGCGCGCCAAGACGGGCCGCATCATCGGCGCCCAGACGGCGCTGCAGATCGTCATGAAGGGTCTTCCGCTCGCCTATCAGAAGGACATGCAGGAAGACAAGGAACAGGCCTTCGACGCGTTCGAGAGCCTGGAGCTGGCGATCGCCGCCACCACCGGCATGGTCCTCGACATGGAGCCGGAAGCCGCCAATCTGAAGAAGGCGGCAGGCTCGGGCTTCGCCACGGCGACCGATCTCGCCGACTGGCTGGTGCGCGAACTGAACATGCCGTTCCGCGACGCCCACCACGTCACCGGCCGCATCGTCGCCATCGCGTCCGAGCGCGGCGTCGAGCTCACCAAGGTGACGCTCGCCGAGATGCAGGCCGTGCATCCGGCCATCACCGACGCCGTCTATTCGGTGCTGACCGTCGACAAGTCGGTCCGCAGCCGCACCTCCTATGGCGGCACCTCGCCGAAGAATGTGCGGTCGCAGGCGAAGCGCTGGCAGCGGGCGCTGGCCCGTGAAACGAAGGCCTGAACCCCGCCGATTTTGGCAATGACGCGGCGGCGCGATCGGATAAGATGCGCCGCCGAATGCCCTCAGGAGACGCCGCCTTGGCCCTTGCTGCCCGAATTCTTCTTATGACCGCCGCCCTGGCGCTTGCCGGTTGCGGTGTGAAGGGCCCGCCGGAGCCGCCGCCGGGCGGCCCGCAGGCGCTCTCCGCCGAGCATCCCGGCCCCGACGGCAAGAAACCCGACGTCTCCAAACCGGCCGTACCGGACCGGTCGCTATGGATCGACAAGCTGCTCTGAACCCTCCGGGAACAGGCGGCGCTGCAAACCACCATTTGATTGCCGTCATTCCCGCGAAAGCGGGAATCCATCCCGCCGAAGCCTGGGGAGTTCTCTCCGACCGGGCCACGGCTGAATGGATCCCGGGTCAGGCCCGGGATGACGACCGAGGGTTGACCCTGAAATGAACCATTTCGAATATCGCGACGGCGCGCTCTACGCCGAGGACGTGGCGATCGCCGATATCGCCGCCGCCGTCGGCACGCCGTTCTACTGCTATTCGACCGCGACGCTGACCCGCCACTTTCGCGTTTTCCGCGAGGCGCTGGCCGGGCTCGACACGCTGGTCTGCTACGCCGTGAAGGCGAATTCCAACCAGGCGGTGCTGAAGACGCTGGTCGCCGAGGGCGCCGGCATGGACGTCGTCTCGGAAGGCGAACTGCGCCGGGCGCTGGCCGCCGGCTGCCCGCCGGAAAAGATCGTCTTCTCCGGCGTCGCCAAGACGGCGCGCGAGATCGCGCTGGCGCTCGATACCGGCATCCTCTGCTTCAACGTCGAATCCGAGCCGGAACTGGAGCGGATTTCCGAGATCGCGACCGCCAAGGGCAAGACCGCGACCATCTCGCTGCGCATCAATCCCGACGTCGATGCCAAGACCCACGCCAAGATCACCACCGGCAAGTCCGAGAACAAGTTCGGCATTCCGTATGAGCGCGCCCGCGAGGTCTACGCCCATGCAGCGACCTTGCCCGGCCTTCGCGTCGCCGGCGTCGACATGCATATCGGCAGCCAGATCACCGACATGGAGCCGTATGACGCGGCCTATGGGCTGCTCGCCGACCTGGTTCGCGACCTCCGCGCCGACGGCCACCAGATCGACCATGTCGACGCGGGCGGCGGTCTCGGCATCCCCTATCGCCTGAGCGAGGCCACGCCGCCGGATCCCACCGCCTATGCGGCGATCGTGCGCAAGCGCCTCGGCAATCTCGGCGCCAGGATCCTGTTCGAGCCGGGCCGGATGATCGTCGGCAATGCCGGCATCCTCGTCTCCGAGGTCGTCTATGTGAAGGAAGGCGCCGCCAAGACCTTCGTCATCGTCGACGCCGGCATGAACGACCTGATCCGCCCGACCCTCTACGAGGCGCATCACGACATCCAGCCGGTCGCGGTGCCGAAGCCGGGTACGCGCGAGATCTTCGCCGACGTCGTCGGCGGCGTCTGCGAGACGGGCGACTATCTGGCGCTCGACCGCACCATGGCCGCCGTCGAGCCCGGCGACCTGATCGCCGTGATGACCGCCGGCGCCTATGGCGCGGTGCAGGGATCGAGCTACAACACCCGGCCGCTCGCCGCGGAGGTGCTCGTCAACGGCGGCGACTTCGCTGTTGTCCGCCCGCGCCAGACCTATGACGACCTGATCGGCATGGACAAGCCCGCGCCCTGGCAGGCGGAATAGACCGACTCCGGCTTCGCCGCCGCTGGGCGGCGGCGATTGCCAATTTGCCGCACAATGCCGATATTGGAGGGGAGATGACCAACGCCGACGCGTTTCCCCTCGATCCCGACCCTGCCCAGCGCTCCGAGCCGCCGCGCCTCAGCGACCGGCAGGTCGTGTTGATCTCGAAGGCGCTGGCCGAGCCGCGCCGCTACCAGATCCTGAAGGAACTCGGCGCCGTCGGCGGGTCGATAGCGTGCAGCTGCGTCGTCCAGAACCACCAGGTCAGCGCCGCCACCATTTCGCATCACCTGAAGGAACTGGAAACCGCGGGACTGATCGAGATCGTCCGCGAGGGCAAGTTCGCGAGCCTGGTCCTGCGCCGCGACGTGCTCGACGCCTACCTCGCCCAGCTCTCCCAGATTTGATCGACGACGCGATTATCGCCCGATCGCGCTCTTGTAATGATTAGATACTTATCTAACTGTCTAATCGACTCATACCAACAGGAGCAAATGAGTTGAGCAAACTGACAGGCAAGGTAGCGGTCGTAACGGGCGCATCGAAGGGCATCGGGGCAGGCATCGCCAAGGAACTGGCTGCCGCCGGCGCCTCGGTCGTGGTCAACTACGCCTCTAGCAAGGAAGGCGCCGACCGCGTCGTCGCGGAGATCGAAAGCAAGGGCGGCAAGGCCGTCGCCGTGCAGGGAGACGTCTCGAAGTCCGCCGACGTGGCGCGGCTCTTCGCCGAGGCGAAGACGGCCTATGGCTCGCTGGACATCCTGGTGAACAATGCCGGCGTCTACCAGTTCGGGGCGCTCGAAGACGTCACCGAGGACGAGTTCCACCGGCAGTTCAACACCAACGTGCTCGGCCTCCTGCTCACGACCAAGGAAGGCGTGAAGCATTTCGGCGCCGAGGGCGGCAGCGTCATCAACATCGGCTCGACGATCAGCCAGTTGCCGATGCCGAATTCGTCGATCTACACCGCCACCAAGAGCGCGGTCGATGCGATCACGCATGTGCTCTCCAAGGAGCTCGCGGGCAAGAACATCCGCGTGAACTCGATCAATCCGGGCGGTGTCGAGACCGAGGGCACGCACGCAGCCGGCGTGATCGGCAGCGATCTCGAGAAGCAGATGGTCGCGCAGACGCCGCTTGGACGGCTCGGCCAGCCGGGCGATATCGGCACGATCGCCGTATTCCTCGCCTCTCCCGATTCGGGCTGGTTGACGGGCGAGCTGCTGCTTGCATCCGGCGGCATGCGCTAGAGCGTTTTCGAGCGAAGTGGATGCCGGTTCGCGTGAAGAAAACGCGACCAAACAAATCGTTAGATCCCTTCATCGTTTCCATGAAACGATGAAGGGATCTTGCACGAGACACTCGGCACGCGCGCGCGTCCGACGCGTGCGTGCCGGTCTCGCTGCAGCCGCAGTTGATCGCTAAACCTTGTCGGAAGGCTCGCCCGTCCCAACTACAGTTGCTACAGTGGCTAGGGCGGCGGGCGTGATGGACGAGACGGAGCGACGATGACCGAGCCCGCGGGCGGCACGGCGGACAGGAGCGGAGCGGAGACCGGACGGGATCTGCCCCATTCGGTCGAGCAGGCCGCGCAACGACGGATCGCACGGGCGACCGGACGGGCGCGGCTGGTGCTTCTGTGGGAAGCACTGTGGCCGCGGCTGGTGCCGCTCCTCTGCCTCGCCGGGTTTTTCCTCATCCTCTCCTGGTTCGGCCTCTGGTCGCGGCTGGCCGATCCCCTGCGCTATGGCGTCCTGGCTCTGTTCGGGATCGCTTATGTCTGGCTGATCCTGCGCGTGGCGCGATTGCCGATGCCGACGCCGGACGAGGCTCTGGCCCGGGTCGCGCGCGAAAGCGCCGAGCCGCATCGCCCGGCGACCGCCTTCGGCGACCGGCTCTCGCAACCGACCGACGACCCGCTGACCCGCTCGCTGTGGCAGGCGCACAGGCTCCGCCTGCTGGAGAAGCTCGACCGCCTCAAGGCCGGGCTGCCCTCCCCCGGCATGAACCGGCTCGATCCCTACGCGCTTCGCTTCCTGGTTCCCCTCGTCCTCATCGTCGCCTTCCTGATGGCCGGGCCGGACCGGCTCGACCGCATTCTCGACGCGGCGCGGCCGGGCGCGACGGCCAGCGAGGCGCCGCCGCGCATCGACGCCTGGGTGACGCCGCCCGCCTATACGGGACGTCCCCCGATCTTCCTGACCGGCGACAGCAGCCGCCCCGCCAATCTCGATCCCAACGCGCCGGTTCGCGTGCCCGAGGGCTCCGTCGTCACGCTCCGCATGCCGTCGCAGCCGGACCTCGGCGCCGAGGCGAGCACGACGAACGGCCAGCCGATCGGCTTCGACGCGGTCGAGCCTGCCAAGGCTACCAAGGTCAACGCCGCCAACAGTGACGACGCTACGGCGCCGTCAGCTGAGCGCAAGCTGACGCTCTCGACGGATAGCGCGCTGACCATCTCGCGCGACGGCCGGCCGCTGCTTTCCTGGTCCTTCGCTGTCCAGCCCGATGCGCCGCCCTCGATCGAACTCACCCGCGATCCCGGCTCGACGGCGAGCGGCGCTCTCTCGCTCGCCTATGCGCTGCACGACGACTACGGCGTCGTCGGCGCCAACGCGATCCTCGGCGCCGCCGATCCGGAAACGGCGGATGGCAGCCGGCCGCTGGTCACCGCCCCGGAGCTACCGCTCAACCTGCCGCGCTTCCGCATGCGCGAAGGCACGGGCGAGACGATCCGGGACCTCTCCGCCCATCCTTGGGCCGGCGCCAAGGTGAAGATGCGGCTGGTCGCCAAAGACGAGGCCGGCCAGACCGGCGAAAGCGCGCCGGTCGAATTCGTGCTGCCGCAGCGCCCGTTCAACAATCCGCTCGCCCGCGCCGTCGTCGAGCAGCGGCGCAACCTCGCCCTCGACGCCAACAAGGCGCCTGCCGTCGCCATGGCGCTCGACGCGCTGACGCTCGATCCCGACAAGTTCCAGCAGAATGGCGCCTATCTGGCGCTCCGCGCCGCCTATCACCGGCTGACCGGCGCGCGCAGCGACGCCGACCTCACCGAAACCGTCGATTTCCTGTGGGAGATCGCGCTCGGCATCGAGGATGGCGACCTGTCGCTCGCCGCGCAGGATCTGCGCGCTGCCCAGGAGGCGCTGCGCAAGGCGATCGAGAACAATGCTCCCGACGCCGAGCTCGAAAAGGCGATGCAGGACCTGCGCGCCGCCATGGACAAATATCTGGAAGCGCTGGCGCGCGACGCCGAGCGCAATCCGCAGGCGAACCAGCAGCCGATGGATCCAAACGCGCAGGTGCTGCGACCCGAAGACCTGCAGAAGATGATGGACCAGATCGAGAACCTGGCGAAGACAGGCTCGCGCGACGCAGCCAAGCAGATGCTGAGCCAATTGCAGCAGATGCTGGAGAACCTCGAGGCGACCCGCTCGCAGCAGGGCCGGCAGGGCCAGAACGGCGAGATGAACCAGGCGCTCGACAAGCTGGGCGAGATGATCCAGCGCCAGCAGAAACTGATGGACCAGACCTTCAAGCTGGACCCGGATACCGACGGCAGCGGCGCCGAGGCGCAGCCGATGACGCCGGAAGAGCGCCAGCAGGCGCTGCAGCAGCTGCGCGAAGGCCAGAAGAGCCTGCAGAAGATGCTGCAGGAGCTGCAGCAGTCCATGCAGCAGCAGGGCATGCAGCCGGACGGCAAGCTCGGCCAGGCCGACCGGTCGATGGGCGACGCCGCCGATCAGCTCGGCGAAGGCGCGCCCGGCCAGGCCGTGGGCCCGCAGGGCCAGGCCCTTCAGGCGCTGCGCGAAGGCGCCCGCAACCTCGCCGACCAGATGGCGCGCCAGAACGGCAGCGGCAACCGCCAGGGCGGTCCGATGCCCGGCCAGGACCCGCTCGGCCGCCAGCAGCAGGGGCGCGGCACGGATCTCGGCTCCTTGGTCAAGGTGCCGGATGCGATCGACACGCAGCGCGCCCGCGAGATCCTCGACATGATCCGCAAGCGGCTCGGCGACACCGCCCGGCCGCTGATCGAGCGCGACTATCTGGAACGCCTGCTGCAGAAGTACTGAGGTTTTCCGGAACGCACCTCACCCCAACCCGCTCGCGGGAGAGGGAGATCGCCGGTGCCATTCGCCGACAATCGATGAAGACAACGCCCAAAGCCCTCGCCCGCCTGCGGGAGAGGGTTGGGTGAGGGTCTTGCTTCGGTTCGAATTCCGTCAGGAAGCGGACGACAGCGTGGTTACGCCACCGCGGCGCGCGGCGTATTGGCGTTGAGCGCGCATTTGACGACGTGGCGGATCTCGGCCAGCGAGAACGGCTTGTTGACGACGTCGTAGACCAGCTCCATCAGCCCATCGGCGCGTTCGCGCTGATCGGCGAAGCCGGTCATCAGAAGGATGGTCAGATCGCGATATTGCGACGCCGCTGCATGGGTCAGCGCGATGCCGTCCATGATCGGCATCTTGATGTCGGTGAGGAGAAGGTCGAAATCGCCCTTCTCCTGGATGAGCACGTCGAGTGCGTTCTCGCCGTCCTCGGCCGTCATGACCTCATGGCCGTCGAGCATGAGCGCCCGCGATACGAACATCCGCACCGCGTCGTCGTCTTCGGTCACCAAAATCCGCGCCATCAAGTTCCGTCCCGGAGCATGGTCCTCCGGACGAAACTTCCCGGTCCGGACCATCATTCAAACGATCAGACCGGGATCATCCTCGATTCGCCTAAACAGATCGTGACCTCTGACGGGGCAATTCGAGCTATTCCTCGACGACGCCGACGAAGGGCAGCTCGCGGAAGGCATGCGCCACGTCCATGCCGTAGCCGACGACGAACAGGTCCGGGCAGACGAAGCCGACATGATCGGCGTCCATCGGGGCGACCCGCTTGCCGGGCTTGTCGAGCAGAACGGCGACGCCGACGCGGGCGGCGCCCCGCTCCTGCATCAGCTTGCGGGCGAAATCGAGCGTGCGGCCGGATTCGAGTATGTCGTCGATCAGCAGGACATCCCGGCCGGCGACTTCGCTCTCGATGTCCTTGACGACTCGCACCGCGCCCGAAGACGTGGTGCCGGCGCCGTAGCTCGACAGCGAGATGAACTCGACCTCGGGCGCCATGCCGGCCGCGTGCAGGGCACGGATCAGGTCGGCGGCGAAGACGAAGCTGCCCTTCAGGATCGAGATGACCAGCAGGTCGCGGTAGCCGGCCGCGGCGATCTCGGTGGCGAGTTCGGCGTTGCGCGCGGCGATTTCGGGAATGTCGTAGAGGACCCGGATCGACCGGCCACGGACAACTGGCATCAATTCTTTCCTTCGTTGATCGGATCGCCGGGGACGCGGGGACGGGCGCACCAGGAAACTCGCCCCAGACGCTAAGGCCCGGGAAACCGTTCTCATAGTCGGGGACGGGCCGAATGTCACCGGAAACGAGCCAAACGCGTCGAAACGGCCCGGAGCGCCGTGCACCGGGACCACCCGGGGCGATGACGAGGCCGTTTGCCGGGCTTCCGTGCCGCTGCTTTGCCTTGATCGGATGCCATATGCTGCCCGAACGCCCAATCCGCCGGGCATCGCTAACAACTCGTTAACGCTGAACCTGACATTCTGTGCGAATCGACGCCGGATCTTTGGCGCCGACATCGAGCGCAGTGCGAAGGGCGGCTGGTCCGGCCGAGAGAGCGGAAACAGGAAACAGACGGTGATCCGCTTCGAAAATGTCGGCCTGCGTTATGGCATGGGAGCCGAGGTCCTGCGCGACCTCTCCTTCCAGATCGCGCCGAAATCGTTCCAGTTCCTGACCGGCCCCTCCGGCGCCGGCAAGTCGACGCTGCTGCGCCTGCTCTGCATGTCGCTGAAGCCGACGCGCGGCCTGATCACCGTGTTCGACCGCGACGTCGTCACCCTGCCCAAGGGCGAGTTGCCGGCGCTGCGCCGCCGCGTCGGCGTCGTCTTCCAGGATTTCCGCCTGCTCGATCACCTGACCACGTTCGAAAATGTCGCGCTGCCGCTGCGCGTGCTCGGCCGCGAGGAATCGAGCTATCGCGCCGATGTCATCGAGCTCCTGAAATGGGTCGGCCTCGGCGACCGCGTGCAGGCGCTGCCGCCGATCCTCTCCGGCGGCGAGAAGCAGCGCGCCGCGATCGCGCGCGCGCTGATCGGCCAGCCGGAAATCCTGCTCGCCGACGAGCCGACCGGCAATGTCGATCCGCCGCTCGCCAAGCGGCTGCTCCGGCTCTTCGTCGAACTGAACCGTCTCGGCACCTCGGTTGTCATCGCCACCCACGACATCGGGTTGATGAACCAGTTCGATGCCCGCCGTCTCGTGCTCCATGAAGGGCGGTTGTCGATTTATGACTGACCGGACCCTCTCCCCGCCGCGCCCCGGCATCTTCAGCCGCATCCTCGGCATCTTCCTTCCGTCGCGCCGCCGCGCGCGCGCCGCCGGAGCCGTTTCGGCGCCGATCGTGCCGGCGCAGTCGATCGCCGGACGGTCGCTGATGATCGTCATCGCGATCATGAGCTTCCTCGCCTGCCTGACGCTGGGCGCCGTCTCGCTGGTGCGCGACGCCTCGCTCGCCTGGCAGGACGATATCGTCCGCGAGGTCACCATCCAGGTCCGCCCGGTCGACGGCGTCGACACCAAGGCCGAGGCGGACAAGGCCTCCGCCATCGCCGCCTCGATGCCCGGCGTCGCCTCGGCGCGCGCGCTCGAGGACTGGGAGAACGCCAAGCTGCTGGAGCCCTGGCTCGGCAGCGGCCTCGACATGGCCGACCTGCCGATCCCGCATCTGATCGTCGTCGAGCTGTCCGATCCCGACGCCGTCGACCTGGTCGCGCTCGCCGCCCGCCTCAACACCGAGGTGAAGGGCGCCAGCCTCGACGATCACCGCAGCTGGACCGACCGGCTGAAGACCATGGCCAACGCCACGGTGATCATCGGCGTCTCGATTCTCGGCCTCGTCTTCATCGCCACGGTCCTGTCCGTCATTTTCGCGACGCGCGGCGCCATGGCCTCCAATCGCGACATCGTCTCCGTCCTGCACTATGTCGGCGCGGAGGCCAGTTTCATTGCCCGCGAGTTCCAGCGCCACTTCCTGTTCCTCGGCCTGAAGGGCGGGTTGCTCGGCGCCTCGGGCGCGGCGGCGCTGTTCGCCGTCCTCTCCTTCTTTATCGGCCGGTCGATCGCAACGCCGGAGGGGGACCAGGTGTCGGCCCTGTTCGGCCGCTTCGCGATCGGCCCGACCGGCTATCTCGGCGCACTGGTGATCGCGCTCCTGATCGGCGTGATGACAGCGATCACCTCGCGACTTACCGTCTATCGCCACCTGGCCTCGATCGAATGAGCGTGCCCTTGTTCCCCTCGCGGAGCCCCGCAGCCTTGGATTCCGACCCGGTCCCGATGTCCAGAGTCGCAATGCGCAATGCTTGGCCGTGCCAACTCTTGGCCGCAATCGACCCTCATCCTCGCCATCATGACTGACGCGGCCCAAACCGATAGGGATCTCGGCCGACGGAACTACGCCGGCGCCATCGCGCGCGGCCGCTCGACCGACCCTTCCCACCGGCATCCGGCGCCCGGTCGCCGTCCCCTGGTCACGGTGCTGCTGCTGGTCGCCATCGCCGGCTCGGTCGCCGGCATCGATTTCGCTCGCTTCGCCCAGCAGGTCGCCAATTTCAACGCGCCCACCGACGTCACCGCCCAGGGCATCGTGGCGCTGACCGGCGGCACGGCGCGCATCGACGGTGCGCTGGCGCTGCTGCGCGACAACCGGGCCGAGAAGCTGCTGATCTCCGGCGTCAATCCGGCGGTCGGCCGCCACGACATCGCCCGCGCGGTCGAACGCGCCTCGAATATCGTGCTCGACCAGCGCGTCGATCTCGGCCATGCGGCGCGCAACACGATCGGCAACGCCGACGAGACGCGGGCCTGGGTCGAGAAGGAGGGCATCCGCTCGCTGATCATCGTGACCAGCGACTATCACATGCCCCGAAGCATGGTGGAGCTGACCCGCGCGATGCCCGACGTGCAGCTCATTCCCTACCCCGTTTCGAACAAACAGCTCGAAATGGACCGATGGTGGCGACACGCCGCGTCAGTAAAGCTTCTCCTGAGCGAGTACGTGAAGTATACGCTCGCTCGTGCGCGGCTCGCCTTCGAGACGCCGCGGGGGGAAAGCGTGACCGCGCTGGCGGCGGACACGATCACCCACGCGACAGCGGGCGGGATCCTGCGCTGACGCCGTATTTCTCGACGCCGACGTAGAACCGCTCATGTTGATCCTTCGCTCACTGCTCTTCCAGGTCGCGTTCTACCTGATCATGGCGATCATCCTCGCCGTGACGCTTCCGTTCTTTTTCTTCCTGCCGCACCGGGCCGCGATCGCGGTGGTCAAGTTCTGGACCGCCTCGTCGATGTGGGCGCTGCGCGTGTTCGCAGGCACGAAGATCGAGATCCGCGGCGCGGAAAACCTGCCCAAGGGCGGCGGCCTGATCGCGCCCAAGCACCAGTCCGCCTTCGAGACGATGGCGCTGTTCCATCTGCTCGACGATCCGACCTATGTGATGAAGCGGCAGCTGATGTGGATCCCGCTGTTCGGCTGGTACACGTGGAAGGCTGGCATGATCCCGGTCGACCGCGCCGGCGGCTCGAAGGCGCTCCGCAAGCTCGCAGCCGATTCGAAGGAAGCCGTCGAACACGGCCGCCAGGTGATCCTGTTCCCGGAAGGCACGCGCCGGACCGCCGGATCGCCGCCGGACTACAAATTCGGCATCATCCATCTCTATCGCGAGCTGAAGGTGCCGGTGGTGCCGATCGCGATGAATTCCGGCCTCTACTGGCCGCGCCAGAGCTTCCTGCGCTTTCCCGGCACCATCGTCATCGACGTGCTGGAGCCGATCCCGGCCGGCCTTGATTCGAAGACCTTCCTGGCGACCCTGATCAATGTGCTGGAGCCGGCGACCGACAAGCTGCTGATCGAGGCGGCCGAGGGGCCGAACCCGCCGCCGCTGCCGCCGGAGACCGTCTCCCGCATCAACACGCTGCAGGCGAGCGAATCGCTCTAGAGCGTTTTCGAGCGCTCTAGGCGGCAGGCTCCCCTGCCGCCGTCCCGGCGTTGAGCTGCTCGGCGAGCCAGGCGAGCTCCGGATCCTCGATGCCGAGGCCGGCGAGATGCGCCGCCGTGGCGAGAACGTAGTCGCGATTGCTGCCAGCCTGGCCGACGCTGTCCCGCACCTGCGCCAGCACCGCCTCGCGGGCGAGGTCGCCGGCATATTGCGGATGCCTGCGGTCGACGACATAGGTCACGACCCGCACATAGTCCCGCGACGGCCGTTCGAGCCGGACGCTGCGCTCGACCTCGATATAGGCGTTCGTCACCAGCTCGCGCTCGCGCAGATAGGCGAGCACGGCGTCGCGATCGTCCTCGGCCACGTGGAAGGCGATGCCGCGGCAGGAGCCGCCGCGATCGAGGCCCAGCACCAGCCCCGGCTTTTCCGGCGTGCCGCGATAGACATGCGACTGGATGCAGAAGGCGCGGCGCTCGCCTTCGAGATGCGCCGGCACGGCCTCGACATAGGCGAAGCCCGGCCGCCACATCAGCGAGCCATAGCCAAAGACCCAGAAATCGGACATGAGTGCGTCCTCGAAAAGACAGATTGTCACCGCGTAACAGCCGCCGCCCGCCACATCAACGGAGGAAACGGATGATCGACCCGGCCAAGACGGACGCAACCACGGGAGTGGACGCCGCCGCGAAGCCCCGCCCCCGTTCCGTCCGGCGCAAATTCCAGTTCGTCATCGCCGCCGCCGTGCTTTTGTGCGCGGTCTGGGCCGGCGGCTGGTTCTGGGCCAACCGGATCGCGGCCGAACGAATCGCCGCCGTGAAGGCGGACTTCGTTGCCGAAGGCGGCGTGCTGGGCTGCAACGCCGAATCGCTTGGCGGCTTCCCGTTCAAGTTCACGCTCGATTGCGCGCCCGCCTCGCTCGAACTGCCATCGCGCGGGCTTTCGGCCAGCGTCGGCGCGCTGGAGGCGATCGCGCTCATCTACAATCCCGGCCATGTGCTCGCCTCGGTGCAGGGGCCGCTCACGCTGAAGGCGCCGGGCGATCTCGGCGTGCAGGCGAACTGGTCCTCGCTGCAGACCAGCGTCCGCGTCGGCACCTCGCGGCTGAAGCGCTTCTCCGCCGTCGCCGACGACCTGACGACGACGATCAACGCCCCGGCCAATCCGCGCCTGCCGACGGCGGCGGGCGCCAAGCATGCCGAGCTGCACCTGCTGCAGAACGACACCGACGCCACCTCGCTCGACCTCGCCGGTACCGTCGACAATTTCGCCGTGACGATCCCCGGCGCGCCGGCGCTGCCCGCCCTTTCCGCCCAGCTCTATGCCACGCTGCCGGGCGCGCTGCCGGAGCTGCGCGACGGCCATGTCGATCCGCTGCCCGTCTGGCTCGCCGCCGGCGGCCAGGTCAAGCTCGGCCAGCTCAGCCTCGATGTCGGCGGCTTCCTCGCGAATGCCAGCGGCGATTTGACGGTCGCCCGCGACGGCGTGATTTCAGGCCGGGTCGCGGTCCGGGTCGACCAGCTCGACCGCCTGCCCGATCTCGCCGAGACGCTGCATCCCGGCAGCCGCGACCAGGTCGCGCGGATCCTCGGCCCGCTCTCGGCCTTCCTGAAGCCGGTCGAGGTCGACGGCAAGACCTGGCGCGAGACGACGCTGACGATCAAGAACGGCAAGGTCTCGGCCGGGTTCATTCCGCTCGGCAAGCTGCCGCCGCTGAAGCTCGGCAACGCCATCGGCGGCTGAGCCGGTTCTGGCGCGCGGCTTGCTTGCCGATACCGGCATGACAAGCAATCGGGAGACGCGCGCATGAACGACCGGCCTCAGAAAGCGAAGGGCCCGTTGCGCCTGCTGGTGATCAATCCGAATACCTCGGAGGCGATCACGGCGCGGCTTCGGGCGCTCGCCGAGGAGGAAGCCGGTGACGGCGTCGTCGTCTCGGCCGTCACCGCCCGCTTCGGCGCCCCCTATATTTCCGATCGCGCCGGCGCGGCGGTCGCCGCCGAAGCCGTGCTGGACGTCGCCCTGGCGGAATTTCAGGACGGCGCGGCGCCGGACGCGATCGTCATCGCCTGCTTCGGCGATCCCGGGCTGAAGGCGCTGCAGGAAGCGGTGCCGTGCCCCGTCGTCGGCTTCGCCGAGGCGGGCCTGCTTGCGGCGGCGGCCGAGCCCGGTCCGTTCCTGGTGGCGACCAATGGCGAAGCCTGGTGCGACATGCTCTCGGAGCTTTCGGCGACGATCGGCCTCTCCGACCGCATTGCGGGCTTCCTGTCGATCGGCGACGCGGCGGCGCGCGATGCCGAACTCTGCCGCGCCATGATCACGGAAGAGGCAGAACGGATCGGCGCGGCCCGCGTCGTGCTCGGCGGCGCCGGGCTGATCCCGATCCTCGGTCCGGTGGCGCGCGGCATGACACTGCCGCTGGTCGACCCGCACCGCGCCGCGATCCGCAAGGCGATCGCGCTGGCGCGGACATAGCCAGGAGAAGCTTCCCGGCCGATCTGCCGGACACCAATGACCATCATCCTGAGGGGCTTGCGCAGCAAGCCGTTTCGAAGGACGCACAACCGTGATGCCACACTCCCGGCAAGGCGTTGCACGACCGCCCTGCGTCCTTCGAGACGACCCTTCGGGTCCCTCAGGATGATGAGGGCGGTGCGCTGCAGTCCGGTTGCAAGGCCTGTGAACCGCTAAGGGCTAGACGGCTTCGTATGATCGCGGCGGCCGAAATCCGGGGCGGCCGTGTCCTGGCCGATGGCGACGATCGAGCGGCGGATGGCGCGGGTGCGCGTGAACAGCTCGAACAGCGTGTCGCCATCGCCATTGCGGATCGCCCGCGTCAGCGTCGCCAGATCCTCGTTGAAGCGGCCGAGCATCTCGAGCACGGCTTCCTTGTTGTTGAGGAAGACGTCGCGCCACATGGTCGGATCCGACGCCGCGATGCGGGTGAAATCGCGGAAACCGGAGGCGGAGAACTTCAGCACTTCCGAGCGAATGCCCGATTCGAGATCCGACGCCGTGCCGACGATGTTGTAGGCGATCAAATGCGGCAGGTGGCTGGTGATGGCCAGCACCAGGTCATGATGCTCGGCGCTCATCGCCTCGACATTGGCGCCAAGCGCGCGCCAGAACGCCATCAGCTTCTCGACCGCGGCCGGATCGACCGTCTCGGCCGGCGTCAGTACGCACCAGCGGTTCTGGAACAGGTCGACGAGGCCGGCGTCCGGACCCGAATGCTCGGTGCCGGCCAGCGGATGGCCGGGGATGAAATGCACCGCCGACGGCAGATGCGGCGCCATCGCCTTGATGACGGCAGCCTTGACCGAGCCGACGTCGGAGACGATCGCGCCGGCCTTCAGATGCGGGCCGATCTGCTTCGCGACCTCCCCCGACGCGCCGACCGGCACGCAGACGATGACGAGATCGGCATCCCGCACGGCGTCGGCCGCGTCGGCGAAATAGACGTCGCCGAGGCCGAGCTCCTCGGCGCGCTTCAGCGTCGCCGGGCTGCGGGTCGAGATGGCGATCCTGCCGACGACGCCGGCGCGACGCGCCGCGAGCGCGATCGAGGCACCGATATGGCCGATGCCGACGAGGGCGAGCTGCCCGAAGAGAGGATCCGCCATCAGCGCGCCGTCCGGTGCAGGAAGGTGCGCAAGCCCGCGATCGCCGCCTCGTTGGCCTCGGCCGAGCCGATGGTCATGCGGAGCGCGTTCGGCAGGTGATAGCTCGTCATGACGCGCAGGATGATGCCCTGCGAGACGAGATATTCGTCGGCGTCGGCGGCGCGGCGGCCCTTCTCGTCCGGGAAGTGGATCAGCACGAAATTGCCGACGCTCGGCGTCACCTCAAGCCCGAGCGCGCGGATCGCCTCGGTCACGCGCGGCAGCCATTCCTCATTGTGGGCGATGGCCGCGTCAAGATGCGCCCGGTCCTTCAGCGCCGCGATGCCGGCGGCCATGGCCGGGGCGGAGACGTTGAACGGACCGCGGATGCGGTTCAGCGCGTCGATCACCTCGGCGGGACCATAGCCCCAGCCGAGGCGGGCGCCGGCGAGGCCATAAATCTTCGAGAAGGTGCGCGTCATGATGACGTTCGGCGCGGTGCCGGCGAGCTCGATGCCGCTCTCATAGTCATTGCGCCGGACATATTCGGAATAGGCGGCGTCGAGCACGAGCAGCACGCGCGGCGGCAGGCCGGCATGCAGGCGGCGGATCTCGCTGAACGGCAGATAGGTGCCGGTCGGGTTGTTCGGATTGGCGACGAAGACGACGCGCGTCTTGTCCGTCACCAGCTCGAGAATGCCGTCGACATAGGTTGTCAGGTCCTTTTCCGGCGCGACGACCGGGGTGCCGCCGGCGGCCTGGATCAGGATCGGATAGATGTTGAAGCCGTGCTTCGAATAGATCGCCTCGTCGCCCGGGCCGAGGAAGACGTGGCTGATCATCGCCAGCACGTCGTCCGAGCCGTTGCCGCAGATGACGCGGGACGCGTTGACGCCATAGGCGTCGGCAATCGCTGCGCGCAGTTCCGCCGCCGAACCGTCCGGATAGATGTCGAGCTTCCCCGCGACGCCCTGATAGGCGGCGATCGCCGCCGGGCTCGGGCCGAGCGGCGTCTCGTTGGAAGAAAGCTTGTGGACCTTGGTGCCCCCCGTCGCCTTGGAGCGGCCGGGCACATAGGGGGCAATGTCCAGCACGCCCGGGCGGGGAACGGGCCGGTCTGCCGGCTTGGAATCGGACTTGCTCATCACGAAACTCCCGCCTCGTCGAGGCGCTGATAAAGAACGGGATTGGCGTCGGTGTCGCCGATCGCGATACCGCGCGACAGCGCGCCAACCAGAGAGATGTCGTCGAAGCCGGCGCGCGCCGCCAGCGCCGCGACGGCCGTGCCGTGCGGCAGCACCACCAGCTGCTCGGCGCCGGCCTCGGCCAGGATCGTCCCGCCGGCGGCGGCGATGGCAGCAGCGGGATCGCCGCTGATCACCGTCACGGCGAAAAGCTCAAGATCCGGCGGGGTCGGATCGGCGAGTTCCGGCGCGATCACGAAGGAGGCATGATCGGCCGGCCGGCCCGCGATGCGGATATAGGGCGAGAGCGCCATGATGCGGGGCCCGGTCGACCGGCCCAAAGCCCGCCACCAGGCACCCGCCTCGGCGGGCTGGTCCAGCGAGACGAGGCCGAGATCGGTGCCGCTCTCGCGGATATGGTTGATCGTCGCCGACGCATCCGGCTGGCCGTGCAGGGCCACCGTGAAGCCGAACAGGAAACGGGCGGTATCGCGGATCGCGTCGCGGGCGACGCCCTGATCGATGGCGACGTCAAACGGCGCCTGCATGCGCGTGAACGTGGTGATGATCTCGCGCCAGATGTGCTCGACCGTCCAGAGCGGCAGCGCGCCCCGATGCCGCGCCACCAGGCGGCGCATCATGTCGGCCTCGCGGCCGGGGCGGAAGGCGGCGCCCGGACGGCTGGTGCCCTTGACCTTGATCAGCGTGCCGATGGCGGTGCCGCGCTCGATCAGGCAGCGATGCATCTCGACATCGAGCTCGTCGATCGTTTGCCGGATACTGGCGAGGGTCGCCGCATCCGCTTCGGTCGCAGAAATCTTCGTATCGGTCGAGGCCATCGTCGGTCGGCTCTGGGCGGGAAAATCGTGAGGCCGCGCCTGGCTGGCCGACGGCGGCCGATTCATAGGCAAGCCCCGTGGCAAAATCAAAGAAAACATTGCCGGCCAAAGGAAGTCCGCCAACGCCCGCGCGCGATTTGCGGGCCACCGGCAGACTAGCCGGGCGGGGCCAGCGCCGGCCGGAAGGCAGGCTGGCGGCGACGGCTCTGCGTGCGCGCCGGCAGGCCCTGGTAGACGAGCTTGGTCGCCTCGACGATCTGCACGCCGCAGAAGCCCGGCCACAGTACCCCGCCGACCCGCTCCCACGCCCGTCCGCTGCGAAGCAGGATCCGGCTCGAAAACGGCGGCACGAACAGCGCGCCGCTCCACGCCGTCTCGCTGAATTCGGCGTTGCGGAGCAGCGTCGAAAGCTGGCCGCGGCTGAACGGGCGGCCATAGCCGAAGGGGGTGCGCTCGACCCGCGCCCAGATGCCCCGCCGGTTCGGCACCACGGCGATCATCTTGCCGCCCGGCACCAGCACGCGCCACAATTCGCGCAGCGTCTCCCGCGCATTGCCGGCCGTCTCCAGGCAATGGACGACGAGGATGCGATCGATCGACGAATCGGTCAGCGGCAGCTCGTCCTCGATGACGAGGGCGGAGAGATTGCCGCCATCGGCCGGCCAGTTCATGACGCCCTGCGCCGCCGGCATGAAATTGAGCACCCGCTCGGCCTGCGACAGGAAGGGCGCGAGATAGGGCGTCGCATAGCCGATGCCGAGCACGCGGTCGCCGGAAACGCGCGGCCAGAACGCGGCGAGGCGCGCGGCGATCAGGCTCTGCGCGATGCCTCCCAGGCGCTCCGAATAGAAACTCGCGAGATCCAGCACATCGGGCGTCAGCGTCCGGCCCTGTTCCAAGCGCGATCTCCCTGTCGATATGTCGGCGCGACGATGTTAGGTAACGATTCCAACCGACGCCACCCCGTCGCTTACGCCCATATTGGAGTTCGTCATGGCTCTCGCAATCTTCCAGTTTCCCTGCCTGTCCGACAATTACGGCGTCCTGATCCACGACGAGGCCTCGGGCCGCACGGCCTCGATCGACGCGCCGGATGCCGCCGCCGTCCAGGCCGCGCTGGCCGAGACGGGCTGGACGCTCACCGAGATCCTGACCACGCATCACCATGCCGACCACACCGACGGCAATCTGGCGCTCAAGGAAGCGACCGGCTGCACCATCGTCGGCCCGAGCTACGAGGCCGACAAGATCCCCGGCATCGACCAGAAGCTCAGTGAAGGCGACGTCTATGATTTTGCCGGCCACCCCGTCCATGTGATCTGGACCCCCGGCCATACGCTCGGCCACATCGCCTACTTCCTGCCCGAGGACGGCATCGCCTTTGCCGGCGACACCATGTTCGCGCTCGGCTGCGGCCGCGTCTTCGAAGGCACGTTGCCGCAGATGTGGCAGTCTCTGCAAAAGCTGGCGGCGCTGCCGGACGAGACGATCGTCTATTGCGGCCACGAATACACCGAATCGAACTTCCGCTTCGCCGTGACGATCGACGGCGGCAATGCGGCGCTGCTCGCTCGTGGCGAAGAAATCCGGAAGCTGCGCGCCGAAGGCAAGCCAACGGTGCCCACGACGATCGCCGCCGAAAAGGCGACCAGCCCCTATCTGCGCGCCGACGACGCGGCGGTTCGTGCGGCGATGAAGCTGCCCGACGCGCCCGCTGCAGACGTCTTCGCCGCCATCCGCACCGCCAAGGACAATTTCAAGTGAGCTCCGCCGAAGACATCATCCGCCTGCTCGATCTCGCCCCCCATCCGGAGGGCGGCTACTATCGCAGGACGTTCGAGGACAGCGTCACCCGGGATGGCCGGCCTGCCTCGACCGCGATCTACTATCTGCTCGCCGAGGGCATGACGTCGCACTGGCACCGCATCGATGCGATCGAGGTCTGGCACTACTACGCCGGCGCGCCGATCGCGCTGTCGCTGTCGGAAGACGGCACGACGAGCGAAACCCACCGCCTCGGACCTGACCTTGCGGCCGGAGAAAGGCCGCAAGTGGTCGTTCCGACCGGCTGGTGGCAGGCGGCGAAGAGCCTCGGCGAATGGACCCTGGTCGGCTGCACGGTGGCGCCCGGCTTCCGTTTCGAGGGCTTCGAACTGGCGCCGCCGGACAGGCTTCCGCACGACCAGCGCGCATGACGCAGGGCCTTGCGCGCCATGGTCGTGGAGAGATGAAAGCAGGCATCGCCAAACCGGAGATCGCCCGCTAAGGTGCTGCCTCCGTTGGGGGCACGGCATGAAATCCGCGATTGAATTGGGGGGGAAGACGTTTATGAACCGCAGGAACTGGTCATGACGGCCCCGATCAAAAGCGTCCTCTTCGTCGACTATGACAGCCTCTATACGAGCCTGCGCGCCCGCGATCCCGGCATGGCGCGGCGCTTCGCGCTGCGCCCCGGCGTCTGGCTGGACGCGATCGAGTCCGGCCTGCTCTTGGAGCCGCGCGGCGAGGAGGGAACGCGCCGGCGCGTCCTGATGCGCCGCTGCTATGCCGATCCCAAGCTGCTCGGCAAGGCGCGCTCGGCCTTCACCTCGCAGGGCTTCCAGATCGTCGATTGCCCGCCGCTCGCCGGTCGCGAGCGCAATTCGGCCGAGATCCACATGGTTCTCGACACGATCGACGCCCTCGCCCACCAGACCGGGTTCGAGGAATTCATCCTGCTGTCGGCCGATTCCGACCTGACGCCGGTGATCTTCCGGCTGCGCTCCTACAATCGCGCCACCACGATCTACACGACCGCCACGACGGCTTCAGGCTATCGCGCCATCGCCGACGGCGCGATCGACGAGCAGGCGCTGATCACGCTGCTGGCGCCGACCGCCGACGGCGAGACGCCGGAAGCGGACGATGCCGAGGAGGAGAGCGCAGGCGGCCGCGCGAGCGGCAACGAGCGCGACGAACTCGCCGGGCTCGCCCGCCGCATCCACCAGGCCACCAGCGTGCCGCTGTTTTCGCCGCGCGGCTACAACGAGCTGTTCCGCACGCTGACGCGCGAAGTGGCCGAGAACGGGTATCATTTCCAGACCACGGCGGAGAATGTCGCGGCGCGCCTGACGGCGAACGGCCGCAATGCGTCGCGCCGCCAGATCGCCTTCATCGTCAAGGGCCTGGCGCTCAAGGGCCATGTCTTCTCGGTGAGCGACAGCCCGGAGAAACTGGCCGAGGCGTTCAAGGAGCAGGTGCTCTATCTCGCCCGCAACGCCGGCATCGAGATCGACGAGGGCATGGAGGAGACGATCCGCGCCTGGATCGTCGGCCGCAATGCGCCGCTGCCCGACGCCGCGCCGCCCATCGCCCTGCCCGCGCCCACCCCGACCCCGGAACCGGCCGCCGAGCGGCCCGTGGTCCGTCCGGCGCCGACGCCCGTGCCGCCGCCGGCCCCGGTCGCCGAGGCCGCCCCGCGCGAGGCGCGGCCGATCACCTTGCAGCCGATCTCGGCATCGATGCCGCAGCCGGCGCGGCCGATCCAGGTGCGTCCGGCCCCCGAGCCCGAACCGCAGCCGCAACCGGTCGAGCCGGCGCGTCCGGCTCCGGCAGCCCAGCCCATCCGCCCCGCGGCCGTTAACCCGCCGTTAACCCCGCCGAAGGCTTCCGTTACCCCGCCGGCACCGGTCGAGCCGGCGGCGGAGCCCGTCGCCGCCCCCGCGCCACGCGCCCCGGCAGCGACCGAGGCACGCCCCCGACCTGCCGCCCCGGCGGCGGAGGCAGCACCGCCGACACCGCCCCGGCGGGTCCAGATCGACACGGATTCGTTCCTCGCCGATATTTCGTCCGACCGGCCCGCGCAGCGTCCGAGCATCGCGCCGCCACGCGCCCGCGCCGCCCGGCCAGAGCCGGCCGCAGAGCCGACGCCGCCTCCCGCAAGCCCCGCGCCGCCGCGCGCGCCGGCCCAGCGCGGTTCCGCCGTGGCGCTGCGACCGCCGGCGAAACGCAGCCTCGTCGCGACGCAGGATCCGCATGGCAGCGGCGATCGCGATCCGATCGAGAACTCGATCCTCGCCGCCATCGCCCAGGCGGTCGACGTGCTGGTCGACGACGGCGACAAGAAGCCGCCGGCGCCGCCCGCGAACGAGCCGGCCGCCATCGCCGCGCCACAACCGGCGCCCGAGCCGGAAGTGGCCGAGGCGGAAGACGGCGATATCGGCGACGAGATCCAGCGGATCCTCGCCGCCTACAGCCAGAACCGGAAGCCGCCCGCGGGGCGGTAGTGTCCCCCGAATCAAAAAGGCCGGCGCTTTCGCACCGGCCTTTTTTTGTGTTCGACGAACGAGCGAACCAGCGAAGCCGATCAGCCATTCGCCATGTACTGACCGCCATTGATGGTGAGCACCGCGCCGGTCATGAAGGCGGCGGCGTCCGAGGCGAGATAGGTGACGAGCGCCGCGATCTCTTCCGATTTGCCGAGCCGGCCGACCGGGATCTGGCCCAAAATCCCCTCCATCACCTTCGGCGGCACCGCCAGCACCATGTCGGTGTCGATATAGCCGGGGCAGACGCAGTTGACCGTGATGCCCTTGCGCGCGTTTTCCAGCGCCAGCGCCTTGGTGAAGCCGATCACGCCGGCCTTGGCGGTGGCGTAGTTGACCTGGCCGAGCTGTCCCTTCTGCGCGTTGATCGAGGAGAGGTTGATGATGCGGCCGAAACCGCGCTCGCGCATCCCCTCGATCACCGGCCGCGTCATGGTGAACATCGAATCGAGATTGGTGCTGATCACGCTCGACCATTGCGTCTGGTCCATCTTGTGGAACCAGCCGTCGCGCGTGATGCCGGCATTGTTGACGAGGATATCGACGGGACCGAGCGCCGCCTCGACGGCGCCGACGCCGGCGACGCACCCCTCGGCATCCGTCACGTCCCACTGGAAGACCGGAATTCCGGTCTCGGCCTGGAACGCCCCAGCCTTCTCGGCATTGCCGGCGAAGGTCGCCGCGACCGTGTAGCCGGCAGCCTTCAGTCCCTTCGAGACGGCCGCGCCGATACCGCGCGTACCGCCTGTCACGAGGGCGACTTTCCCCATCCGATCCTCCCCCCAAAGCAACCGGTTGAACTCCGGTCTGCGAATTGATCCGTCGGCGCCTCAGCGCTCGACGGTCAAAGCAATTCCCATTCCACCGCCGATGCAGAGCGTTGCCAATCCCTTGCTTGCGTCGCGGCGCGCCATTTCGTGCAGCAAGGTGACGAGAATGCGGGCGCCGGAGGCGCCGATCGGGTGTCCGATGGCGATCGCGCCGCCATTGACGTTGACCTTGGACGCATCCCAGCCGAGGCCCTGGTTGACGGCGCAGGCCTGCGCGGCGAAGGCCTCGTTGGCCTCGATCAGGTCGAGATCCTCGACCGACCAGCCAGCCTTCTTCAGCGCCTTCTTCGAAGCCGGAATCGGGCCGGTGCCCATCACGGCCGGGTCGACGCCGGCCGTCGCCCAGGAGGCGATCCGCGCCAGCGGCGTGACGCCGCGACGCGCCGCTTCCGCCGCCGACATCAGGAGCAGCGCCGCGGCGCCGTCATTGAGGCCCGAGGCGTTGCCCGCCGTCACCGTGCCGTCCTTGGCGAAGGCGGGACGCAGCTTGGCGGCCGCCTCCAGCGTCGCACCGGCGCGGATATATTCGTCCTGGTCGACGATGATGTCGCCCTTGCGGGTCGAGATGGTGAACGGGGTGATCTCGTCCTTGAAGCGGCCGGCCTTCTGCGCCGCCTCGGCCTTGTTCTGCGATGCGGTGGCGAACGCGTCCTGCTGTTCGCGGCTGATCTGGAACTCGCGCGCGACGTTCTCCGCCGTGACGCCCATGTGATAGCCGTTGAAGGCATCCCAGAGGCCGTCCTTGATCATGGTGTCGACCATGGCGAGGTCGCCCATCTTGGTGCCGGCGCGCAGATGCGCGGCATGCGGCGCCAGCGACATCGATTCCTGGCCGCCGGCCACGATGATCGAGGCATCGCCGGTGGCGATCTGCTGCATGCCGAGGGCCACCGAACGCAGGCCCGAACCGCAGACCTGGTTGAGGCTCCAGGCCGTCGTCTCCTTGGGCAGGCCGGCGAGCATCGACGCCTGGCGCGCCGGGTTCTGGCCCTGCGCCGCGGTCAGCACCTGGCCGAAGATCAGCTCGTCGACGGCCTCGGCCTCGGTCTTGCCCTGCTCCAGCACGGCCTTGACGACGGCCGCGCCCAGCTCGTGCGCCGGGACGTTGGCGAAGGATCCATTGAAGGCGCCGACGGCGGTGCGGCTGGCGGCGGCGATGACGATGTCGTTTTCTGAAGCCATGAGTGTTTCCTCGATCCGGGGTTGGGTTGCTCCCTTTGCCGCAATCAGAGACCGGCGGAGAGGGGCTGTCAATCAACCATGGTGCATCGCCGTTGCTGCAGCGCAGCATTTTCGCAGCATCCACAAGACCATGCAGCGCACAATCAATTTGGTGGATTTCGAGAATGCTCCTATCGTGGAGGTTCTGGAGGGGCAGCTTGCCGGAGAATGGGCGCGCAGACGCCACGGGCGGCGAACCAGCCGATCGATCACGAGAGAGGGGCCAGGGGAGCGGACATGACCAAGGAAAAAGAACCGACGACGATCAAGAAATACGCCAATCGTCGCCTCTACAACACCGGAACCTCGACCTATGTGACGCTCGAGGACCTGGCGAACATGGTCAAGGCGGGCGAGGATTTCGTCGTGTTCGACGCGAAATCCGGCGAAGAGATCACGCGTTCGGTGCTGACCCAGATCATCTTCGAACAGGAGAACAAGGGACAGAACCTGCTGCCGATCACCTTCCTGCGGCAACTGATCCGGTTCTACGGCGATTCGATGCAGAATCTGGTGCCGACCTATCTCGATTTCTCGATCGACAGCCTGACGCGCGACCAGGACAAGCTGCGCGGCCAGATGGCGAACGCGTTCGGTCCGAGCGCCTTCACGGCGATCGAGGAGACGGTGCGGCGCAATACGGAAATGTTCGAGCAGGCGATGCGGATGTTCCTGCCGTTCAGCGGCGGCCGCCCCGATGCGCCGGCCTCGCCGGGCCAGACCACCCGGCCCGATGCCCGCCCCGAAGCGAAAACGGAACGCGGCGACGGCGATTTCGACGTGCTGAAGCGCCAGCTCGACGAAATGCAGAAGAAGCTCGAAAAGCTCGCCGAGAAGGGCTGACGGCAGATCCGTCCGCCGACCTCCGCCATCATCCTGAGGTGCTTCGCGAAGCGAAGCCTCGAAGGAGGGTCCAGCGGAGATCGCGGCTTCCCCCTCCCCCTTGTGGGGAGGGAACTCCTGAGCCACGACCGTCTGCTTCCTGATGAGAGCCTACTGGACCCTCCTTCGAGGCCCGGCTGCGCCGGGCACCTCAGGATGATGGTCATGCGGGTTCGCCGAAACGTGCGGGCCGCTGTGAGCTAGGCACTGACGGTTCCCTCCCCCACTCCGGGCGGTTCAAGTGCTTCGAGGGGGAATGCCAAAAATGTCTCAAGCCCATCAACGCTTCCCGGCCATCTTTGATTCACCCCCCCAGACCATCATCCTGAGGTGCTTCGCGAAGCGAAGCCTCGAAGGAGGGTCCAGCGAAACTCCGAAGCGCCCGAGATCCGAAACGCCAGGCCGTCTGCTCCCTGATGGGAGCCGCCTGGACCCTCCTTCGAGGCCCGGCTGCGCCGGGCACCTCAGGATGATGGTCGTGCGGGTGCGTCGAAGTGCGCGGGAAAATCCGTTCGCTCCTGACCCAGCGTCATCGCGATTCGTTGCAGAGAGGCTCCGGGCTTCCTAAATGCAGGCGTGCCCGGCCCGGTGTGCGACTTTTTCGCCGCCCTCCCCGCTGGCAGACGAGGTGCAAACGATGAAGGGCGTCAAGTTCGGCGACATTCTGGGTCCGGAAAGCGATGCCGGCGACGATTCGGCGCGGGCCGAGCAGGTCCGCCGGGGCTTCTGGAAGACATTCCGTCGCGCCGCCCGGCACATTCCCTTCGCCGAGGACGTCGCGGCCGCCTATTTCTGCGCCTTCGACACCAACACGCCGCTCAGGGTCCGGGCGACGCTGATCGGCGCCCTCGCCTATTTCGTCCTGCCCGTCGACGCCGTCCCCGACTTTCTGGTCGGCATCGGCTTCGCGGACGATGCGACCGTGCTGATGACGGCCCTGACGCTGCTGCGCGGCCACCTGAAGCCGGTCCACTACGAGGCCGCCAGACACGCCCTGAACGGCGACAAGGGCGCCTGACGGCCGCCGCCCGGCCACGCGCCATCCGTTCAGGCCGGCGAGGTCACACTCTCGCCCCATTGGCGCGCCCCTCTCTCCACTCAACTCTCGGCCAGCTCTCCACACGACGTGGTTCATGGGTTCTTAACGGAATTCCGCGCAATTTGAGGCAATTGCTCGGGTGACGGAATCCACCCGCCCGACGTGTGTGCTGACAAATTTGGTGGGAACGACATGAACGGAACAAGGATCGCAGCAGCGGCGCTCCTCACGAGTGCTTTCTTTGGCGGTTTCGCAGGCGAGGCTTCGGCCCAGACGCCGAACCGGGTAGGCACCTTCAAGGACTGGAGTTCCTACGCGTATTCCGAATCGCGCGGGAAGGTCTGCTATGCGGCCTCGCAGCCGAAATCCCAGGCGCCGCAAGGCCTCAACCGGGATCCGGCCTATTTCATGGTGACGGCCCGCCCGAGCGAGAATGTCCGCAGCGAGATCTCGATCATCATCGGCTATCCCTTCAAGGAAGGCTCGACGGTCACCGTCGACGTCGACGGCCAGAAGTTCACCATGTTCACCAAGGACGACGGCGCCTGGGTCGAGAACGCCGCCCAGGAAGCGGCGCTGATCGCCGCGATGAAGAAGGGCCACTCGATGTCGGTCTCCGGCACGTCGCGCCGCGGCACCCAGACGACCGACACCTATTCGCTCGCCGGCATCTCCGCCTCGCTCGACGCGCTCGGCAAGTCCTGCCCGTAGGCTTCGGTCTGCTCGATGATCTCCGAATGGCCGGGCTCAGTCCCGGCCATTTTCTTTGGCGGAAGCCCTCCCCGCCGCGTGGCAAACCGGCGGGCCGGGCCGGGATTGATTGACTCAACCCGCCTTTCCGCGCTAAAAGCCGCCAAATTCTCGCGAAGAGGTCTCCTCTGAGCCGCCGACCGGGGCCCGACCCCGGAGGTCAACGTCCGCCAGCGCGTCGCGCCCGCGGGCGCTGAACGTCTTTGGAAAAACGGCGGATCGGAAGCGATCCCTTCGAGGAAGAGCGGAACCGAATGTTCAATAATCTGTCCGAGCGCCTCTCCGGCATCTTCGACAAGCTCACCCGCCGCGGTGCGCTGACGGAGGCCGACGTCAACGAAGCGATGCGCGAAGTCCGCCGCGCGCTGATCGAGGCGGACGTGGCGCTCGACGTCGTCCGCTCCTTCACCGACAAGGTCCGCTCGCGCGCCGTCGGCGCCGACGTCATCCGCTCGGTGACGCCTGGCCAGATGGTCGTCAAGATCGTCCACGACCAGCTGGTCGAGATGCTGGGCGCCGAGGCCGAGCCGATCGATTTGAACGCCGCTGCCCCGGTCGCCATCATGATGGTCGGCCTGCAGGGCTCGGGCAAGACGACCTCGACCGCCAAGATCGCCCGCCGCCTGACGCAGCAGCAGAAGCGCAAGGTGCTGATGGCGTCGCTCGACGTGCGCCGCCCCGCCGCGCAGGAACAGCTGCGCGTGCTCGGCGAGCAGAACGGCATCGACACGCTGCCGATCGTCGCCGGCCAGTCGCCGACCGAGATCGCGACGCGCACGCTGCAGGCCGCCCGCCTCGGCGGCTATGACGTCGTCATCCTCGACACCGCCGGCCGCACGCATATCGACGAGCCGCTGATGGTCGAGATGGCCGACATCAAGGCCATCGCCAAGCCGCACGAGATCCTGCTCGTCGCCGACAGCCTGACCGGCCAGGACGCGGTCAACCTCGCCCGCTCCTTCGACGAGCGCGTCGGCATCACCGGCATCGTGCTGACCCGCGCCGACGGCGACGGCCGCGGCGGCGCCGCGCTCTCGATGCGCGCCGTCACCGGCAAGCCGATCAAGCTGATCGGTACCGGCGAAAAGGCCGAGGATCTCGAGGATTTCCATCCCGGCCGCATCGCCAACCGCATCCTCGGCATGGGCGACATCGTCTCGCTCGTCGAGAAGGCGGCGCAGAACATCGATCTGGAGGAAGCCGCCAAGGCGGCCGAGAAGATGCGCAAGGGCATCTTCGACCTCGACGATCTCGCCAACCAGCTCCGCCAGATGGAGAAGATCGGCGGCATGTCCGGCATGCTCGGCATGCTGCCCGGCGTCGGCAAGATCAAGAAGCAGATCGAGGGCGCCAATCTCGACGACGGCATGATCAAGCGCCAGGTCGCCATCATCTCGTCGATGACCAAGGCCGAGCGCCGCAACCCCGACATCCTGAAGGCGAGCCGCAAGAAGCGCATCGCCGCCGGTTCCGGCGTCCGCGTCGAGGACGTCAACCGCCTGCTCAAGATGCATCGCCAGATGGCCGACATGATGAAGGCCATGGGCAAGCAGAAGGGCGGCGGCATGCTCGGCAAGATGATGGGCGCGCTCGGCGGCGGCATGGGTGGCGGCATGGGCGGCCTGGGCGGCGGCATGCCTCCCGGCGGCATGCCGAACATCGACCCGGCCCAGCTCGAGAAGCTCGCCAAGCAGATGGGCGGCGGCGGCCTGCCGGGCATCCCCGGCCTCGGCGGCAAGCTGCCCGGCCTCGGCGGCGGCTTCCCGGGCCTGCCCGGCAAGAAGAAATAGCATCAACCCTTCGGAGCCGAGGCCCGACCGGCCGAGGCTCCATCCAGACAACCGAATTCGTTTCAGAAGGAAGAAACCAGAATGTCCCTCAAGATCCGTCTTTCCCGCGGTGGTGCCAAGAAGCGTCCGTTCTACCGCATCGTCGTCACCGACGCCCGTTCGCCGCGCGACGGCCGCTTCATCGAGCGTATCGGCTCGTTCGACCCGATGCTCGCCAAGGACGCCGCCAACCGCGTCGTGCTCGACCTCGACCGCGCCAAGCATTGGCTGTCGGTCGGCGCCCAGGCGACCGATCGCGTCGCCCGCTTCCTGAGCGATGCCGGCCTCGTCAAGCGCGACGCCCGCAACAACCCGGAGAAGGCTCTGCCGGGCAAGAAGGCCCAGGAGCGCGCCGCCGAGAAGGCCAAGAAGGCCGAGGCAGCCGCCGCAGCCGCCGCCGAGTAATTTTGGTTTCGCGCCGCGCCCTGCCGCGAGGCGGGGCGCTGGGCGCGACCCGCGCTCGGGAGGGGACGGCCCTGCCGCCGCCCCTTCCCCGCCATCGCGGCTTCCCTCCGCTTGGAGCGTTTTCACGCGAAGTGGGTACCGGTTCGCATCAAGAAAACGCGACCAAACAAACCAATAGAGCATCTGCGATGCTCTAGCGGGATATTCGACAAGGACATGCGATGCCCGCTCCGGACGCAGACAAGGTTCTCCTCGGCCAGTTCGGTGCCGCCCACGGCATCCGTGGCGAGATCAAGCTCCACTCCTATACCGAGGAGCCGCTCGGCATCGCCGATTACGGCCCGTTCACGCTGGATGACGGCCGCGTCATCGAGATCACCAGCGTCCGCATCCAGGGCGAGAACGTCATCGCCCGCGTCGAGGGCATCGGCGACCGCGACGCCGCCGAGACGCTGCGCAACCGCAAGCTCTTCGTCGGCCGCGACGCCCTGCCGGAGCTCGAGGAAGAGGACGATTTCTACCACGCCGACCTCGTCGGCCTGACGCTTGAGCTCGCTGACGGCACGCCCTACGGCACCATCGCCTCGGTGCAGAATTTCGGCGCCGGCGACCTGATCGAGATCGAGCCCGCGCCGGGCGCCCGCACTTTCTACCTGCCGTTCACCCGTGCCATCGTGCCGACCGTCGACATTAAGTCCGGGAAGGCCGTCGTCGTGCCCCCGCCCGAGACCGAGGCGCGCCCCGAGGACGGCGAGGACGAGGCGTGAGCGACAACGCCTTCGACGCCACGAAGGACGCCGCCGACCCGGCCGGGTTCGGGGGTTCGAGTCCCTGGCGCGCTACCATATTGACCCTCTATCCCGACATGTTCCCCGGCCCGCTCGGCCAGTCGCTCTCCGGCAAGGCGATCGCCGACGGCAAATGGTCGCTCGACGCGGTCAACATCCGCGATTCGGCGACGACCAAGCACCGCAACGTCGACGACACGCCGGCCGGCGGCGGCCCCGGCATGGTGATGCGCGCCGACATTGTTGCGCGCGCACTCGACGCGGCGGCGCCCGCCGACGACCCGCGCCCCCGTCTTCTGATGAGCCCGCGCGGAAAACCGCTGGAGCAGGCGCGCGTCCGCGAACTCGCCTCCGGGCCCGGCGCGGTGATCCTCTGCGGCCGCTTCGAGGGCGTCGACGAGCGCGTCATCGAGGCGCGCCAGCTCGAGGAAGTCTCGATCGGCGATTATGTGCTGTCGGGCGGCGAGCTCGGCGCCATGGTGCTGCTCGACGCCATCGTCCGCCTGCTGCCGGGCGTGATGGGCGGCGCCGAATCGGGCACCGAGGAAAGTTTTGAAGGCGGCCTGCTCGAATATCCGCACTATACCCGCCCGCGCGAATGGGAAGGCCGCACCATCCCCGACGTGCTGCTCTCCGGCGACCACGCGGCGATCGCCAAATGGCGACGCCTTGAGGCCGAGCGCATCACGCGCGAGCGCCGGCCGGACCTTCTGGCGGATCGAGCCGACGGCCGGACCGCGCAAGAAAAGCGCCGCTGAGCGCCCGCGCGCTGGACTTTGACGCCCGCTTCCTGTAAACGCCCGCCATCCATGGCCGTATTCGGCGATGGACCCAATAACTGAAAACAGCGCACCGAAACGCTCGCGGCTCGCAAGAGACCGCATCGGCAGGAGTTGAGACCATGGTCAACATCATCGAACAGCTCGAGAAAGAGCAGCTCGAAATCGTCGCCGCCCAGCGCGCCGTCCCGGAATTCCAGCCCGGCGACACGCTCAAGGTCAACGTGAAGGTCGTCGAAGGCTCGCGTTCGCGCGTGCAGGCCTATGAAGGCGTCTGCATCGCCCGTTCCGGCGGTGGCCTCTCCGAGAGCTTCACCGTTCGCAAGATTTCCTACGGCGAAGGCGTCGAGCGCGTCTTCCCGGTCTACTCGCCGCTGATCGCCAGCATCGAAGTCGTCCGCCGCGGCAAGGTTCGTCGCGCGAAGCTTTATTACCTGCGCGATCGCCGCGGCAAGTCGGCCCGCATCGTCGAGCGCACCGAGGCCCGCAAGGACAAGGCTCAGGCCTGATCCTTCGCCCGAGGCGAAGCTTACGAAGGCGGGTCCCCAGGACCCGCCTTTTCTTTTGGGGGAGCGCAGATGGACGCCTTCAAGCAGAGCAACCGCGCCGGCTGGGACGAGCGCGCCGACATCCACGCCAAGGACAGCACCGGCTTCTACGCCATCGACCCGTTCCTGGCGGGCGAGGACGTGCTCTACCCCATCGAGGCAGCCGAGATCGGCGACGTCGCCGGCAAGAAACTCGCGCATTTCCAGTGCCATATCGGCATCGACACGCTCTGCCTCGCCCGTCGCGGCGCCATCGCCACCGGGCTCGATTTCTCCCCGCACGCCATCGCGCAGGCCCGCTCCCTGTCGGAGCGCTCCGGCCTCTGCGCCGACTTCGTCGAGGGCGAGGTCTATGACGCGCCCGAGCTGATCGGCAGCGACTACGACATCGTCTTCACGAGCTGGGGCACGATCACCTGGCTCGACGATATCCGCGCCTGGGCGCAGGCGATCGCCGGCACGCTGAAGCCGGGCGGCCGCCT
This sequence comes from Kaistia sp. 32K, assembly GCF_016629525.1. GTDB lineage: Bacteria > Pseudomonadota > Alphaproteobacteria > Rhizobiales > Kaistiaceae > Kaistia. Next base: position 4,265,240 of record NZ_AP024269.1, read on the forward strand.
CTATTTCGCCGACACCAGCCCGGCGATCTCGACGCATGAGGAAATCGACGGCGTCATCCGCCCCTATTACGACTGGCGCTCCGCCCGCGAAAAGCCGCAGCGCTTCGATGCCGAGACGACCTATACCGGCGACGCGACGCCGCTCGTCACCAATTTCACCTATGAGTGGATGCGCGGCACCTCCGACGTCATCGACGCGCTGCTGCGCGCAGGCCTGCGGCTCGACTTCATGCGCGAGCACGAGGTGCTACCCTTCAAGCTGTTCCCGATGATGGTCGACGCGGGCAATCGCATGTTCGCCCTGCCGGCCGGAATCCCGCGCCTGCCGCTCGCGCTTTCGCTCGGCGCGACGAAGCTGTGATCCGATGGTAGGATCGCGCGCACGATCCGAATTGTCGTTCCGGAAATTGACTGCTATTTAGAACCGCTATGAACAGTCCTTTCGCCCGCATGCATCAGCCGACGACCGCAGAATTCGCGGCGCTGACCGATCATGCGCGGCTGCCCTGGCGCTTTTTCGCCCGTCTGCTGGCGACCGAGGATCTTGGTTCCGATCGACTTTGACGGGGCAGTGGCCCCGATCGATCCCCCTCGCCCAAGCAATTTATCCTTCAGGAAGAAGACGTCATGACCACGTCGAACGGCAATCCCCGCACCCTCTACGACAAGATCTGGGACGACCACGTCGTCGAGAAGAACGAAGACGGCAACACGATCCTCTACATCGACCGCCATCTCGTGCATGAAGTCACGAGCCCGCAGGCCTTCGAAGGCCTGCGCATGGCCGGCCGCAAGGTGCACCAGCCGCAGAAGACGCTCGCCGTCGTCGACCACAACGTGCCGACGACCGACCGCACGCACGGCATCGAGAACCCGGAATCGGCCCTGCAGGTCGCGACGCTCGCCGAGAACGCGGCCGAGTTCGGCGTCGAATACTATTCCGAGCTCGACCGTCGCCAGGGCGTCGTCCACATCGTCGGCCCCGAGCAGGGCTTCACCCTGCCCGGCATGACCATCGTCTGCGGCGACAGCCACACCTCGACGCATGGCGCCTTCGGCGCGCTGGCGCACGGCATCGGCACGTCCGAGGTCGAGCACGTGCTCGCCACCCAGACGCTGATCCAGTCCAAGGCCAAGAACATGCTGGTCACGGTCGACGGCGTGGCGCCGGAAGGCGTCTCGGCCAAGGACATCGTGCTCGCCATCATCGGCGAGATCGGCACGGCCGGCGGCACCGGCCACGTGATCGAATATGCCGGCGACGCCATCCGCGCCCTGTCGATGGAAGGCCGCATGACCGTCTGCAACATGTCGATCGAAGGCGGCGCCCGCGCCGGCCTGATCGCGCCGGACCAGACGACCTACGACTACATCAAGGGCCGTCCCAAGGCGCCGACGGGCGACACCTGGGATGCGGCCGTGCGCTACTGGGAGACGCTCAACACCGATCCCGGCGCGCATTTCGACACCGAGATCCGTCTCGACGCGGCCAGCCTGCCGCCGATCGTCACCTGGGGCTCCTCGCCCGAGGACGTCGTCTCGATCGCCGGCGTCGTGCCGAACCCGGACGACATCGCCGACGAGAACAAGCGCAAGTCGAAGTGGCGCGCGCTCGAATATATGGGCCTGAAGCCCGGCACCCGCATGGTCGACATCCCGGTCGAGCGCATCTTCATCGGCTCCTGCACCAATGGCCGCATCGAAGACCTGCGCGCCGCCGCCTCGATGATCCGCGGCCAGAAGGTCCGCGAGGGCGTCAACGCCATGGTCGTCCCGGGCTCCGGCCTGGTGAAGGCGCAGGCGGAAGCCGAGGGCCTCGACAAGCTGTTCCGCGAGGCCGGCTTCGAATGGCGCGAGCCTGGCTGCTCGATGTGCCTGGCGATGAACGACGACCGGCTGAAGCCGCATGAGCGCTGCGCCTCGACCTCGAACCGCAATTTCGAGGGCCGCCAGGGCTTCAAGGGCCGCACCCATCTGGTGTCGCCGGCCATGGCCGCCGCCGCCGCGATCGCCGGCCACTTCGTCGACATCCGCAGCTGGCGCTGAGCCGCGACGTCGCTCGATACAAGAAGGGCCCGGACGGCGACGTCCGGGCCCTTTTTCATTCCGCGACCGCTACCAGCGCGGGCCGCGGCCCTGGGTCCAGTAGCAGCGCTCGCCGACCTGGACCTTGCGCCATTCCCAGCGGCCGTGGCGCCAGACCCTGCGCTCGCGGAACTCCGGGCGGCAGACCCGGTGGCCCCGGCCCCAGCCATGGCCACGGCCATTGTCCCAGCCGCGATCGTCCCAGCCGCGGTCATAATTCCGGTGCGGCTCGCCGCGATGCCAGGCCAGCGCACTGCCGGTCGAGGCCCCGAGGACGCCCGTGACCAGCACCAGCGTGGTCGCGGCAGCCATGATCGTTTGCTTCAGCATCTTTCAGTCTCCCTTCCAGGCAATCAGGCCAACCGGCCCGCAGGCCGATGCGACCTGTTGCGTCTATGAAGGGACACTGGGGATGAACCGGCGCTGAGACGACCGTTCAGGGAGCGTTCACGATGCCCCGCCGACCCGGGGGTCGGCGGGTTGAAGCTTATGCCGCCTTACCAACCCTGATGGACCCAGTAGCAGCGGTTGCCGACGAAGACGTTGCGCCAGCGCCAGCCGTTGCTGGTGTGCACTCGGACGGTCCGGAATGCCGGCTGGCAGACCCGCGTCGGTCCGTAGTCGTAGCCATAGTTCCACGAACCGAGCCCGTAGCCGAGGCCGAAGCCCAGCGCCGGACCCCAGCCCCAGCCGCCGCCCCAGCCGCCGCAGTTCCAGCAGCCGCCGCCGCCGTGCCAGCCGCCGTTCCAGCCGCCACCGTGCCAGTTGCCGCCGCCGCCATGCCAGTTGCCGCCACCGCCGTTCCAGCCGCCGCCGCCGTGCCAGCCACCACCACCGCCGCGTGCGAAGGCGTCGTCCGTCGCGGCGCCGAGCGTGCCCAGGGCGAGGGCAAGCGTGGCCGCGGCGGTAATCAGGATATGCTTCCTCATGGCCATTACTCCCAGGAGCCAATGGCACGCCGCCCCGCGACCATCCCGGCGCACCAACCGTCGATGCGAGTATCAACAGCCGGGTCCGGCCGGTTATTCGGTCGGCAGGTCCGGCATGCCGCAGGGCTCCGGAACATTGCGGATTGCATCACGGGAACCGATGCGACATTGCTATGACATGGGAAACTGGACCGTACGCTGCCAGTAGGCAGCCGGAATTGGCCAAATGGGAATGAGTACGCTGCCCCTCTCGACTCGCTTCGACACCGTCACGCTGACCATCGACGACGCGCTCGAATTCGCGCCGCTGCTGGCCGCCTATGTCCAGGACATGAAGCGCGGCGCGCCGCGTCATCCGGACCTCTATTATGCCGAAAGCCTGCTGCGCGACCGCACCGCCGAGATCCTCGGCGCCCGCCTCGACGGCACGCTGGTCGGCTTCGCCGTCTTCTACGACCTGCCGGACGCGATGAGCGGCATGCGGGTCGGCCAGCTGGAAGACCTGTTCGTCATGCACGATTCGCGCGGCCGCGGCGTCGCCCGCGCGCTCGTCGAGGCGCTCGCCCGCAAGGGGCGCACGCGCGACTGGCTGTCGCTCCGCCTGATGGTGCCCGAGGGCTCGCAGATGCGGACCTCGTTCGCCGAGACCGTCGGCAAGAAGGCCCGCCTCGACAGCTTCGTCGTGCAGATCGACCGCGGCCGCGCGGCGGGCTGACCCTCATGGCAAGGATCGATCTCGACGCGCTGAAGGCGCCTTCGCTCGACGATTTCCAGGCGCTCGGCCAGGCCGCGCTCGACGGCCTGCCGGCGGAGTTCCGCCGGCTGACCGGCGATATCGAGATCCGCGTCGACGATTTTCCCGACGACGAGGCGCTCGACGCGCTCGGCATCGAGTCGGAATTCGACCTGCTCGGCCTGTTCCAGGGCGTCGGCCTGGCGCATGCCTCGGCGGTCGAGCACACCGGCATGATGCCGAACCGCGTCTGGCTCTACCGCCGGCCGATCCTCGACTACTGGGCAGAGCATGACGAGACGCTGGGCGCCATCGTCAGCCATGTTCTGATCCACGAGATCGGCCATCATTTCGGCCTCTCCGACGACGACATGGAAGCGATCGAGGAAGCGGCCGGCTGAGACGACGCCCGAGCGCGAAACAAGCCGAAAGCCTTGACCTAGGCTGGTTTTCGGCGCATTTACCGCCGTCTGAACGGCTAATTGGGATGATCACCATGGAAAAATTCACGACGATGACCGGTGTCGCGGCTCCGCTGCCGCTGATCAACATCGATACCGACATGATCATTCCGAAGGACTATCTGAAGACGATCAAGCGCACCGGCCTCGGCAAGGGCCTGTTCGCCGAGATGCGCTTCAACGAGGATGGCAGCGAGAATCCGGACTTCGTCCTGAACAAGCCGGCCTACCGCCACGCCTCGATCATCGTCGCGGGCGACAATTTCGGCTGCGGCTCGTCGCGCGAGCATGCCCCCTGGGCGCTGCTCGACTACGGCATCCGCTGCGTCATCTCGACGTCCTTCGCCGACATCTTCTACAACAACTGCTTCAACAACGGCATCCTGCCGATCCGCGTGTCGAAGGAAGACCTCGACAAGCTGTTCGACGACGCCAACCGCGGCGAGAACGCGCGCCTGACGGTCGACCTCGAGGCGCAGGAGATCCGCGGCCCCGACGGCGGCGCGGTGCATTTCGACATCGACCCGGCCCGCAAGGAGAAGCTCCTGAGCGGCCTCGACGACATCGGCCTGACGCTGGTCAAGGCGCCGCGCATCGAAGCCTACGAGAAGACCACGGAAGCCGCCCGCCCCTGGGCCTGAGACGTTTCTCGACCGAATTGAAAAAGGCGTCCGGAGCGATCCGGGCGCTTTTTTTGTATTTGGCTGGGACGGCGAGCGCGTGGGACGACAGAGCGGGGTCCTGCAACGCCGCCGATTGAGGCACCGCCCACGCCCCACCCTCGCCGTCATCCCGGCCTCCGAGCCGGCAACTGTGTCGTCACGGGTTGAATGCGACGCGTTGCCGGAGCATGGCGTTGGCGATGACGAGGATCTTTCTGGCGATGGCGATGAGGGCGACCTTGGGTGACTTTCCGGCGTTGGTCATGCGTCGGTAGGCATCCGAGAAGCGTGGCTCGATCCGGGCGGCGCAGACGGCGGCCATGTAGAGGGCCTCGCGGACACGCCGTCGTCCGCCGTGGATGCGGCGGCTGCCGCGGAACTGGCCACTGTCGACATTGTAGGGCGCCAGGCCGGCCAGGGCAGCGATGGTCTTGGGCGAGCGCTGGCCGAGTTCGGGCAAAAGGGCGATCAGCGTGACGCTGGCGACGGGGCCGACGCCAGGGATTGAGCGCAGCCACCGTTCGGCTTCGGCGAGATCGGCCGAGGCCTGGATGCAGGCCTGGATGGTACGCTCCAGCGCGGCGATCCGAAGGTCGAGCCAGGCAAGGGTCTCGCGGATGTCGCCGGCGATCTCGTCGGTGCATCCTTGCTGGCGGGTGCGTTCCTGCTTGCGCATGGCGACGAGCTGGTCGCGGCGCTTGTGCAGCTCCGCTAGGCGGTCGCGCTCCGGGGAACGCGGCTGACGGGTCGCGGGACGGAGCGTCTGGGCCATGGCGGCGAGCCTGCGCGCGTCGATCCGGTCGGTCTTGGCGAGAATGCCGGTGGCGCGGGCGAAGTCACGCGCCCGGGCCGGATTGACGCGGACGAAGGCGATGCCGGCCTTGGTCAGGGCCTGGGCGAGGACCCGGTCGTAGGGACCCGTCGCCTCGAACACGACGAGAACATCGGTACCGCGCCAAGGCTCGAGCCGTTGCGCGATCGCCTCGGCCTGATTGGCGATGCGCTCGGCCACGCCGACGGCGCCGTCGAACAGATCCAGATGCGCTTTGGAGATGTCGCAACCGACAAAGCCAGGGTGTATCTTCATGCTGCCTATCCCTGTGCTGCGAGGTCCGTCACAGCGGCCTCGATCAACTGTTCAGGCTGGGTATCGAAGCAGGCGGACGAGGACCGGGCCGGCTCACGGTCTCGAAGACCTGGGATCCAACGATCTCTCGTCCGCCACCCATCCTCGCACAGCTCCAACACACAGGGATCCATTCAGCCGAGGCATCGGGAGGCTCGCACGCCCTGCGGCGCGGCTGTATGGATCCCTGCTCGCAGGGATGACGGGGAGTGGGTGGGACCGTCGAGCTAGGTCCCGCGACGTGTCGGGGCGAGCGGATAGACCGGGCCAGTTCTGCGACGCCGCCGATTGAGGCACCTCCCCCGCCCCGCCCTCGCCGTCATCCCGGCCTCCGAGCCGGGATCCATTCAGCCGAGACATCGGGAGGCCCGGCGACCGGCGGCGCGGCTGTATGGATCCCCGCCTTCGCGGGGATGACGGCGAGTGTGTAGGACCGTCGAGCGGGGCTGGAAGCGCCGGGTTGAGGCACGACGGCGTTCGCCCCCTCCGCCGTCATCCCGAGTTCGAACGCCCCCTACCCCCGCGCGGCGATTGCCTCGGCGAGCCGCAGCAGCCTTTGCGCCATATCGGCGTGCAGGCGCTCGACCATGCGGCCGTCGACCATGACGACGCCCTTGCCGGCGTTTTCGGCCAGGTCGAACACGCCGGCGATGCGCGTCGCCCGGGCGATCTCTTCCGCGCTCGGGGCAAAGGCCGCGTTGGCGCCGTCGACCTGTCTCGGGTGGATCACCGTCTTGCCATCAAAACCGCAGTCGCGGCCCTGTCGGCATTCGGCCGCGAAGCCGGCTTCATCGGCGATGTCGTTGAAGACGCCGTCGAGGATGCCGATGCCGGCCGCGCGCGCGGCGGCGAGCGCCGTCATCAACCAGGGCAGCATCGGCGCCCGGCCCGGCACCTGCCGCGTCCCCGTCTCGCGGGCGAGGTCGTTCAAACCGAGCACCAGCATCTCGAGCGGCAGCCGTTCATCCCGCGCCGTAGCGATGGAAAGCGGATCGAGAACGGCCAACGGCGTCTCGATCATCGCCCAGAGCGGCAGCGCGGCATCCGGGGCGAGCAGCGCGCGAACCCTGGCGAGATCCTCGGCGCGCGAAATCTTCGGCAGCAGGAGGGCGTCGGGACGGGCGGCAGCGATGGCCGCCAGATCGGCTTCGATCCACGGCGTCCCGAGCCCGTTGGCGCGGACGACGATCTCGACCGGCGAACCCGCCTGGCGGAAGGCCGCCACCGTCTCGACGGCGCGAGCGCGGGCCGCGTCTTTCTCCGCCGGCGCGACGGCGTCCTCGAGATCGAGGATGACGACATCGGCGCCGAGCGACGGCGCCTTGGCGAGCGCGCGCGGGCTGGAGCCCGGCACATAGAGGGCGGAACGGCGCGGACGGATCGACGGCATGCAGGCTTCCCGGTCAGGTGACGGTCGCTCCGGCATGCCGGAAATCGGACCTCGCCGCCAGCATAGGCGCGGGAGCTGCGAAACGGAATCGAGCAGGCTCGAACCTTTGACCGAAGCGGATACCAGTTCGCGTCCAGAAAACGCGACCAAACAAAAGGTTAGAGCATTCCGTCATTTCCACGAGACGATGAAATGCTCTAGCTTCGCACCGCCGCCAAGAGCCGCAGCGCCGCAGGAACCATGCGCCCATGACCGAGCCGACCATGACCGAGCCGACGACCATCAAGCCCGCCATCCTGGTCCTTTCCTCCAGCGTCGTGCGCGGCGCCGTCGGCGGCCGCGGCGCGGTGTTCGCGCTGGAGCGCTTCGGTCATCCCGTCTGGTCGATGCAGACGGTGACGCTGCCCTGGCATCCGGGCCATGGCCGCGCCAGCCGCGTCATCCCCGACGAAGCCGCCTTCGAGGCACTGATCGACGACCTGATTCGCGCGCCCTGGCTCGGCGAGATCGGCGCGATCCTGACCGGCTACATGGGCGCGGCGAGCCAGCCCGCCGCCGTGGCGAGGCTGGTCGACGCCGTCAAGGCGGCGCGACCGGACGCGCTCTATCTCTGCGACCCGGTGATGGGCGACGCCGGCATTCTCTATGTGCCGGAGGCGACGGCCTCCGCGATCCGCGACCATCTCGTGCCGCGCGCCGACATCCTGACGCCCAACCCGACCGAGCTCGGCTTCCTGACCGGCAATCTGGCGCTCCCCGCCGAGGCGCTGCACGCGGCAGCGACGAGCCTGCCGACGCCGCGCATCGCCGTCACCTCCGCCGCCGGAACCGAGGGCGAGATCACGACGCTCTTGGTCTCGCGCAACGGCACCGGCCACGACACCATCCAGGCGAGCCACGCGGCAATCGGCGGCCGCGTGCCGAACGGCACCGGTGACCTCTTCGCCGCTTTGTTCCTCGCCCGCCTGGTCGGCGGCGCCTCGGATGCGCAGGCGCTGCGGCTCGCCACCGCCGCCGTCGCCGACGCGATCGACGCGGCCGCCAGCCTCGGCGCCAACGAGCTGCCGCTCGCCACCATCCAGGACCAGTTGCTGGCGCCGAAGACGCCGGTGCGGATCATCCCGTGACCCGCGTCGTCGGCGTCGACGGCTGCCCGACGGGCTGGATCGCGGTCTCGATCGCCGCCGAGGGGCCGGTCGAGCCGATGGTCCGCATCGTTCGGCATTTTGCCGAACTGGTCGCCGAGGCGGAAAACGCCGTCATCGCCGTCGACATGCCGATCGGCCTGCCCGACTTCATCGGCGCGGAGGGGCGAGGCCCCGAGCGACTGGTTCGTCCGAAGCTCGGCCCCCGCCAGAGCTCGGTCTTCTCGGTGCCGTCGCGAAGCGCCGTGATGACCGAGGACTATCGCGAGGCCTGCGCGGTCGCGAGCGCCACCTCCGAGCCTGGCCGGATGGTCGCGAAGCAGTGCTTCCATATCTTCCCGAAAATCCGCGAGATCGACGCCGCGATGACGCCGGCGCTGGAGGCGCGGGTGTTCGAGGTGCATCCCGAGCTCGCCTTCTGGCGGCTGAACGGCGAAGCGCCGATGAGCCTGCCCAAGAAGGTGAAGAGCCGGCCCAATCCGGACGGGCTCGACCAGCGCCGCGCGCTGCTGGTGCGGTCGGGCTATGCGCCCGGCGATCTCGCCAGGCCGCCGCGCGGCGCCGGCGCCGACGATCTCCTCGACGCGGCGGTGAACGCCCTGATCGCCCGGCGCATCCTTGCCGGCAAGGCCGAGAGCTTTCCGGCCGAGCCGGGGCGCGACGCCAGGGGTCTCCGGATCGCCATCTGGGCCTGATCCGGCCGGCCGGACAGCGCTGCTGCAAATTGTCTCGACCCGTGCGGAAAACGCGTTTATTGGATCGCTAGCCTTATGCTGCACTGCATGAATTCGTAGGCGGCCCCCCTTTGGAGCACCACCCGATGGCCAAGGCCCTAGACTTCCCGTCCCGGCTCCTGCGCGGCTACGCAGCCTTCCGCGACAACCGCCTGCCGCAGGAAAGCTCGCGCTACAAGGTCCTCGCCGAGACCGGCCAGCGCCCGCAGACCATGATCCTCGGCTGCAGCGACAGCCGCGCCGCCCCCGAGACGATCTTCGACGCGGCGCCGGGCGAGCTCTTCGTCGTCCGCAATGTCGCCGCCCTGGTACCTCCGTTCACGCCGGATGGCGAGCATCACGGCACGTCGGCGGCGATCGAATTCGGCGTGATGGGGCTGAAGGTTCGCCATCTCGTCGTCATGGGCCATGGCCGCTGCGGCGGCATCACCGCCTATCTGGCAGGGCGCGAGGCGCCGAACCTGCAGGCGCCGAACGATTACATTCACAAGTGGATCTCGCTGTTGAAGCCGGCCGAGGCGCTGATCTGCGAGGATCCGGCCGAGGCGGCCGACCGCCAGCGCGCGATGGAATTCGCCTCGATCCGCCAGACGATCGAGAATCTGCGCACCTTCCCGTGGATCAAGAGCCTCGAGGAGATCAACGAGCTGGAGCTGCACGGCGCCTGGTTCGACATCTCGACCGGCGAGCTCTACCTCCTCGACAAGGAAACCGGCCGCTTCACCGTCCCGGAAGAGATCGAGGCGTAATTTCGGTTCAGGACTCCAGCGCCGTCTTTGCCTGAGACAGGCGCTGCATCGGCGCCCTGCGTCCTTCGAGACGCCCCTCCGGGGCTCCTCAATGCCTAGCCCGTAATTCGGGGGACGCTCTCCTTTCACCTCTCCCTGAGGGAGAGGTCGACGGCCGAAGGCCGGCGGGTGAGGGTTTACGGCCTCGCCGGAGGGTCTCCATCATCTTGCCGCTTCATCCGGAGGGTTCCCTAAACCCTCACCCGGAGCTTCGCTCCACCTCTCCCTCAGGGAGAGGTGAGGAAGCGGGGTGCCACCTCGGTGCTGGGAGACAGTCACTGCGGAACGTGACTCATCCGCGCCTGGGGCATCTTCGCGTCAGCTCCCATTGAGCGGTGAACCCGGCGGCATGGATCCCGGGTCAAGCCCGGGATGACGGCGGAAGCGGGGGATAGGGCGCCGCGAAGTCGGCCAAGGCATTTGAGGACAAGGCGCGGGCCCTGCCCCAGGCTCCCGTCATCCCTGCGATGCGCATTCCCAAAACTCGACCATCATCCTGAGGTGCCCGGCGAAGCCGGGCCTCGAAGGAGCGTCCAGGGAACGCGGAGACTGCGGGGCGGACTTTGTCTGCAAGGTGCCCGCTGGATCCTCCTTCGAGGCTTCGCTCGCGCGAAGCACCTCAGGATGATGGCGGAGTGGATCGATCGGCCTGGAAGTCTGAGAGGTGGCGAGCGGCCGTCCGCCGCCTGCAGCATCCATCCAGGCCCGGATGTCGATTATGGGCCGGATTCCGAAAAGCCCCCCAGAAGCCCAACCAGCGTCCCATACGAAAAAGGCGCGACCTCGCGGCCGCGCCTCTTCAAATATATGGCTCCAGAGAGCCGAACGATCCGCCTCAGGCGGCCTGCTTCTTCGGCTGGATCAGCTTGCGGTTGACCAGCACTTCGGCGATCTGCACGGCGTTGAGCGCAGCGCCCTTGCGGAGGTTGTCGGAGACGACCCACATGTTGAGGCCGTTCTCGACGGTGGCGTCCTCGCGGATGCGCGAGATGTAGGTCGCGTCCTCGCCGGTCGCCTCGTAGGGCGTGATGTACTGCTCTTCTTCCGGATTATCGATGACAAGGCAGCCGGGCGCCTCGCGCAGGATGTCGCGCGCCTCGTCGGCGGTGATCGGCTTCTCGAACTCGATGTTGACGGATTCGGAGTGCGAGACGAACACCGGCACGCGCACGGCGGTGCAGGTCAGCTTGATCTTCGGATCGAGGATCTTCTTCGTCTCGGCCATCACCTTCCACTCTTCCTTCGTGTAGCCGTCCTCCATGAAGACGTCGATGTGCGGAATGAGGTTGAAGGCGATGCGCTTGGTGAACTTGGTCGATTCGATGGGATCGTTGACGAAGACGGCGCGGGTCTGCGTGAACAGCTCGTCCATGCCTTCCTTGCCGGCGCCGGACACCGACTGGTAGGTCGAGACGACGACGCGCTTGATCGTCGCGACGTCATGCAGCGGCTTCAGGGCTACGACGAGCTGCGCGGTCGAGCAGTTCGGATTGGCGATGATGTTGAGCTTGGAGAAGCTGACAATGGCGTCGGCATTCACTTCCGGCACGATCAGCGGCACCTGCGCGTCGTAGCGCCAGGCCGAGGAATTGTCGATCACGACGCAGCCCTGCGCGCCGATCTTCGGCGCCCATTCCTTCGAGATCGCGCCGCCGGCCGACATCAGGCAGATGTCGGTGTCGGAGAAATCATACTGGTCGAGCGGCTTCACCTTGAGCGTGCGGTCGCCGAAGGAGACTTCGGTGCCCTGGCTGCGGCGCGAGGCCAGCGCCACGACCTCGTCGGCGGGAAAGCCGCGCTCGTCGAGGATGGAGAGAATTTCGCGGCCCACATTGCCCGTGGCGCCGACGATCGCGACCTTGTAACCCATTTTTTCCTGCTCCTTGTCCGTCTCTCTCCCCCACCGCACGTCCGCGGAAAACCCGCGCCCGGTCGGCCCCGCTTCCCTCGGGGCCCCGAGGGAGAATGGGGGCACGGGAGGGACGATCAGGCAGTCGTCGTGGTTTTCGACGTTTTGGGCGTGGTGGAGATGCGCATGACGGCCGTGCTTGTCCGGGTGACGGAAGCCACCTGGTCGATTAGGATCGAAAAAGCATCGGCGTGCGCAGTCATCGGTCTACCCGAATGAGATTGGCGCATCTTCTGCCGCCAAACCGGCCAGAAGTCAACGGAGGCGAACGGCTTGAGCGTTTTGATGGCCTTTCCGAAACCGGCGCTCGTGCTGTGCGCCGCCCTCTCCGTCGTCCTCTCGGTAGCCCAATGGACCGGATCGGCCGCCGCCCGGGCCGGCGAGCGCGTGCCGGAAAAGGAGATCGAGAAGTCGCTCTCCGGCGTCACGCTCGACGGCATCTACAACAACGGCGCCTTCTTCAGCGAGACCTACAACGAGGACGGCTCGGTCCGCTATCACGACATCGACGGCTCCGACAGCGGCCAGTGGTCAGTGCAGGCGGGCAAGTTCTGCACCTTCTACGAAAGCCAGCAGGGCGCCTGCTTCTTCGTCGAGCGCGACGGCCCCAACTGCTTCACCTTCTTCGTGCCCGACGAAAAGGGCGGTCCGAATGCCGGCCCGGCCAAGGAATGGACCTCGCGCGGCTGGGACCGGCGCAAGCCGTCAACCTGCCCGACCGCGCCGGAAATCCGGCTCTAGAGACGGCATCCCCCTCAGCGCGTTCGCGCCAGGGCGAGCCAGACGCCGCCGCCGATCAGGCAGGCGCCGCCGATGCGCGCGACCAGGCGCGAGCGCGCCTCGGTCAGAAGGCGCCCTGCCCGGCTGGCGAGGATGGCGAAGGTGCAGTCGTTGATCCCGGCGACGGCGAGCGCGGTCACGCCCATCAGGACGATCTGCACCACCTTGTCGCGGTTCGGATCGATGAACTGCGGGAAGAAGGCCCCGAAGAAGAGCAGGATCTTCGGATTGCTCAGCGACACGACCATGCCCTGCAGCAGGAAGCCGCCGCGCGGCGGCGCGGGCGCCCGCGCCATCGCGATCCCCTCCGAGCGAAACATCTTCCAGCCGAGCCAGACGAGATAGGCGGCGCCGGCCAGCCGCAGCCAGTCGAACCAGTGACCGGCGGCGACGATCAGCGAGGTGAGCCCGATCGCCGCGACGACCACCATGATGGCGAGGCCGAGCTGGGTGCCGGCGACGTTGAGCAGCCCGGCGCGGGCGCCGTGCCGGAGGCTGTTGGCGACGATCAGCGTGACCGTCGGCCCCGGTATGATGGCGATGACGATGCAGGCGGCGACAAACGCCGCATAGGTTTCGAGCGACATGCCGTATTCCTCCAGACCGCGAGGATGGCATGCCGCAACGTCATCGCAAAGCGCGGACGGTCAGACCAGCGCCTCGAAGGCGGCGACGTCGGCCGCCGTCAGCTGCCAGTCCGACGCCTTCGCGTTGGCGGCGATCTGCTCCGGCGTCGTCGCGCCGGCGATCACGGACGGCACCGAATCCTGCGCCAGCAGCCAGGCGAAGGCGAGTTCGAGCACGCTGTGGCCCCAGGCGGCGGCAAAGGCGTCGAACTTCTCGACCAGCACCATGTTGCGCGGCGTCAGATAGCGGTCGCTCAGATGCTTCCAGGCGCCGAACCGGCTGCCGGTCGGGAGCTCGCCGCGGCGATACTTGCCGGAGAGCAGGCCGCTCGCCAGCGGGAAGAACGGGATCAGCGCCAGCTTCTCCTCGCGCACCACCGGCAGCAGCTCCTTCTCGATCGTGCGCTCGACCAGGCTGTATTCGTCCTGGCTGGAGACGAAGCCGCGATAGCCCGCCTTGCGCGCCGCCGCCTGCGCCTCGCGCAGCTGCTTCGGCGTGAAATTGGAGGCGCCGTAGTAGCGGATCTTGCCCGCGGCCACGAGATCCTCGAGCGCGCCCAGCGTCTCCTCGATCGGCGTATGCGGGTCGGGCTCGTGCTGCTGGTAGAGGTCGATGCGGTCGGTCTTGAGGCGCTTCAAACTGGCCTCGACGGCGCGGGCGATGTAGTCGCGCGAGGCGCGCTTCGTCTCGGTCGCCCCGGCGATCGGCTTGCCGAACTTGGTCGCGAGCACGATTGCGTCGCGCCGCGATCCCAGCACCTCGCCCAAAATGCTTTCCGAGCGGGTATCGGCATAGATGTCGGCGGTGTCGAAGAAATTGATGCCCGCGTCGATCGCCGCGTCGATCACCTGCCGCGATGCCTCGAGATCGATCCGCCCGCCGAAATTGTTGGTGCCGAGACCGATCACCGAAACTTCGAGATCCGTGCTGCCAAGCCTGCGCGTCCGCATTGTCCTGCCTCTTGATCCTGGTCCGAATTCGGGTCCGATCGGCTATCTAGGGTGTCGATGGCCGCCGGACAGTCTTGTCTTGATGCCGGATCGCCGCGCCCGCGCCCTGACCCGCAGCCGGGACAGCCGTCAGGCAGCCGAACGATATCGCGGGAGCATCCGCCTCGCCGAAGCGTTCCGCAAGGAACTTCTTGACTTTTGCGCTGCATCATCCACTTATTGCGAATAATTCGCATTATCATTTTGGACGCAACGTCGTGCGGACGGTCAATGAAGAGACGGGCGAGGTCGGCGGATGGCGCCGCGCCCGGGGCATGCCCTCGCTTTCCGAAGTCCATGGTTCGATCCCCGTCGCAGAGACCGGTCCAAACTGGCGCAAGGCCGCCGCCTTCCTGGGCCCCGGCTATCTCGTCGCCGTCGGCTATATGGACCCCGGCAACTGGGCGACCTCGATCGCCGGCGGCTCGCGCTTCGGCTACACCCTGCTCTTCGTGGTGCTGCTGTCGAGCCTGATGGCGATGATCCTGCAGGCGCTGGCCTCACGGCTTGCCATCGCCACCGGGCGCGACCTGGCGCAGGCCTGCCGCGATGCCTATCCGGCGCCGGTCGCGGCGCTGCTCTGGCTGCTGGCGGAAGTCGCCATCTGCGCCACCGACCTCGCCGAGGTGATCGGCACGGCGATCGGCCTCAATCTGCTCTTCGGCATCCCGCTCGAGATCGGCGTCGTCATCACGGCGCTCGACGTCTTCCTGGTGCTCTATCTGCAGACCAAGGGATTCCGCTGGGTCGAGGCACTGGTGATCTCGCTGCTCGGCGTCATCGCCGTCTCGTTCCTTGTGCAGATCGTCATGGCCGATCCGAACTGGGGCGACCTCGTCCGCGGCTTCGTGCCGAACCCGGAGATCGTCAGAAATCCGGACATGCTCTATCTGGCGCTCGGCATCATCGGCGCCACCGTCATGCCGCATAACCTCTACCTGCATTCCGGCATCGTGCAGACGCGCGCCTATCACGCCGACGACGAGGGCAAGCGCCAGGCGATCCGCTTCGCCACCCTCGATTCGACCCTGGCGCTCGTCTTCGCACTGCTGATCAACGCCTCGATCCTGGTGCTCGCGGCTTCCGCCTTCCACGCCAAGGGCTCGACCGAGGTGGTCGAGTTGGACAAGGCCTATGCGCTGCTGCACCCGCTGCTCGGCTCGTCGCTGGCGCCGACCTTGTTCGCGATCGCGCTGCTCTGCTGCGGCCTCAATTCGACCGTCACCGCCACCATGGCCGGCCAGATCGTCATGGAGGGCTTCCTCAACATCCGCCTGGCGCCGTGGCTGCGCCGGTTGATCACGCGCGGCCTCGCCATCGTCCCGGCCGCGGTCGTCACCATCCTCTATGGCGAGAGCGGCGCCGGCCAGCTCCTGATCCTGTCACAGGTAATCCTGAGCCTGCAGCTGCCCTTCGCGGTGATCCCGCTGGTGATGTTCACGGCCGAGCGCCGCAAGATGGGCGCCTTCGCCGCGCCGCGCTGGCTCTCCGCCATCGCCGGCATCGTCGCGGCGGTGATCATCGTGCTGAACATGAAGCTGCTGTTCGATTTCATGGCGGGCGGCGGATAGGCGCCATCCGGGAAGGCACAAAAATCCCCTCCCCCTTGTGGGGAGGGTTAGGGAGGGGGTACCGGCTCCGCCCCTGCAAGTAGAGTACCGTTCGAAGACACTTCCCCGCATCGAGGTGGCACCCCCACCCCGCCCTCCCCACAAGGGGGAGGGGGAAGGAAGCGGCGCCTGCCCCCCGCTCGTCGTCATCCCGGGGCGGATCCATGCAGCCGGGTTGCGTGCCACGTGAAACGCCCGAAAACCCGGCTGCATGGATCCCCGCCTTCGCGGGGATGACGGAGCCCTTTTTAGAGACGACGCGGGATGGCCCCCTGAAAGCCGCAACAAAAAAGCCCCCGTCCGAACCGGACGGAGGCTTCTCTGAATTCACCCAGTAAGGCCGGCCCTTACATCACGGCGCCGATCTGCCACGGCACGAATTCCGCGTCGCCATAGCCGAGGTCTTCCGACTTCGAGTGCTTGCCGGAAGCGACCGCGACGATCTCGTCAAAAATCTCCTGGCCCTTTTCCTCGATCGAGACGCCGTCGAGGACGTCGCCGCAATTGATGTCCATGTCTTCGATCATGCGGTTGTAGACGTCGGAATTGGTGGCGAGCTTGATCGAGGGCGTCGGCTTGTAGCCGGCGGCCGACCCGCGGCCCGTCGTGAAGACGATCATGTTGGCGCCGGACGCGATCTGGCCGGTGACGGCGGCCGGATCGTAGCCGGGGCTGTCCATGTAGACGAAGCCGTGCGTGTCGACCGGCTCGGCATATTTGTAGACGCCGCGCAGCGTCGAGGTGCCGCCCTTGGCGGCGGCGCCAAGCGACTTCTCGAGAATGGTCGTCAGGCCGCCGAGCTTGTTGCCGGGCGACGGGTTGTTGTTCATCTCGCCCTGGTTGCGCTCGGTATAGTCTTCCCACCACTTGATCAGGTCGACCAGCTTCTCGCCGACCTGGCGATCGGCGGCGCGGCGGGTGAGCAGGTGCTCGGCGCCGTAGATCTCCGGCGTCTCCGACAGGATCGTCGTGCCGCCGTGGCGGACGAGGATGTCGGAGGCGTGGCCGAGCGCCGGGTTGGCGGTGATGCCGGAATAGCCGTCGGAGCCGCCGCACTGCAGGCCGACCATGATCTCGGAGACCGGGGTCGGCTGGCGCTTGTAGGCGTTGGCGGCCGGCAGCATGTCCTTGATGACGGCGATGCCCGCCTCGATCGTCTTGCGGGTGCCGCCAGTCTCCTGGATCGTCATCGTCCGGAAGCCGTCATGCTCGACGAGATTATACTGCTTCATCAGGCGCGGGATCTGGAACACTTCACAGCCGAGGCCGACGACGAGCACGCCGGCGAGATTCGGGTGGCTGGCATAGCCCCACTGCGTGCGCTCGAGCGTGTCGTAGCCCTCGCCCGATCCGCCCATGCCGCAGCCCTGGCCGTGCACGAAGGAAACGACGCCGTCGACGTTCGGGTAGTCCTTCAGGATGTCGGTGCGGTTGAAGGCGTCGGCGATGTAGCGGGCGACCGTCGCCGAGCAGTTCACGCTGGTCAGGATGCCGATGTAGTTGCGCGTGCCGACCTTGCCGTTCGGGCGATGGTAGCCGTCGAAATGGCGACGCTCGTTGAACGGCAGCAGGCCGTCGTCATGCGCGCCTTCCGCGAACTGATAGTCGCGGTCGAACTCGGACATGCCGCAATTATGCTCGTGCACCCACTCGCCCGGCGCGATCGGCGCCTTGGCGAAGCCGATGATCTGGCCGAACTTCAGGATCGGCGCGCCCTCGGCGATGCCGACAACAGCGATCTTGTGGCCCTTCGGCACGCGCTGGCTGGCGGTGACGCCCTCCACCACCGATCCCGGCAGGATCGTGTCGATGGCGACGCGGACATTGTCGGTGGCGTTCAGGCGAAGGGTTCTGGGCTGGGCAGCGGTGGTGACGCTCATCGGACATCTCGAAATAGGAGTGAGGCGATGGGCTTCATGCGGCGGACCGCGCAAGGCGCGCGTCACCGATGAAGCCCCTCAGCTGGCTTTCCGGGTGAAATCTTCATTCACCAGTGATCAGGTTACTCACCTGTCATATATAGCAGCGATGCCGCCCTGTCACGGAAAAGCGGGGTCGCCCGACAGCGACAATTCGATCGCCGCGCGCAGCGGGAAGCTCGGCTGCGCGCCGGCCTTGGCGCAGGCGAGCGAGCCGGCGACCGAGGCATGCCGCATGGCGGTGGCGAGATCCGCGCCCTCGTCGAGCAGCGCCGCCAGCACGCCGCAGAACGTGTCGCCCGCGCCGGTCGTGTCGACGGGCACCACCTTGAGCGCCGGCACGCTGATCGTGTCGTTCTCGGTGGCGGCGACGGCGCCGTCGGCCCCGAGCGTGGCGATCACGGTGCGCTTCAGCTCGCTCGCGAGCCGCGCCACGGTCTCGGCGCCGGTCGAGCCCGGCAGCAGGCCGAGATGGCGGGCGAGGTCGGCCGCCTCGGTCTCGTTGACGAGGATCATGTCGACATCGGCGAAGGCCTCGCGCTCGACCGGCAGGAACGGCGCGATCGACAGCACGACGCGGGCGCCGGCCGCCTTGGCGATGCGCGCGGCGGCGAGCGTCTCGGCGAACGGTGTTTCCATCTGCAGGAGCAGTGTGTCGCCGGCGCCGATCGCGCTGCCTTCGAGGTCGCTCGCCAGCAGCTTGGCGTTGGCGCCCGGCGACAGCACGATCGTGTTCTCGGCGTGGTCGTCGACGGTGATCACCGCCATGCCGGTGGTGGCGCCGCGGCGCTGGATGCCCGAGAGGTCGACGCCGCCCGCTTCCAGCTCGCTGAGGGCCACGGTCGCCATGTCGTCGGAGCCGACCGCGCCGATCATCTTGACGGTTGCGCCGGCGCGTCGCGCGGCCAGCGCCTGGTTGGCGCCCTTGCCGCCGGGGATGAGCTTGTAGTCCGATCCCGGCACGGTCTCCCCCGGGCGTGGCAGGCGCGCGGTGCGACTGACGAGGTCGATGTTGACCGAACCAAATACCGTGATCATGAACGCTTCCTCAAACCGGCCGCCTTGCTACGTGTCGTGGCGAATTTGCCGCGGCGGCGGCGAGAGAATGCCCGATGCGCCGCGACGCGCACAAGAGGCAGGCGCGCGACGGCCACGGGCGACGTTCGGGCATGCGGTACCAAAAGTGGAGCCCGCCTTAAATATGATCGCCACGGGCCCCGCGGTGTCATTCCGCATTTGAAAAAACACAGCTAGATTGACGCGGAACGCACGGAATTCGCGACGGTGGGGATCGCGGCCTTGTCAGACTTGATCTATGCGGTGTCGGAAGAAATGGCCGCAGGGTTCGGAACTTTTGTCGTCGGCGCCGCCATGGCGCCGAAGCGAAGCCCGCTCCCGGCCCATCGACGTCCTGCGCCAAATCGTCTACGCAAATTTCGACCGTGAAACTTTCACCACAGTTCGTTCCTAGGTTCGGGCCATTCGACGGTTTCCCGAGAAAAACAGACAGAACATGACTGAGACTCCGTACAAGATCACGCGGCGCCGCCTGCTGGCCTCTGCCGGCGCTTTTGTCGCCGCCGCAGCGATTGGCGATCTCTATCCCGACCAGGCCATGGCACAGGCGACCAACATCGCCGCCTCGCTGGCGACGGATGGTCCCTTCACGCGGTCGACCGTGGCCGAGATCGCCCGGCGCCTGTCGCGCGTGCCGTTCGCCGCACCCGCATCGCGCCTGCCGGACGTGCTGCAGAACCTCACCTATGACCAGTATCGCGACATCCGCTTCAAGTCGGCGGCGTCGGTCTGGGCCAATGACGGGCTGCCGTTCAAGCTGCAGCTCTTCCATCCCGGCTTCTACTTCAAGGAGCCGATCGAGGTTGCGATCGTCAAGGACGGCCAGGCCAAGCACCTGCCCTACTCGACCAACCTGTTCGACTTCGGGCCGCTGGTGCCGAAGGGCATTCCGGACGAGGACATGGGCTTCGCCGGCATCCGCGTGCACGGCCCGATCAACAAGCCGGACTATTTCGACGAAGTCCTCGTCTTCCAGGGCGCCAGCTATTTCCGCTCGCTCGGCAAGGGCCAGGTCTACGGCATCTCGGCCCGCGGCCTGGCGCTGAAGACGGCCGAGCCCGAGGGCGAGGAATTCCCGATCTTCCGCGCCTTCTGGGTCGAGACCCCGGTCCAGCAGGGCGACACGATCGTGCTGCACGCGCTGCTCGACAGCCCGAGCGCGGCCGGCGCCTACCGCTTCACCGTCCGTCCCGGCTATCCGACCACGATGGACGTCGAGGCGACGCTGTTCCCGCGCACCGAGCTGACCAAGGTCGGCCTGGCGCCTGGCACCAGCATGTTCTTCTTCGGCGCCAACGACCGCCTCGGCGTCGACGACTTCCGCCCCGAGGTGCATGATTCGGACGGCCTGCTGATGGTCAACGGCCGCGGCGAGCGGCTGTGGCGTCCGGTCTCCAACCCGACGACGCTGCAGATCAGCGCCTTCGTCGACGCCGGCCCGCGCGGCTTCGGCCTGATGCAGCGCGACCGCGTGTTCGAGACCTATCAGGATCTCGAGGCCGTCTACGAGCGTCGCCCGAGCCTCTGGGTCGAGCCGGTCGGCGACTGGGGCCAGGGCGCCGTGACGCTGGTCGAGATCCCGACCAATTCGGAGATCCACGACAACATCGTCGCCTACTGGCAGCCGAAGGATCCGATTCCCGCCGGATCGGAATATTCCTTCGCCTATCGCCTGTCCTGGGGCGGCGATCCGAACTTCGTCCCGGGCGGCATGGTCGTCGCCGGAACGCGCGTCGGTCGCTCGACGCTGGACGGCGACTCGCCCGCTCGCCGCTTTGTGATCGATTTCTTCCCGCCGGTGCCCCTCGAAGGCAAGCCGGCGCCCGAACCGAAGGCGACGGTGACCACGTCCAAGGGTAAGATCAGCAATGTCGTGCTGATCCCCAATCCCAAGCTGGGCGAGGGCTGGCGGGTCAATTTCGAGCTCGATCCGGAAGACGCGACGCTCGTCGAGTTGCGGACCGTGCTGCAGTTCCCCGATGAACGACCAGCGGAGACCTGGGTCTATCGATGGACGGCGTGATCGCTTTCCCGGCCGGTGAGGCGAAGCAGACGGTGGAGACACCGCCGGCTGCCCGCCACACCCCCGATGTGGACGAAGAGACAAGCCTTCATCCCGAACCCGGCATGCCGACGGAAACCCCTGGCGACATGCCGCCGCAATCGCTCTGGCGGTTTCGCCGGCGCGATCGGCGCAAGTTCAGCGATCCACGACGGTCCCGGTCGTCGTGGGTCCGGCGCATCGCGATTCTCGGCAGCGCGTTCGCGCTCGCCGCGATCGCGGTCTATGAAATGGAGCAGGTGCTGATCGTCGGCGGACTGACGCCGGTCGAGATCAGCGTGCTCGTGCTGTTCGCGCTGAATTTCGGCTGGATCGCGATGGCCTTCACCAGCGCGATCGCCGGATATGGCGTCGTCATGGGCCGGCTGCATCGGCCGAAGCGGACGCCCGCGGGGCCGCTCGGCTCGCGCACCGCCATGCTCATGCCGACCTACAACGAGGATCCGTCCCGGGTCTTCGCCGCGGTCGAGGCCATGGCGACCGGGCTCGACGAACTGCGCCAGGGCCCGGCCTTCGACTGGTTCATCCTGTCGGACACCACCGATCCCGACGTCGCGCTGCAGGAAGAAGCGGCGCTGCTGACGCTGCGCGGCCGCCTCGGCGACCGGGCGCGCATCTACTATCGCCGCCGCCGCAAGAATATCGCGCGGAAATCCGGCAACGTCGCCGATTTCTGCACGCGCTGGGGCGCGGCCTATGACCATATGCTGGTGCTGGACGCCGACAGCCTGATCGCCCCCGAGACGATCGTCGAGCTGGCGCGCCGCATGGAGGAAGACCCGGATTCCGGCCTGATCCAGACGATCCCGGCGCTGGTCAACGGCACCACCATCATCGCGCGGCTGCAGCAGTTCGCCGGCCGCGTCTATGGCCCGGTCGTCGGCGCCGGCCTCGCCTTCTGGACCGGCTCCGAGGGCAATTACTGGGGCCACAACGCCATCATCCGCACCCGCGCCTTCATGGAATCGGCGGGACTGCCGGATCTCCCCGGCAAGCCGCCCTTCGGCGGCCATATCCTGAGCCATGATTTCGTCGAGGCGGCGCTGCTGCGCCGCGCCGGCTGGACGGTTCGGATCGCCGACGACCTCGCCGGCTCCTATGAAGAGAGCCCGCCCTCGATCATCGATCTCGCCGTGCGCGACCGCCGCTGGTGCCAGGGCAACCTGCAGCACACGCTCGTGCTGCCGGCGCGCGGCCTGCACTGGGTCAGCCGTATCCATCTTTTGACCGGCATCGGCTCCTACCTCGCCTCGCCGCTCTGGCTGATGCTGATCCTCGCCGGCCTGGTGCTGTCGCTGCAGGCGCACTTCATCCGTCCGGAATATTTCACCGAGGATTTCCAGCTCTTCCCGACCTGGCCGGTGATCGACGCCGAGCGCGCCTTCCGCCTGTTCGGCCTGACGCTCGTCATTCTGTTCGGGCCGAAGTTCCTCGGCCTCGTCGCCTTCCTGCGCAACCGCGACGACCGCCGCACCGTCGGCGGCTTCCGCACCCTCGCGAGCTTCCTGTTCGAGATCATCATCTCGGCGCTCATCGCGCCGGTGATGATGCTCGTCCATACCGGCGCCATCCTGTCGATCCTGCTCGGCCGCGATTCCGGCTGGAAGCCGCAGCGTCGCGACGATGGCGGCGTGCCGCTGCGCTCGCTGATCGCCCGCCACCGCTGGCACTTCCTGATCGGCGCCGCGCTGCTCTTCGCCGCCTGGCTCGACAGCTGGGTGCTGGTCGCCTGGATGTCGCCGGCCATTCTCGGTCTGCTGCTGGTCGTGCCGGTCTCCGGCTGGACCGGCTCCAACCGCGTCGGCCGCTTCGTCCGCCGGATGGGCCTGCTGCGCACGCCGGAGGAGGTCGATCCGCCGGCCGTCGCCCGCAGCGCCGCCGCCATCCGCCCGGTCTACGAGGCGGCGATCGAGGTCGCGCCGGACCTGGTCACCATCGCCAGCGACGCCAATCTGCGCGCCGTCCACCTGGCGCTGATCGACGCCGTGCCCGAGCGGAAGCCCGGCAAGGTCGAGGCGGTCGAGGCGCTGTCGGCGGCGAAAATCGACGACGCCACCTCCATCGCCGAGGCGGTTTCCTTCCTGACGCCGCAGGAGCGCGCCATGGTCATGGCGACGCCTGCGCTTCTGAGCCGGCTCAGCGCCTTGCCCACCTGAAATCGTGGATTTTACTCGCACCGCAACAAAATATTGCGGTCTTTTCGCGCGTGCACAAACGCTGTAAGGCTTACCACGTTCAATTTCGGCTGCGCGGCAAAGGGCCGCTCACTGCTGGGGGAAATACGTGGCTATCAAGAAAATCCTTGTCGCCAACCGGTCCGAAATCGCCATTCGCGTCTTCCGCGCGGCGAACGAACTGGGTCTCACCACCGTTGCTATCTTCGCAGAAGAAGACAAACTCGCCCTGCACCGCTTCAAGGCCGACGAAGCCTATCAGGTCGGCAAGGGCCTCGGCCCGATCGAAGCCTATCTGAACATCGCCGACGTCATCCGCATCGCCCGCGAGGCGAAGGTCGACGCCATCCATCCCGGCTACGGCCTGTTGGCCGAGAGCCCGGAATTCGCCGAGGCCTGCGCCGAGGCCGGCATCATCTTCATCGGGCCGTCGCCTGAAACGATGCGCATGCTCGGCAACAAGGTCGCCGCCCGCAATCTGGCAATCGCCGCCGGCGTGCCGGTGATGCCCGCGACGGATCCGCTGCCGGACGACATCGAGCAGATCAAGGCCGAGGCGGCCCGCATCGGCTATCCGCTGATGCTGAAGGCCTCCTGGGGCGGCGGCGGACGCGGCATGCGCGTCATCCGCGACGAGGAGACCCTGCTCAAGGACGCGATCACCGCCAAGCGCGAGGCGAAGGCCGCCTTCGGCAAGGACGAGATCTATCTCGAGAAGCTGGTCGAGCGCGCCCGTCACGTCGAGGTGCAGATCCTCGGCGACCAGCACGGCAACATCGTCCACCTCTACGAGCGCGACTGCTCGGTGCAGCGCCGCCACCAGAAGGTGGTCGAGCGCGCCCCGGCGCCCTACCTGTCCGACGCCGAGCGCAAGGGCATCACCGACTACGGCGTCGAGATCGCCAAGGCCGCCAACTATTTCGGCGCCGGCACCGTCGAGTTCCTGATGGATGCCGACACCGGCAAGTTCTACTTCATCGAGGTGAACCCGCGCATCCAGGTCGAGCACACCGTCACCGAGCAGGTGACCGGCATCGACATCGTCAAGGCGCAGATCCACATCGCCGAGGGCGCCGCCATCGGCACGGCCGAATCGGGCGTGCCGAAGCAGGAAGACATCCGCCTGAATGGCCACGCCCTGCAGTGCCGCATCACGACGGAAGATCCCGAGCAGAACTTCATCCCGGACTACGGCCGCATCACCGCCTATCGCGAGGCGTCCGGCTTCGGCATCCGCCTCGACGGCGGCACCGCCTATGCCGGCGCGGTGATCACCCGCTTCTACGATCCGCTGCTGGAAAAGATCACCGCCTGGGCGCCGACGCCGCAGGAGGCGATCGCCCGCATGGACCGCGCGCTGCGCGAGTTCCGCATCCGCGGCGTGGCGACGAATTTGACCTTCGTCGCCAACATC
Source organism: Kaistia sp. 32K (assembly GCF_016629525.1). Classification (GTDB taxonomy): domain Bacteria; phylum Pseudomonadota; class Alphaproteobacteria; order Rhizobiales; family Kaistiaceae; genus Kaistia. The sequence continues at coordinate 4,289,854 of NZ_AP024269.1, forward strand.
ATCAACCACCCGCAGTTCCGCGACAATTCCTACACCACGCGCTTCATCGACACGACGCCGGAGCTGTTCTCGGCCGTGCGTCGGCGCGATCGCGGCACCAAGCTGCTCAACTACATCGCCGACGTCACCGTCAACGGCCATCCGGAGACGCGCGGCCGCGCCAAGCCGAAGGCCGACGCGCTCGCCAAGGTGATCCCGCAATTCGCGGCCGAGCCGGCGCCGGGCACCAAGCAGTATCTCGACGCGCACGGCCCCGACGCGCTCGCCAAGTGGATGCGCGCCGAGAGCCGCGTGCTCGTCACCGACACGACGATGCGCGACGCGCACCAGTCGCTGCTCGCCACCCGCATGCGCACGCATGACATCATCGGCATCGCCGACGCCTATGCACGCGGCCTGCCGGGACTGCTCAGCCTCGAATGCTGGGGCGGCGCCACCTTCGACGTCTCGATGCGCTTCCTGACCGAGGATCCGTGGGAGCGGCTCGCCATGGTGCGCGAGCGCGCGCCGAACATCCTGCTGCAGATGCTGCTGCGCGGCGCCAACGGCGTCGGCTACACCAACTATGCCGACAACGTCGTCAAGTTCTTCGTCAAGCAGGCAGCCGCCGGCGGCGTCGACCTCTTCCGCGTGTTCGACTGCCTGAACTGGGTCGAGAACATGCGCGTCTCGATGGACGCCGTGCGCGAGGAGGGCAAGGTCCTCGAGGCCGCCATCTGCTACACCGGCGACATCCTCGATCCCGACCGCGCCAAGTACGATCTGAAGTACTATGTCGCGCTCGCCAAGGAGCTGGAGCGGGCCGGCGCGCATGTCATCGGCCTGAAGGACATGGCGGGCCTCTTGAAGCCGGCCGCCGCCAAGAAGCTGATCGCGACCTTGCGCGAAGAGACCGAGCTGCCGATCCACCTGCACACGCATGACACGTCCGGCATCTCCGCCGCGACCGTGCTGGCGGCGGTGGAAGCCGGCGTCGACGCTGTTGACGCGGCGATGGACGCGCTGTCGGGCCTCACCTCGCAGCCCTGCCTCGGCTCGATCGCCGAAGCGCTCAAGGGCTCCGAGCGCGACACCGGCCTCGATCCCGACGCGATCCGCCAGATCTCGTTCTATTGGGAAGCCGTGCGCGGCCAGTACACGGCCTTCGAGAGCGATCTGAAGGCCGGCGCTTCGGAAGTCTATCTGCACGAGATGCCGGGCGGCCAGTTCACCAATCTCAAGGAACAGGCCCGCTCGCTCGGCCTCGACACGCGCTGGCACGAGGTGGCGCAGGCCTATGCCGACGTCAACCGGATGTTCGGCGACATCGTCAAGGTGACGCCCTCCTCCAAGGTCGTCGGCGACATGGCGCTGATGATGGTGTCGCAGAACCTCTCCGTCGCCGACGTCGAGAACCCGGCGAAGGACATCGCCTTCCCGGATTCCGTCGTGCAGATGATGCGCGGCGATCTCGGCCAACCGCCGGGCGGCTGGCCCGAGGGCATCCAGAAGAAGGCGCTGAAGGGCGAGACGCCGTCGACGGCCCGTCCGGGCTCGCTGATCGCCGCCGCCGACCTCGAGGCCGAGCGCAAGACGGCCAAGGAGAAGGTCGGCAATGGCGAGATCGACGATTTCCAGCTCGCCTCCTACCTGATGTATCCGAAGGTCTTCACCGACTTCGCCAAGGGCCAGCAGAACTGGGGACCGACCAGCGTGCTGCCGACGCCGGTCTATTTCTACGGCCTGCCTGTCGGCGAGGAGATCCTGGTCGAGCTCGAGAAGGGCAAGACCATGGTGATCCGGATGCAGGCGATCGGCGACGCCGACGAGGAAGGCCTGATCCGCGTCTTCTTCGAGCTGAACGGCCAGCCGCGCGTGATCAAGGTTCCCGACCGCGCCAATTCCGGCAAGGTCGTCGCCAAGCGCAAGGCGGATGACGGCAACCCGAACCATGTCGCGGCGCCGATGCCGGGCGTCGTCTCGACGCTCGCCGTCAAGGCCGGCCAGACGGTCAAGGCCGGCGACGTGCTGCTGTCGATCGAGGCGATGAAGATGGAAACCGCCATCCACGCCGACCGCGACGGCACGATCGCCGAAGTCCTGGTCCACGCCGGCAGCCAGATCGACGCCAAGGACCTGCTGGTGGTGTTCGGGTAGGCTTATTCGGGACGCGGCTCTTCGGGGCCGCGTCCCGGTTCTTAAGACGAGCCAGGCCTCTCGGAGGCCGCGCAGACGGGGTGGAGTTCCACTGGACCCTCCTTCGAGACACCAAAACTCTAGTGACAATACTTCTTCCCGCCGCCCTTGCCGCGCTGGCGGAGGTCAAGGTGGTAGTGGTCCTCGTGGTAGCCGTCCGAGCCCGGGCCGAGGACCGTATTGAACTTGTCGCAGGCGGAGACGCGCGCCGCCTTCAGGAAGTCGTCCTCCTTCGCCGTGCGGTCTTCCGCCTTGGTCACCGTCACCCAGCGGCCGTTGACCTCGAAGGCGCCGATATCGACGGCGTTCAGGAAGGCGTGCTCGGAGAGCTGCGCATTGGCGACGCGGTTGCGGCCCCGGCAGGAGTAGGAATCGGCGACCCGGAGCGCCGTGACGCGGCCGCCGAGCAGTTTGGTCGCCGAGGGCTGGATGTCCTCGTCGACCCAGCGCGCCAGCGTCGTCGCCACCGCGCAGTTGATCCGCGCCGCCGGCTCGAGGTCGACCGCGCCCGCATCGAGCTCCGTCACGTCGAACGGATCGGGACCGCCGCAACTGCCGACATGGATGGCCGGCAGCGGCTTGGCCGATATCTTCATCGCCGCCATCGAGGTGCGGCAGGCGGCGAGCGCCTCCGGCAGGACCGGCCGCATCGTCGGAATCATCGCCGCCAGCACCACCTCGGGCTTTTTCCGCGGCAGGGGCGCGGGAAGGTTCTGTAGGGCCGCCTCGGGCGGCACCACCGGCGTCGCCGCCGGATCGGGATGCGGCAGGCGATCCGATTTCTTCAGGCTGCCATCTGCGTTCCGGCCCGACGAAGCCGGCTCGAGCGGGCTCGGCAGGACCGGTGGCGCGAAGGCGAGTTCGCCGCCCGTCGCCGGATCGGCCGGAACCGTGCCGGCAAGCGTCGCCGCCGCCCCCGCCGCCAGTCCCGGATCGGGCGGAACCGCCTCGGTCGTGACCTTCTCCACCGCCGCGTCGGGGGGCTTCGGGATCGCCACCAGCCCCGCCGCCCGCCGCGCCTCGGCCGGTTTTGGCCGCGGCAGCGGCGCGGGGAGTTTTGTAAGGGCCGGTGGCGTAGCGGGTTCAACAGCCGGCGGCGTCGCGGCCGCATCCGGCGCGGTATCGGAGGCGATGACCGGACGCCGGGTCGGCAGCGGCGTCACGAGCGATGCGCTTGATTCCGCCCGGGGCGCCTTCGCCTCCGGCGCGGGCGCGACGTGATGCGGCCGCCGCTTGGCGGGTTTCCGCTCCGGCTCGACCTTCGGGATGACCTTCTGGAACAATTCGTCGGGGCTGATCGCCCGCGCCGCGATCGGCATCTGGGTGACGAGAAGCGCGGCGACCAGGCCGCCCATGCCGCATTTCAACCGTCGCCAGCGTGCCATGCCGATCCCGTCTCCTGAGTGTCGAACCCCAGAAACTGTCGAACTCAACGCACAGTAGAGCCATCCGTTCCGGCAACGCCAAGGACCGCCTGAAACACGCCGCCAAACGGCATCGCATCCGCCCCCACTCTAGGCGGCGGTGGACGGCCCCGTCGCCTTGACGAAGACGACCAGTTCGTGCGGGCCGACCTCGCGCTCGATCTCGCTCCAGCCGCGCGCGGCGTAGTAGGCGGCCTTCTCCGGCACGGCGCAGAGATAGATCTTGTCGTGGCCGAGCGCCGCCGCCTCGGCGACGATCCGCTCCGACAGCTCGACGGCGACGCCGCGCGAGCGCGCCTCCGGCTCGACCCAGAGCGCCGCGAGCCAGGGCGAGTATTGCGGCCGGTCGTCGAGGTCGTTGTCGATCAGCAGCGCCGAGCCGACGAACTCGTCCTCGCGATGCGCGACGAGGCCGAGCGGAATGGCGTCGGTCTTGAACTCGCGCAGATGGCCGAGCACGGCCGCGAGCGGCGCGCCGGACTCCTTCCACCAGGCGTGCCACATGCGATCGGCGATCGTGCCGATGAACTCGGGACGCGCGGCGAGATTGGAAAAGGTGAGGTCTGTCACTGGAATTGCGTCCTGAGATCCACGGTGTCCCGAACGCCTATATCCTTGAAATGCGCGGCAAGCCAGTCGCGCGCCGCCTCGCGGCCTGCCTCGTGCAGTTCCTCGAAGAAGGCGCGCGAGGTGTCGAACTTGGTCGAGGCGGAGAATTTCTCCAGCGCCTTGCCGGCGTCGATGCGGTGCACGCGGTTGCGGCGATAGCGGGCGGGATCGAGCCGACCCTCGTCGAGCATGCGGTTGACGAAGTCGATGGCGCGGAATTCGCGCAGCAGCGAGGCGTTGAAGGTGATCTCGCTCATCCGCTCGAGGATCTCCTTGGTGGAGGTCGGCACGGTATTGCGCTCGATCGGGTTAATCTGGACCAGCAGGATGTCGGTCGCCCGCGTCTCGGTGAAGAAGGGGAAGAGCGCGGGATTGCCCATGAAGCCGCCGTCCCAGTAGGGCTCGCCGTCGACGATCACGGTCTGGAACAGATAGGGCAGGCACGCCGACGCCATGATCGCCTCGGCGGTGACGCCCTCGCCGGAAAAGACCTTGATCTTGCCGGTGCGCACCGCCGTCGCCGAGATGAACAGCTTCGGCGTCTTCGCGGCGCGGAGACGATCGAAATCGACCAGCTCGGTGACGATCTCCTTGAGCGGGTTGATGTTCATCGGGTTGAAGCCGTAGGGCGAGGCGAAATTGGTCATCGCCTCGATCATGTGGAAGGGCTGCATGGCGGGCATCCGCCAGGCCCCCATCCACGCTTCCATCAGGTCGCGCGCCGAGGCGCCGGGACGTCCCGCCGCGCTTACCCGCGTCCAGAGCTCGCGGAGCCGCGCCCGCGCGCCGGCCGTGCCGTCGCGCGCCAGCCCGTCGGCGAGCGCCACCGCGTTGAGCGCGCCGGCGCTGGTGCCGGAGATCCCCTCGAAATCGAGGCGTCCGTCCTCGAGCAGCCGGTCGAGCACGCCCCAGGTGAAGGCGCCGTGCGCGCCGCCGCCCTGCAGGCCGAGATTGAGGGTCTTGCGGCCGGCGTGATGCAGCGTCATGCCGCGGTCCAGCCGCCGTCGATCGATTGCAGCGAACCGGTGATCGAGCGCGCGCCGTCGGTGGTCAGGAACAGCGCCAGCGCCGCCACTTCCTCGACGGTGACGAATTCCTTGGTCGGCTGCGCCGCCAGGATGACGTCCTTCTTGACCTGTTCCTCGCTCATGCCGCGCGCCTTCGCCGTATCGGGGATCTGCTTCTCGACCAGCGGCGTCCAGACATAGCCGGGGCAGATGGCGTTGACGGTGATGCCGTGCTCGGCCGTTTCCAGCGCCACCGTCTTGGTGATGCCGGCGATGCCGTGCTTCGCCGCGACATAGGCGACCTTGTAGGGCGAGGCGACCAGCGCATGGGCCGAGGCGGTGGAGATAATCCGGCCCCAGCCCTTCTTCTTCATCGCCGGCAGCGCCAGGCGGATGGCGTGGAAGGCGGCGGAGAGGTTCAGCGCGATAATCAGGTTCCACTTGTCGACGGGGAATTCGTCGATCGGCGCGACATGCTGGACGCCGGCATTGTTGACGAGCACGTCGATGGCGCCGAATTCCTTCTCGACATCGCCGATCATCGTGGCGATCTCGTCTTCCCTGGTCATGTCGGCGCCGGAATAGCGCGTCTCGACACCGAATTCGGCCGCGAGGTCGGCTCGCAGTTTCTCGATCGCGACGGCATCGCCGAAGCCGTTCAGCACGACATGCGCGCCGGCGCCGGCGAGCGCCCGGGCGATGCCGAGCCCGATGCCCGAGGTCGAGCCCGTCACCAGCGCGACCTTGTCCTTGAGATGACCGTCCTTCGACATCAATTCGACTCCTGCGGGGAGGATCAGGGGTAGGAAGTGCCCGAGACGACCATATATTGCGGTGCAACAGCAAGAGAAGGCGTCGAGCGACGGCATGCGGCAATCGGCGCGGAGTCGGCCTCGCCGCCGATCCGTGCTAGAACGCGCACGCGGAGAGATCTCCTCCCACGCGGCTTGACGACGAGGCGGCCAGAACAGGGCGATCATGAGCGAAGCAGACCGGATCGTGCTCGAACATCGCGATCACAACCATGACCATTGCGCCCGCGACGCCATCGCCCATGCCGAGGCGATTTCCGCCGCCGAGGGCCTGCGCTTCACCGAGCAGCGCCGCAAGGTCCTGGCCGCGCTCGCCGAGAGCCACGTGCCCGCCAGCGCCTATGACGTGATCGACCGGCTCGCCGCCGAGGGGCCGCGCCCGGCCCCCGTCTCCGTCTATCGCGCGCTCGATTTCCTGGTCGAGCACGGCTTCGCCCACCGCATCGAGAGCCGCAACGCCTATATCGCCTGCTCGCGCGGGCCGGAGGGCCACGACAAGCCCGGCCATGGCGCCGCCACCGTCTTCCTGCTCTGCGAGCAGTGCGGCGCCGCCGGCGAGGCGTCGTCCGCCGCGCTGACCGAGGCACTCGCCGCGGTGACCGAAGCGGCCGGCTTCGCGCCGACCGCGCCGATCATCGAGATCCGCGGCCTCTGCGCCCGTTGCCGCGAGTCGGCATAGATTGATGTGGCATCGGCAGATGTCTTGCCATATCGCCTCCTTTCACCTCTCCCTGAGGGAGAGGTCGACGACGCAGTCGGCGGGTGAGGGTTTACGCCCTCTCCGGAAACGCCGTAAACCCTCACCCGGCCCTGTCGGGCCGACCTCTCCCTCAGGGAGAGGTGCAAGTCATGACTGAGCCTCCCATGAACGCTCCCGCCGATTTGCCCCACGAATTCCTCGCCGGTCCGCTGCCGCGCCGTCGCGCCACCGCCGTTCGCGTCGGCAAGGTCCGCGTCGGCGGCGACGCGCCAGTCGTCGTGCAGTCGATGACCAACACCGACACGGCCGACATCGACGCGACCGTCGCCCAGGTGGCGGCGCTCGCCCGCGCCGGCTCCGAGATGGTCCGCATCACCGTCGACCGCGACGAGGCGGCGGCCGCGGTGCCGTTCATCAAGGAAAAGCTGCTCGCCAGGCGGATCAACGTGCCGCTGATCGGCGACTTCCACTATATCGGCCACAAACTCCTGACCGATCACCCGGCCTGCGCCGAGGCGCTCGACAAATACCGCATCAATCCCGGCAATGTCGGTTTCGGCGAGAAGCGCGACCGCCAGTTCGCGACGCTGATCGAGCTCGCGATAAAATACGACAAGCCGGTGCGCATCGGCGTCAACTGGGGCTCGCTCGACCAGGAGCTGCTGACCCGGCTGATGGACGAGAACGCGGCTTCCGCCGCGCCGATCTCGGCCGCCGCCGTGATGCGCGAGGCGATCTGCCAGTCGGCGATCCTCTCCGCCAATCTGGCCGAAAGCATCGGCCTGCCGCGTGAAAAAATCATCCTGTCGGCCAAGGTGTCGAACGTGCAGGACCTGATCGCCGTCTATCGCGATCTCGCCCGCCGCTCCGACCATTGCCTGCATCTCGGCCTCACCGAGGCCGGCATGGGCTCGAAGGGCATCGTCGCCTCCTCGGCCGCCATGGGCATCCTGCTGCAGGAAGGCATCGGCGACACCATCCGCGTCTCGCTGACGCCGGAGCCGAACGGCGACCGCACGCGCGAGGTGCAGGTGGCGCAGGAACTCCTGCAGACCATGGGTTTTCGCGCGTTCCTGCCGATCGTCGCCGCCTGCCCCGGCTGCGGCCGCACGACCTCGACCGTGTTCCAGGAGCTCGCGAGCCGGATCCAGGAGGACATCCGCACCTCGATGCCGCAATGGCGCGAGCGCTATCCGGGCGTCGAGGCGCTGAAGGTCGCGGTGATGGGCTGCATCGTCAACGGCCCCGGCGAATCGAAGCACGCCGACATCGGCATCTCGCTCCCCGGCACCGGCGAGACCCCGGCGGCGCCCGTCTTCATCGACGGCAAGAAGGCGGTGACTTTGCGCGGCCCCGCCATCGCCGACGATTTCCGCAAGCTCGTCGACGAGTACATCGAGAAGCGCTTCGGCCTCGGCGCAAAGGCGGGCGAGGCGGCGGAGTAGGCGCGAGAGCTCTCCCCCGGGAAATCTTATTCGCAGCACCACCCTCATCATGCTGAGGAAGCCCGAAGGGCCGTCTCGAAGCACGCAGAGCCGTCGTGCCATCGACAGCTGCCCTGAGACCGTGCGTCCTTCGAGACGGCTTGCTACCGCAAGCCTCCTCTCAGGATGACGGAAATCGGGGCTGCCGACCGACTGTAGGCCTTTGCGCCGGCCCTCCCCTTGAGGGAGGGTCAAAACGGGCGGAGACCGTTTTGGGGAGGGGGCGGTTCGGCGGGAGCGAGGCGGCACAATCTGCCCCGTTTACTGCTTCGGCGGTTGCGTCTAGATCTCTTGTCCCATGCCTTCGTGGACGAGGATCGATCGTGATCAAGCTTCTGCCGATGCGCCTGTTGTTTGCTCTCGCCCTTCTGGCCTTGCCGAGCCTCGCGGTGGCGCGACCGCTCGACGGGTCGGTCACCTATCGCGAGCGCATCGCCCTCGACCCGAAGGTGGCCGTCACCATCAGCCTGGTGGACGTCACGCATGCCGACCGGCCGGCCAAGGTGATCGCCAAGCAGCGCATCCGTCCGCGCGGCCGCCAGGTGCCGATCGATTTCCGCCTGCACTACGCGACGTCCCGCATCAAGCCGAACCATCATTATCAGCTGCAGGCACGGATCGATCTCGGCGACGACCTGCTCTATGCCAACAAGGACGCCATCCCGATCGATCCGCTCACCGCCAAGGGGCCGGTGACGATCGTGGTGCAGCGGGTGCCCGACCAGGACGAACCCACCAAGGTCAGCGACAAGGGCGCCAACAACAAGGGCACGGCGTCGCCGTCGAGCCCGGCCGCCTCGCTGAAGGGCACCGAGTGGCTGGCCGAGGACATCGGCGGCAACGGCGTGCTCGACATCGTGCAGTCGACGCTCTCGATCGAGGGTGACGGCAAGATTTCCGGCTCGGGCGGCTGCAACCGCTATTTCGGCACCGTCACGGTCAAGGACGGCGTGCTCAAGGTCGGCCCGCTCGGCGCGACGCAGATGGCCTGCGTGCCCGCGCAGATGGACCAGGAGCGCAAGTTCCTCGACGCGCTGTCGGCGACGCGGAGCTTCCGCATCGACGGCGCCAAGCTGACCCTGCTCGACGCCGGCGGCAAGCCGCTGGTGCGCCTCGTCAAGAACAAGGGCTGAGACCCAGCGCCTCCCGAGGGAGGCGCGATCACGCCTCGCGATCGGCGACGAAGCGGGCGGCGGCGGCGAGCGTCTTTGCCCGCGCGCCATAGGGCGCGAGCAGCGCCTCGGCCTCGGCCACCAGATCGTCGAGCATGGCGCGGGCGCGCGCGACGCCATGCAGCCCGACCAAAGTCCCCTTGCCGCGGGAAGAATCCTTGCCGGTCGCCTTGCCGAGGGCTTCCGCCGTCGCCGTCTCGTCGAGAATGTCGTCGGCGAGCTGGAAGGCGAGGCCGATGATCTCGCCGAAGCGGCGGATGCGGGCGCGATCCTCCGGCGAGGCGCGGCCGAGAATGGCGCCGGCCTCGCAGGAGAGGCGGATCAGCGCGCCTGTCTTCATCGCCTGCAGCCGGCGGATCGACGCCTCGTCGGGCGTCTCCGCCTCGGCCTGCAAATCGAGCATCTGCCCGCCCGCCATGCCGCCGAGGCCGGAAGCGCGGGCGAGCCCAAGCACGAGCTCGGCCCGCACCAGCGGATCGGCATGCGTCGCCGGATCCGCCATCAGGTCGAAGGCCAGCGTCTGCAGCGCGTCGCCGGCGAGGATCGCCGTCGCCTCGTCGAAGGCCCGATGCAGCGTCGGCTTGCCGCGACGGAGATCGTCGTCGTCCATCGCCGGCAGGTCGTCATGCACGAGGCTGTAGCAATGCAGGCATTCGATCGCCGCGCCGATGCGGAGCGCGCCGGTCTCCTCGCTGCCGAACAGCCGCGCTGTCTCGCTCGCCAGGAACGGGCGCAGGCGCTTGCCGCCGCCGAGCGCCGCGTAGCGCATCGCCTCGACCAGCCGGCCGGGCCTGGCGATCTCGCCCTCGGCCGGGACGTCGGTCAGGACGGCGTCCAGGCAGGCTTCGGTGGCGATGGCCGTGGCGGAGAGACGGGCGCGGAATTCGTCGTCGAGCAAAACCAAGATGGCCTCATGCGAGCGAGGGAGTTTGGGCCACCCTTGCCGCTTCCGGCGGGGCCGCGTCAAGCCGAAGCGCCAATTCGCGGTGCGGCACTATCCCTTCGGGCGAGCCGCGCCGCCGAACGCCTGATTGCGCGGGATCGCCGCGTCGCCTAATGCTTGCATTTCCCGTATCGACCGAAGCCCCGCATGACGCCGCTCGCCCCTCCGTCTTCCGCCAGCGCCTTCCGCCTCGACATCAATTTGTTGCGGGCGCTGGCCGTCGTCGGCGTCGTGCTGTTCCATTTCCGCATCGGTCCGTTCACGGGCGGCTTCGCCGGCGTCGACCTGTTCTTCGTCGTCTCCGGCTATCTGATGACCAAGATCATCGCCGATGGGCTCGACCAGGGCCGCTTCTCGCTCTGGCGCTTCTATGGCGCGCGGGCGCGACGGATCCTGCCGGCGCTCGGCGCGCTCTGCCTGGTGCTGCTCGTCGTCTCGCAGCTCGTCATCGATCCGCTGACCCGGCGCGAGATCGCGTCGGGCATCGCCTCGTCGATCCTGTTCGTCTCCAATTTCTCCTTCTGGCGCGGCGCCGGCTATTTCGATGTCGCCTCGAAGGAGAACTGGCTGCTGCACACCTGGTCGCTCTCGGTGGAGTGGCAGTTCTACCTGATCCTGCCGCTGACGATGATGGCGCTCAACCGCCTGCTGCCCGGCCGGCGCTGGCGGATCGCCGCCTTCTGGACCGGCATGATCCTCTCCTTCGCGCTCGCCGCGTGGCTCGCGACGTCGAAGCCCGTCTTCACCTTCTACCTGCTGCCGACGCGGGCCTGGGAAATGCTGGCCGGCGGCCTCGTCTATCTGCATCAGGGCGCCCGCCGGCCGGGGCCGCGCCTGTCGGCAGCGCTGGCGCTCGCCGGCCTCGCCCTGATCGCGATCGCCTTCATCGGCCTCGACGACCTCGTGCCCTGGCCGTCCTTCGCCACGTTGCTCCCGGTCGGCGGCACGGTGCTGCTGCTCGCGGCGCGGCAGGAGCAGGCGCCCGGCCTCGGCAATCCCGTCGTGCTGGCGCTCGGCCTCTGGTCGTATTCGATCTACATCTGGCACTGGCCGATCGTCATGGCGCTCGGCTATTTCGAGGTCAGCGGCGCGCTGGCGACGCTTTGCGGCCTCATGGCGACCTTCGCGCTGGCCGGGCTTTCCTATCGCTACATCGAATCGCCCTTCCGCCGCCCGCCCGAGGCGCGGCGCCCCGGACGGTGGCGGCCGCGTCCGGCCGTTCTCGCCGGGGTGGTGATCCTGGCCGGGACGACGACCGCGTCGCTCGTCGCCGCCAGCGGCCGCGGCGAGCCGCGCGACGCGCTGGCCCCGCGCGTGGCCGCGGCCGAGGCGGCGATCGACGACGGCGCCTATCCGATGGAATGCGGCGGCTACACCATCCGAAACACCCTCCGGCCCTGCGTCATCGGCGAGACCGCCGCCAACAACGTGCTGTTCATCGGCGATTCCCACGCGGAGCTGTTCCACACGCATTGGGAGGCCGGCCGGCCGGACCACAGCTTCACCTTCCTGACCTATGGCGGATGCCCGCCGCTTCCCGGCGTCAACGAGATCAAGCCGGGCTCGCGCTGCGACGAATTCTTCGATGCCGCCTGGGAGCGCGCCGCCAGCGGCGACTATCAGAAGGTGCTGATCGCGGCGTATTGGCCGATCTATCTGAAGCCCTATGCGCGAGGCCGCGACAACAGCCACGTGCTCTGCTTCCAACGGGACGGACGCTGCCGGACGGAAACCGACGCCACGCGCCACCAGCAGGGGCTCGACGCGGCCTTCGCCGAGCTCGCGGCGCGGATCCGGAACCTGCGGGAACGGGGCATCGAGGTGACGGTGCTGCAGCCGATCCCCTTCGCGGCGATCGACATTCCGCGCCAATCGGTGAAGCGGGCCTTCTTGGGGACGGAGCCGGACGGGCTGGCGCCGATCGAACTCGAGGCGACGCGTGAAGCGGCGGCGGCGGCGCGCGAAAGGCTCGCGAAGCTTGCGGAGGACAGCGGCGCCCGGCTGGTCGACCCGCTGGAGGGCATGTGCGAGGCGGGACACTGCCAGGTCTCGCGCGACGGCGTCCTGCCGGACTATCGCGACACCAACCACCTGACCGCGCGGGCCATACGCGACGGCCGCCTCGATTTCATCGACGCGGCCGTGCTGCAGAACTAGTTTTCTCGTCCGTCGCGCTTCCGGGTCCCCCGCATTGGGGCGGCCGGAAGACGCTCAGGAGGCCGGAGGATCAGGCCGCTTCGGCCGCCTCGAGGGCCACGCCGACCGACTGGATGATCGCGGCGAAGCGCACGGCGGTCTGGATGATCTCGGACGGCACGTTCGCCTTCTTCAGCACCGCCTCGTGGCTGTCCATGCACATGCCGCAGCCATTGATGGCCGAAACCGCCAGCGACCAGAGCTCGAAATCGACCTTGTCGACGCCGGGATTGCCGATGACGTTCATGCGCAGCTTCGCCGGCATGGTGCGGTATTCGGTGTTCGAGACCAGATGGCTGAAGCGGTAGTAGACGTTGTTCATCGCCATGATCGACACGGCCGACTTGGCGGCGGCGAGCGCTGCCGGCGAGAGATGCGGCGCGGCCTCGGCCTCGAGCGCGGCGCGAACCTCCGGATTGCGGGTGGCGATCGCGCAGGCGACGATCAGGCCGTATTTCTGCTGTGGCGGCAGCGTCTCGTCGGACGCCAGCGTCGACAGGTTGAGACGGACATCCTTGGCGAAATCCGGGATCCGGGACTTCAGCGAATCGATCGACATGGAAAACCTTTGCACAGGCGCCCGCGAAGCCCGGTGCGCGGGCGGACGGCGCGACGCTTTGGAAACGGAGCGGACGAGGCGTCGTCACGATATCCGACCGGGCAGCCGCGTCTCGACGCGGCCGCCCAGCCGGTAGAATGAATCAGGCCGCCAGCGTGGCGCCGCCGACTTCGCGGTTGCACGGGCAGAGCTCGTCCGTCTGCAGCGCGTCGAGGACGCGCAGCGTGTCCTTCGGGTTGCGGCCGACGTTCAGATTGGTCGCGTAGCTGTGCTGGATCGTGCCTTCCGGATCGACGATGTAGGTGACGCGGTAGGCGACGCCGTCCGGCGAACGCACGCCGAGGCCGTCGACCAGCGAGCCGTTGGTGTCGGCAAAATTCCAGATCGGCAGCCGGTCCAGGTCCTTGTGGTCACGGCGCCAGGCGAGCTTGACGAACTCGTTGTCGGTCGAACCGCCGAGCACGACGGCGTCGCGATCCTCGAAATCACCGGCGAGACGGGCGAATTCGGCGATTTCGGTCGGGCAGACGAAGGTGAAGTCCTTCGGGTAGAAGAAGATCACCTTCCACTTGCCCGGAAAGCTTTTCTCGGTCAGCGTCTCGAAAGCGCTCTCGCCGTTCTCTTCGTGGCTGTTGAAGCCAGGCTTCACGCCGGTCACGGAAAATTCGGGCAGCTTGTCGCCAATGCCGAGCATTCTACTCTCCTGTCACGATGGGGATCGTGTTGTGATTTTTTGCAGTGCAGCCAAACCGACGGAATCGCCGCTGCATGTGCGAATGGATCCCACGCAGGGCTCGTTCGGTCAAATCGTAATAACCGAAGATTGGCATCGGAAATCCCGATTGCCGCCCCTACAACCTGCGGCTATAGCAAGCGCCATGCTGCTGCCCACGCTCCGCCAGATGCAATATTTCGTCGCGCTCGCCGAATCCGGATCGTTCAGCCGGGCGGCGCAGGCCTGCCATGTCACGCAGTCAACGCTTTCCGACGCCATCCGCCAGCTCGAGGAGACGATCGGCGTTTCACTGATCGACCGCTCCAACCGGACGACGGTGCTGACGGCGGCCGGCGAGGACACCGTGCGGCGGATGAAGGCGCTGCTGGTCGACGCGCGCGAGATGGTCGACGCCGCGCGCTCCAGCGAGGCGCCGCTCACCGGCCGCATCCGGCTCGGCGTCATCCCGTCGATCGCGCCCTATTTCCTGCCGCGCACCCTGCCGGAGCTGCGCCGCGCCTATCCGCAGCTGCGGCTGCACCTGCGCGAGGACCTGACGCGGACCCTGCTGGAAGATTTGCGCGCCGGCCGGCTCGACATCTGCCTGATCGCCTTTCCCGTCCAGACGGAAGGGTTCGCCACCGAGATCATCGCCGAGGACAGCCTGCTCCTCGCCGTCGACGCCAGCCATGCACTGGCGGGCCGGCCGACGGTCCGGCGCGAGGAACTGGCGGACGAGACGCTGCTGCTGCTGGAGGACGGCCATTGCCTGCGCGAGCACATCCGCGCCGTGGCGCCCGGCCTCGCAGACAAGCAGAACGAGGAGATCCGGGCCTCCAGCCTGACGACCCTCGTGCACATGGTCGACAACCAGCTCGGCATCACCTTCCTGCCGCGCATCGCCGTCGAGGCCGGCATCCTGTCGGGAACCGACATCCGCCTCTCCGAGCTCGATGGCACGCCGGCGCGCCGCTCGCTCGGCCTCGTCTGGCGCAAGGGATCGAGCCGCGAGCGTGACTTCCACCTCCTCGCCGGCTTCCTGCGCCAGTTCGCCATCGAACCCGTCCGCGACCGAGCCGGATCGGATCGCGTATGACCCTTCGACTGCCGGCCGCCCTCTCCCGACCGTTCGCAGCCCGCAGGGGCTTGATTACAGGTATTGCCAAAGTGTTCGCCATCATCGTTGCCCTGCCGCTGGTTCTGACGCCGATCTATGCCTTCGTGCCGCCCGTCTCGACGCTGATGCTCTGGTCGGGCGCTACCGGCCAGGGCATGAAGCGCGACTGGACGCCGCTCGAGAACATCGCGCCGGCGCTCGTCAATTCGGTGGTGATGTCGGAGGACGGGCAGTATTGCAGCCATTCCGGCGTCGACTGGGGCGAGCTCAGCGCGGCGCTCGACCGCCAGGGCGGCCCGTCGCGCGGCGCCAGCACGATCACCATGCAGACGGTGAAGAACCTCTTCCTCTGGCCGTCGCGCTCCTACCTTCGCAAGGCGCTGGAGATCCCCCTCGCCTACTACGCCGATTTCATGCTGTCGAAGCGGCGGGTGATGGAGATCTACCTGAACATCGCCGAATGGGGCCCTGGCCTGTTCGGGGCGGAGGCGGCGGCGCAGCATTACTTCAACAAGCCGGCCTCGAAGCTGACGGCGCGCGAGGCGGCGCTGCTGACGGCGGCGCTGCCCAATCCGATCACCCGCAACCCGGCCAAGCCGACGCGCTACCTGCAGAACCGCGCCCGCAACATCCAGGCGCGCGCCCGCGCGGCCCGCGACTACGTCGGCTGCATCTGAGCGGGCCTCAGGCCTCCGGATCCGCGATGATGCTGACATGGGCGGCGACGACCCGCCAGCCGGCGGGGGTGCGGACCCAGCTCTGCATCTGGCGGCCGACGCGGCCGGGCGCGCCCTCGCGGCGGAACAGGGTCGAGGCGGTGCCGAAATCGCGGCCATAGGTCGTGATCACCGTGCGCTCCAGCGCGCGGGCCAGGCCGGCCGGCGAGCGACCGGCGCGGAACGCCTGGATCTCCGCATAGCCATAGAGATTCTCGCCGGCGCCATAGCGGATCGTCGTCGGCGCCTCGAGAAACAACGCGTCGAGCGTGTCGACGTCATTGCCGACCAGAGCCTGCTCGTAGCGGGCAAAGGCCGCCTCGAGCTCCGCCCTGATCTCCGGAATATCGATCTCCATGGAAGCATTTCCCATCGCGGCACGGATCCGATCGCGTTAGCGCGCGATGGCGCCGACACGAAAGACGACAGACGTCTGGCCTATCGCGCGTCGCAGGCTATAACGGGTGCGCCATTTTTCAATATCGGCGCATCCGCGCCGAAAAAAATCCGGAGACGCCCAATGCCGCTCGATACTGCTGCCCGCTTTGCGCTGCCCGAGGACGCGGAGGCCGCGACGTTGGTCGGCCGGGTCTTCCGTCCCGACGTCGACGGCCCGTCCGTGGTCGTCCTGCGCGATGGCCAGTTGATCGACATCACCGCCTCGATCGTCACCATGCGCGATCTCTGCGAGACGCAGGATCCGGCCCGCGCCGCCGCCACCGCCGACGGCGAGTTCATCGGCAGCTTCGAGGAGATCCTCGCCAACACGCCGCTCGCCAATCGCGACCCGTCGAAGCCGTACCTGATCGCGCCGATCGACCTGCAGGCGGTCAAGGCCGCCGGCGTCACCTTCGTCGTCTCGATGCTCGAACGCGTCATCGAGGAACAGGCCCGCGGCCTGCCCGAGCGGGCCAACGCCATCCGCGCCGAGATCAACGCCACCATCGGCGACGACCTGGCGGCGCTGCGTCCCGGCTCCGAGCAGGCGGCGGCGCTCAAGAAGCTGCTGATCGAGAAGGGCATGTGGTCCCAGTATCTCGAGGTCGGCATCGGCCCCGACGCCGAGATCTTCTCGAAGGCGCAGCCGATGTCGGCGGTCGGCCACCTCGCCGAGATCGGCATCCACCCGATCTCGACCTGGAACAATCCGGAGCCGGAAGTCGTGCTGGTCGTGTCGTCGGCCGGCAAGATCATCGGCGCGACGCTCGGCAACGACGTCAACCTGCGTGACGTCGAGGGCCGCTCCGCCCTGCTGCTGTCGAAGGCCAAGGACAACAATGCCAGCGCCTCGATCGGCCCGATGATCCGCCTGTTCGACGCCTCGTTCTCGCTCGACGACGTGCGCGCCACCGAAGTGCGCCTGACCGTCGACGGCGAGGATGACGGCTTCCGCATGGACGGCTCCAGCGCCATGTCGAAGATCAGCCGCGACCCGGAAGACCTAGTCAAGCAGACGGTCGGCAAGAACCACCAGTATCCGGACGGCTTCGTGCTCTATCTCGGCACGATGTTCGCGCCGGTGCAGGATCGCGACGGCCCCGGCCAGGGCTTCACCCACAAGGTCGGCGACATCGTCACGATCAGCGCGCCGAAGCTCGGCAAGCTGTCGAACCGCGTCGTGCTCTGCCCCGATGCCGAGCCCTGGACCTTCGGCACGGCGGCGCTGATGCGCAACCTCGCCGGCCGCGGCCTGCTCTGAGCCAGGCGCACGTCGCAAACGAAAACGGCCCTCCCGCGCAGGGAGGGCCGAAGCCTTCAGGGATGGCCGCCGCGATGGCGCGAGCCTCCCGAACGGGACACGACCCGGCCAGCCGGACGAACCGGCCGCCGCGTGGCCTCAGAGCACCGCCTGCGCCACTTCCCGCTCGCTGACGCCCTCGTCGAACTGGTAGCGGTAGAGCTTCTCGTAGACGCCGCCGAGCCGGACGAGCTCCGGATGGGTGCCGACCTCGACGACGCGGCCGCGCTCGATCACCGCGATCTTGTCGGCGCTCAGGATGGTCGCCAGGCGGTGGGCGATGACGATCGTCGTGCGCCCCTCCACCAGCTTGTCGAGCGCGATCTGGATCATGTGCTCGGATTCCGAATCGAGCGCCGAGGTGGCCTCGTCGAGCAGCAGGATCGGCGCGTTCTTCAGGATGGCGCGGGCGATCGCGATGCGCTGGCGCTGGCCGCCGGAAAGCTGCACGCCGTTCTCGCCGACATTGCTCTGGAAGCCCTCGGGCAGGCCCTGGATGAAATCATAGGCGAAGGCATCGCGGGCGGCCGCCTCGACCTCGGCATCGGTCGCGCCCAGCCGGCCGACGCGGATGTTGTCGGCGACGGTGCCGGAGAACAGGAACACGTCCTGGCTGACGAAGGCGATCTGGTGCCGCAGCGAGCCGACCGAGACGGTGCGGATGTCCTGACCGTCGACGAGGACGGCGCCGCCCTCGACGTCATAGAAGCGCTGGATCAGCGACAGGATGGTCGACTTGCCGCCGCCCGAGGGCCCGACGAGCGCGAGGCGCTGGCCATGGTCAACCGACAGGTTGATGCCGCTCAGCACCGGCTCCTTCTTGCGGTAGGCGAAGCTCACATCCTGGAGCTCGATCTTGCCGCGCGTCAGCTTCAGCGACGGACGATCGTCCGCCTCCGTCAGGCTCTGCGGGTGGTCGAGAATGCCGAACATCATGCGCACGGGGATCAGGCTCTCGGCGATGCCGACATTCATGCGGGCGAGCCGCTTCGCCGGCTCGTAGGCGAGCAGCAGCGCCGTGATGAAGGACATGAACTCGCCCGGCGTCTTGCCGGCCGAGATGGTCGCCCAGCCGGCATAGAGGATGACGAGGCCGATCGAGATGCCGCCCAGCGTTTCCATCAGCGGACTGGTGCGGGCCTGCAGCTGCGCGATCTTGTTGGCGCGCTGCTCGACCGACGTCACCGCCGTGGACATGCGGCCGCGCATATGATCGCCGAGGCCGAAGGCCTTGACCATCTTGGCGCCGTGCACCGTCTCCTGGATGATCGCGATGATCTGCGTGCCGGAAACGAATTCCGCCTTGGCGATATCGCGGATGCGCTTGATCAGGCCGCCGACGAAGAAGATGGCGATCGGCGCCACCAAGAGCGCGATGATCGACATCAGCGGCGCCTGGTAGACCATGACGAAGATCAGGCCGAGCAGCGTCACGAGATCGCGGCCGAGGCTGAGGACGATGGTGTCGAGAATATTGCGGATGGCGTTCGATCCGCCCGAGATCGACATGATCAGCTCGCTCGAGGCGCGATCATTGTAGAAATCGAGGCCGAACTTCAGGCAGCGGTCATAGAAGCGCTTCTGGTTCTCCGCGACGATGCGGTTACCGATGCGGCTCTGGATGACCACCTGGCCGTAGGTCGCGAAGCCCTTGACGATGAAGATCAGCATGACGCCGAAGGACAGCACCCAGAGCATCTTGACGTTCTGGTCGACGAAAATCTGGTTGACGACGTCGCGCATGATCCAGGCGGACAGCGACGTCATCGCCGCGACGATGAACAGAAAGACGAAAGAAATCATGTAGCCGGTGCGGTGATCGCGGAAGTTGGCGCGCAGGATGCGCGCCACGACGCCGATCGTTCCCTCGTCATTGTTGACGATCGCACGGTAGAAATCGCCCCAGCGACGCAGATTGAGCTTTTTATCCTCGGGAGGAAGCGGCGTCTGGGGATGCGATTGAGCCTGGGGCTTGGTCATTTGCGCGCGGTCCGGCGTCCTGCAGACGCACGCAGACCTCTGCTCCGTCCTGTTGCTGACAGCGCCTTTTATCGGCTGCGGCGAGCGCTGTCCACAAATGCGCCCTGCGGCGGATTCGGGTCCCGGCCTTCGGTAGGGCCGAAGCGCGCCGTCTTCACCCGGTTTGCGCGGCTTCCCCTCTGGTGTTTCCCGGCCCGCCGGGGGATCGTAGGCATGTTGTTTGCAAAGCCGGTTTCGGTTTGCAAAGCCAGTCTCGGCTGGCAAAGCCATCTCGGGGCGAATTCCGCCCACCATCGGAGCGCGTCCTCCCCGGACCCTCCCCGAAAGGGATACCACCATGACGCAGCGGGCGATCCGCGGTCCCGCGCTGACCTTTCGCGGCGATCCCTTCCAGCTCCCGGCGGGCGAGGCCCTGCAGTTCTGGCCCGACGCGCTGATCCGTATCGAGGATGGTCACATCGCGAGCGTCGAGGACGCGGAGACCGGGCTGGCCAGCCTACCGGCCGGCGTGCCGCTGACGCATCATGCCGATGCGCTGATCTGCCCGGGCTTCGTCGACGCGCATGTGCATTTCCCGCAGATGCAGATGATCGGCGCCTTCGGGGCGGAACTTCTGGAATGGCTGGAGCGCTATACCTTCGTCGCCGAGCAGGACTTCGCCGACGATACGCATGCGCGCGACGTCGCGGGACGGTTCCTACGAGAGTTGCTGCGCGCCGGCACGACGACCGCCTCCGTCTACTGCACGGTGCATCCGCAATCGGTGGACGCCTTCTTCGAGGAATCCGAGCGCTTCAACACGCGGATGATCGCCGGCAAGGTGCTGATGGACCGCAACGCGCCGGCGGACCTGCTCGATACGGCCGAGACCGGCTACCGGCAGTCGAAGGCGCTGATCGAACGGTGGCACGGCCGGGGTCGCCAGCTCTACAGCATCACGCCGCGCTTCGCGCCGACCTCGACGACGGCGCAGCTCGAGGCGGCCGGCCGCCTCTGGCGCGAGCATCCCGGCACCTATGTGCAGACGCATCTGTGCGAAAATCCCGGCGAGGTCGCCTGGGTGCAGGAACTATTCCCCGAGCGCTCGAGCTATCTCGACGTCTACGACCATGCCGGCCTGACGGGTCCGCGCGCGATCTTCGGCCATGCCGTGCACATGAACGAAGAGGACTTCGCCTGCTGCCACCGCACCGGCTCGGCGCTCGCCCACTGCCCGACCTCGAACCTCTTCCTCGGCAGCGGCCTGTTCCGCATGTTCGACGCCCGGCGGATCGAGCGCCCCGTGCGCGTCGGCCTCGGCACCGACATCGGCGCCGGCACCAGCTTCTCGCAGCTGCAGTCCCTCGGCGAGGCCTACAAGGTGGCGAAGCTCGGCGGTCATGCGCTCACCGCCGAACAGGGCTTCTATCTCGCGACCCGTGGCGGCGCCGAGGCGCTTCGGCTGGAAGACCGCATCGGCCAGATCGCGCCGGGCTTCGAGGCCGATCTCGTCGTCCTCGACCTGAAGGCGACGCCGCTGCTGGAATTCCGCCTCGGCCATGCGCGCGATCTCGCCGAGACGCTGTTCGTGCTGATGACGCTCGGCGACGACCGCGCCATCCGCGCCACCTACATCGCCGGCGAGCCGGTCTATGAGCGCGACCGGGCCGAGCCCTTCGCCTATCCGGCGCCGGTTCCGCATGCGGTGGAGGGATAGTGCTGGGGCCGCGGACGCCTAGACATTGCGGATCGGCGCGTGTTCGATGCCCTTGGCGATGATCTCGCGATAGGCCTCGAAGCTCCGTTTCGGGATGCGCTTCTGGGTGTCGAAATCGACATGCACGATGCCGAAACGGCGCTCATAGCCCTGCAGCCATTCGAAATTGTCGAACAGGCTCCAGACCATGTAGCCGCGCAGGTCGACGCCGTTCTCCTTCGCCTTCAACGCCGCCTCGACGTGCCGGCGGATATAGTTGGCCCGGCGGGGATCGTTGATCGTATCGCCGTCGATCGCCTCATCGATCGGACCGAAGCCGGCGCCGTTCTCGGTGATGTAGACCGGCGGATTGCCGTATTCGTCGCGGATGCGCTCGAGCAGGCGGCGGAGATATTCCGGGCGAACCGGGCCGTTATAGGCGGCCGGCGCCGGATCGGGATTGGTCTCCATCCAGTTGATGCCGAGCGGCTTCTGCGGATCGTGGCGGACATAGGCCGGCGCATAGAAATTGACGCCGAGGAAATCGGGCTTGTTGGCCGCGAGCGTGGCGAGATCCGCCTCGGTGACGACGAAATCCGGGTTGAGCGCCTGGAACGAGTTCATCACCTCGACCGGATAGCGCCCCTTGAACAGGGCATCGAGGCACCAGCGGTTGATCACCGCGTCGCCGAGCCCCGCCGACAGGATGTCGGCCGACTTGCCGGGATTCTCCGGAATCGTCGGCATCAGCGGCAGCGCCACGCCGATCTCGCCGCGATAGCCGGCCTCGCGGAAATCGCCAATCGTTAGCGCATTGGCGAGCAGCCAGTGATGCAGCGCGATCGCCTGGCGGCCATATTGCGCGTCGGTGATGGCGAAGGGGTCGCCGACGCCCGACTTGATGTTCTCGATCATCGGCTCGATCAGGAAGAGATCGATGAACGGCTCGTTGAAGGTGATGAACTTGGTCACCTTGGCGCCGAGCGCCTCGCGCACCAGGCTCGCATACTGGCGGAACCAGCCGATCGATTCCGGGTTCGACCAGCCGCCGCGATCGTCGAGCGCCCGCGGCAGGTCCCAGTGATAGAGCGTGACAACCGGCTCGATGCCCGCTTCGAGCAGGTCGACGACGAATTGCTGGTAGTGCGCGATGCCGGCCTCGTTGACCCGCCCCACGCCGTCCGGCAACAGCCGCGCCCAGGACAGCGAGAAGCGGTAGCAATTGAGGCCGAGCTTCCGCATCAGCGCGATGTCTTCGAGATATTGCGCGCGATCATAGGCGTTGATCGCGATGTTGCCGGTTTCCTGCTTGCCGGTGACCGGCTCCGTCGCGCGATAGACGTTGGTGTAGATGTCCCAGTTCGACAGGCCCTTGCCGTCGGCCTGCCAGGCGCCCTCGACCTGATAGGCGGCGCTCGCCGCGCCCCAGAGAAACTTCATCGACCCCATGCACGACGCTCCTTTCAATGCCGCCTGCCCGACGACGGCGAGGATACGACGCTCAGAAGGCGGCATCTTTCGGGCGGAGCCCGCAGTTCCGCCCGAGCCGGCTCAGCAAGAAAGGGCGGCGATCCCCGCCGCGCCTTCAATCAGATCCGCGCCCTCGATCAGCTCCGTGCCTTGGCGCCGCGGCCATAGATCAGCAGCATCGTGATGATGACGCAGCCATAGATCACCTGGCGGCCGGCCTCCGGCATCTGCATCACCGAGAGGATCGACTGCAGCAGCGTGATCAGGATGACGCCGGCGATGGTGCCGAGATAATTGCCGCGCCCGCCGAGGATGTTGGTGCCGCCCAGAACCACCGCGGCGATCGCCGGCAGCAGATAGGCGTCGCCCATGTTCTGGTAGGCCTTGTTGGAATAGCCGGCGAGCAGCACGCCGGCGAAGGCGGCCATGGCGCCGGAAAAGGCGAAGCAGCCGATCAGCACGCGATTGGTGTTGACGCCGGAGAGATAGGCGGCAGATTCGCGATTTCCGACCGCATAGACCGCGCGGCCGAACGCCGTGCGCTTCAGGACATAGATGACGAAGAGGCCGACCAGCGCCCAGACGAACAGCGCATTCGGGATCCCGAACAGGGTGCGCTGCACCGCCATGAAATGCATCGCCCGGGTCGCCTGGTCGAGCGGCGCGAAGCCGCCGGTGTGGAGCACCATCAGCCCCTGCACGACGGCGTTCATGCCGAGCGTGAAGATCATCGACGGCAGCCGCAGATAGGCGACGCCGAGGCCGTTCAGCGTACCGATGAAGGCGCCGCAGAGCACGCCGAAGGGAATGCAGAGCCAGACGCCCGCCGGCCCGCCCCAGCCGACCATGGCCGTCGCCATCATCGCGCCCAGCGTCACCACCCAAGGGATCGACAGGTCGATATGGCCGAGCAGGATCACCATCATTGCGCCGGACGCGATGATGCCGAGAAAGGCTCCGACCTGCAGCTGCTGCAGCAGATATTCCGGCGACAAGAAAGCGGGCGAATAGAGCGCGCCGCCGGCGAGGATCAAAAGGATGCAGCCGAAGGCGATCGCGACCGAGCGATCGATGCCGAAGCGTCCGGCCAGGCTCGGGCCCTTGATGGCCCCCGTTTCGACGCCGGTCACGTGAACAGCTCCAGTCGGTTGCGGATGCGCAGGATGCGGAAGGCGCCGAGGCTGACCGCGAAGAGCAGCACGACGCCCTGGAACAGGGGCTGCCAGAGCGGCGGCAGGTCGAAGACGAACAGGAGATCCTCGATCGTGCGGAGCACGAAGGCGCCGAAGATCGAGCCGATGGCCGAGCCCCAGCCGCCGAACAGCGAGGTTCCGCCGATGACGACGGCCGCGATCGAGTTCAGCGTGTAGGTGCCGGCGATCGGCGCCGACGCTTCGCCCGAATAGGTGTTGAAGGTCAGCATCAGCCCGCCGACCGAGGCGAGCAGGCCGGCGAGCGTATAGGCGAGCAGCTTCGCCCTCTGCACCGGCACGCCGGACATGTAGGCGGCCTGCTCGTTCGAGCCGACGGCATAGGCGGCGCGCCCGAGCACGGAGCGGCGATAGGGGATCCAGACCACCAGCACGACGACGGCGAGCACGACCAGCGCCGCCGGCACCACGCCGAACACCTGGCCGGTGAGCAGGTCCGCGATGTCGGACTGCACGTCGCCGCCGGGGCTCGGGCGGACGAACAGGGCGATGCCGTAATAGACCGCGCCCGTCGCGAGCGTCGTGATGATCGGCTGCAGCCGCCCCCAGACGACGATGGCGCCGTTGATGAAGCCCGCCAGCGCGCCGATCAAAAGCACGGCGGCGACACCGAGCAGGCCCTCGCCGATCGTGCCGACCGCGATCGCGGAGGCGATGCAGTTGGTCATGACGAACACCATGCCGACCGAGAGGTCGAGGCCGCGCGTCAGCACCGGCAGGGTCTGCGCCATGGCGACCAGCGCCAGCAGCACCGCCTTGTTCGCCGCCGTGGTGGCGACGGCCGGCGTCAGCCCGGCGCTGTGGTTCGAGACGTAGAGCGCGAACATGACGACGAACAGGGTCGCCGCCGTCAGCACGCCCGCATTGTGGGAGATCCAGTACCGCCAGTTGCCCTTCGCGCCGGTGCTCATGCCGCCTTCTCCGCCGCGTCGATGTTGAGGGCGCTCTGCAGCAGGTTCCGCTCGGTGAGCGCGTCGCCGGCGAGCTCGCGACGAATGCGGCCGTCATAGACGACGAGCACGCGGTCGCAGCAGCCGATCAGCTCGGCATAATCGGTCGAATAGAACAGGATCGAGGCTCCCTGGTTCGCCAGCTCGCGCATCAGGCGATAGATCTCCTGCTTGGTGCCGACGTCGATGCCGCGCGTCGGATCGTTCAGGAGGATGATGCCGGGCTCCGTCATCAGCCATTTGGCCAGGACGACCTTCTGCTGATTGCCGCCCGACAGCGACGAGACCGACGCCTCGAGACTGGGCGTCTTCACCCGAAGCCTTTCGACCATGACGTCGACGGCGGCATTTTCCTTGTCGGCATCGATGCCGAAGGCGCCGAGCAGGCGCGGCAGCGCGGCGAGCGTCATGTTGTCCCGCACGCTCATCGGCAGCATCAGGCCTTCGGTCTTGCGATCCTCGGGGATCAGCGCCATCGGCAGCGGCGCGCGCATCGCCCGGCGCGGACCCTCGAGCGGGATCGGCTTGCCGTTGACCGAGACCGAGCCCGAAACGCCCTTCAAGACGCCGAACAGGCCGAGCAGCAATTCGCGCTGCCCCTGGCCATCGAGGCCGCCGAGCCCGACGATCTCGCCCTTGCGGAGCTCGAACGACACGTCCTGGATCTCGCGGCCCCAGGAAAGGTTCGACGCGGCGAGCGCCACCGGCGCGTCCGTCCGCGGCGCGGGCTTGTCCGGATACTGGTGCGTCACCTCGCGGCCGATCATCATCTGGATGATCGCGTCGACGGAACGGTCGCCCTTCTTGAAAGTCTCGATCTTGCGGCCGTTGCGGAACACGGTGGCGGTATCGGCCAGCGCCTCGATCTCGCGCATGCGGTGCGAGACGTAGAGGATGCCGACGCCCGACGCCTTCAGCTCGCGAATGATGCCGTAGACTCGCTCGACGTCGTCGGCGGTGAGCGCCGAGGTCGCCTCGTCGAGGATCAGGATGCGCGGGTCGCGGCCGAGCGCCTTGGCGATCTCGACCATCTGGCGGCGCGACAGCGGCAAGTCACGCACGAGTTCGAGGGGGTGCACGTCCTCGCAGCCGACGCGCTTCAGCAGCGCGCGGGCGCGATCGCGCTGGGCGCTGGCGTTGATCATGCCGCCCCATTTCGGCGGATCGACGATGGAGAGATTGTCGGCGACCGTCATTTCCGGCAGCAGCGACAATTCCTGGAACACGCAGACGACGCCGGCGCGCATGGCCTCGGTCGGGTTGCGAAAGCGGACCGGCCGGCCCTCGATCAGCACCTCGCCCTCGCTCGGGTCGATGACGCCGGAGGCGATCTTGATCAGCGTCGACTTGCCGGCGCCATTCTCGCCCAGCACCGCCTGGATCTCGCCCGGATAGGCGGAAAAATCGACCTCGGTGAGCGCGGCGATGCCGCCATAGCGCTTCGAGACGCGCTTCAGTTCGAGATAAGGCTTCCGATCGGACAAGGCATCGACCCACGCGAGAAGAATCGGAACCGGCCGGCGGGCACGAAGCCCGCCAGCCGGAAAGAATGACGATTACTGGTTCTCTTTGGTCTGCCCCATGATTTCCTGGGCCGTGAAGTTGATGCCACAGCTCGGGAAGGCGTTGCCGACGAAGAAGTTGTCGGATTCCTTGGAGTAGAAGTTCACGCCGTCCTTGAAGTCCGGATCCTTGTCGATGGCGAGCGGCAGCTCGATCGACTGCGGCACGACATTGCCTTCCAGCGCCTCGATCGCCGTCTTGATGGCGACCGCGACCTGGGCCGGGCCAGAACCGGCCGAGACGCACTTCAGGCCGTCGCCCGTATGCTCGGCGCAGAGCTTGCGGAAGCCGTTCTCGGTCTCGCCGCCGACGGGCACGAAGGGATGGCCGGCATCCATCAGCGCCCGGACCGTGCCGGTCGAGCCGCCCTGAACGGTGACGCCGTCAAACTTCTTGTGCACGGCGACGGCATCGGCCGTCACCTTCTGCGCCGTGCCGTCGTCCCAGCGGCCGATGACCTCGACGGTCTCGAACTTCTTGCCGGACTTGCCCAGCACTTCCTGGATGCCTTCATGGCGGTCGCGATCGACCGAGGTGCCGGTGACGCCGCGCACTTCGAGCAGCTTGCCGCCCTCGGGCAGGTGGTCGACCATCCACTGGCCCCAGAGCTCGCCGAGGCCCTTCTGGCTAACGTTGACGTTGATCGCCTCGTCGGTGTCGAGCGTGTTGTCGAAGGCGACGAGCACGACCCCGGCCGCCTTGGCGCGCTTGATCACCGGCTTGAAGGCAGTCGGGTTCTGGGCGTTGACGACGATCGCGTCATAGCCGGAATTGATGAAGTTATCGACGGCGGCGATCTGCGCGGCGACGTCGTCACCGGTCGAGACGACCTTGAATTCCTTCAGCTTCGCCTTGACGTCCGGCTGCTCGGCATAGGCCTTGGCCGTCTGGATCATCTGGATGCGCCAAGTATTGCCGATGAAACCATTGGCGAGTGCGACCCGGTACGGACCTTCCTTCTTCGGGAACTTGAAGAACTTGGTGTCCGCCGTCCACGGCTTGAAGCAGTTGGGATCGTTGCTGGGCCCCGAGACGATCTCGGGACCGGCGGCATGCGCCGCCGTTGCGAGGGCGCCGACAGCGATCGTCGTCGCCAGAAGCTGACGAATAAGCTTCACCATGTTGTATCCTCCCTAGATAGTCCTGATGGACCCTTTAGCCGGCTTCCGCACGATGGGCGGACGCTCGCTTCTCCTCCGCCACCCTCGAGCTATTCTGTCTCGAGCGAACGTCGCGATCCCTATTCCTGAGATATATGAGTTTGTTAATGGGTCGCGATGCCTCGTGCACGCAAAATGCGTCTTGCCGGCCTCTACGTCCAGAACTTCTTCACAGGGATTATCCCTACGGAGGGTTGAGCGCTTTACTTCACCTCCATCGACGGCAGGTTACCTGCGATTGTCCATTCTCCGGAGACAGCCTTATTCTGGCGGAGGCGGTTGAGTTCCGATCGAAGTAGGCCATTTTCGAGCCCAACACATTCGATGGAGAGAACATCATGGATCTCAAGCTCGGTGGCTTCCACCACCTCACGGCGATCACGGCGGATGCGCCCGGCAATCTCGCCTTCTACACCCGGGTTCTCGGCCTTCGGCTGGTGAAGAAGACCGTCAACCAGGACGACACCAGCGCCTATCATCTGTTCTATGGCGACGGCGAGGCGACGCCAGGTTCCGACATCACCTTCTTCGACTGGCCGGTCGGCCCCGCCCGGCGCGGCACGCATTCGATCGTCCGCACCGGCTTCCGCGTCGACGGCAACAGCCTCGGCTGGTGGCGCGATCACCTGCGCGCACAGGGCGTGGCGACCGGCGACGTCGTCGATGTCGGCGGCCGGCAGGGCCTCGTCTTCGAGGATCCGGAGGGCCAGCGCCTGTCGCTGGTCGACAATGGCCCTGTCACCGCCGCCCGTCCCTGGGAGCGCAGCCCCGTGCCGGCCGAGCACCAGATCCTCGGCCTCGGGCCGATCACGATGAGCGTGCGCGACCTGGCGCCGACGGAGATGGTGCTGACCCGCGTCCTGCACATGAAGAAGGTGCGCGACTACCCGCAGAGCGCCATCTCGGCGAACCAGGTGCATGTCTACCAGATGGGCGAAGGCGGCCCGCAGGCGGAGCTGCATGTCGTGGTCGAACCGGACGCGCCGACGGCGCGCGAGGGCGCCGGCGGCGTGCATCACGTCGCCTTCCGCACGCCGGACTATGACAGTTTGCGGCTCTGGGCCGAGCGGGTGCGGGATTTCCGCATCGGCTCCAGCGGCGAGGTCGAACGCTACTATTTCCGCTCGCTATATTTCCGCGAGCCGAGCGGCGTGCTGTTCGAGATCGCCACGGACGTCCCCGGCTTCACCGCCGACGAGCCGCTGGAGACGCTCGGCGAACATTTGTCGCTGCCGCCCTTCCTCGAAGGCCGGCGCCAGTCGATCGAAGACAATCTGAAGCCGCTCTGACGGCAGAAACGAGACGACATGACCCTTGAAAGGACGCGGGGCTCCGGCCCGCATGCCGACCAGCGCATCCTCCACGCCGGCGCGCCGCTCGTCAGCGCGCGCGGCGCGGTGATCACGCTGCACGGACGCGGCGCCTCGGCCGACGACATCATTGGCCTCGCCGACCATCTCGGCCAGGACGACATCGCCTATTTCGCCCCCCAGGCGGCCGGCTCGGTCTGGTATCCGCAGCGCTTCCTGGAGCCGCGGGCGCTGAACGAGCCGTGGCTCGGCTCGGCGCTCGGCGTGGTGCACGCGCTCGTCGACGACATCGTCGGGCACGGCATCGCGCGGGAGAAGATCGTCCTGCTCGGCTTCTCGCAGGGCGCCTGCCTGGCGCTGGAAGCCGTCGCCCGCAAGCCGGGCCGCTATGGCGGCGCGGTCGGCCTCAGCGGCGGCCTGATCGGCGCGGAGGGCGAGCTCTGGGATGGCGGCGACGATCTCGACGGGACGCCGGTCCTGCTCGGCTGCGCCGAGCGCGACTTCCACATCCCGATCGAGCGCGTCGAGGAATCGGCGACGCGCTTCGCCAAGGCCGGCGCGCTGGTGACGACGCGGATCTACCAGGGCTCGGCGCATGGCGTGAACGCCGACGAGATCGCGCTGACGACGGCGATGCTCGACCAGCTCGGCGAGCTCGCCTGAGAGGACCCCCACCCCTATCCTCTCCCGCTCGCGGGAGAGGGAGATCGCCTGCGCGTGCCGTTTCGCTTCCAGGCCGATGACAAACGCTGGCCAAAGCCCTCTCCCGTTCGCGGGAGAGGGTTGGGTGAGGGACTTTCCGAGTGAGACGAGCTCACCCGGCCGCAGCCGGACAATCAGGCCGGCGTGATCCGAAAATCCTTGCTCTCCGGCAGGGTCTGGCCGCCGTCGACGACGATGGTCGTGCCGGTGATGTAGGCGGATTCCTCCGAGGCCAGGAACAGCGCCGCGTTGGCGATGTCCTCCGGCGTGCCGAGACGGCCGAGCGGGATTGATTCCTCCATCCCCTTGATGAAGGCGGCGCTGCGGCCGGCCTTCATGCCCTCGGTCAGGATATTGCCCGGCTCGATGCCGTTGACGGTGATGCCGTAGCCGGCGAATTCCAGCGCCGCCGCCTTGATAAAGCCGTTGATGCCAGCCTTGGAGGCCGAGTAGTGGCCGTGGCCGGGGCTGGTCACGCGCGGGCCGGTGATCGACGAGGTGAAGACCATCCGGCCATAGCCCTTCGCCCGCATCGCCGGCAGCGCGGCGCGCGCCACCAGGAAGGTGCCCCGCAGATTGACGCCCATCACCGCGTCCCATTCCTCCGGCTCGATGTTCTCGATCAGCGTCCAGGGATAGATGCCGGCGTTCTGGACGACGATGTCGAGGCCGCCGAAATGCGTCACCGCCTCGGCAACGGCGCGTTCGGCATCCGCCTTCTGCGAGATGTCGGTCTCGATGAAACGCGCCTTCCCCTCGCCTCCGAGCGATTGCGCGAAAGCCTTGCCGGCCTCGACCTCGGTATCGGCGATGACGACGCGGGCTCCCTCAGCGACGAAGCGCGCCACGATGCCGCCGCCGATGCCGCGCGCCCCGCCGACGACGAGGGCGGAGCGCCCGGCAAGACGTTGAGACGCAGTACTCATCAGGCGAGCCTCTTTCGGATACCGAGTTTCATGGTGTCGAGCAGAACGGCCACGAGGACCATGCCGCCCTGGATCAACTGGGTGAAATGGGCGGGCATGCCCATCAGGTTGATCGCAGTCTGGATGGAGGCGAGCAGCAGCACGCCGGCATAGACGCCGGGCAGGCTGCCGACGCCGCCCTTCAGGCTGACGCCGCCGATGACGACCGCCGCGAAGGTCTGGAACAGCATGCCGACGCCGAGATTGGCGGTGGCGCCGGAGGTGCGGATGGCGAGCAGCCAGCCGGCGAGACCGGCGATCGAACCGGCGAGCACGAAGGTCGTCGCCGTCAGCCGGTCGACCTTGATGCCGGCGCGATAGGCCGCCGTCGGATTGCCGCCGATCATCAAGAGGTGGCGGCCGAACGGCGTGCGGTTCAGGATGAAGGCGAAGACGAGCGTCGCGATGATCGCGATCCAAGCCATCAGCGGGATCTGCAGGAAACGCTCGACCGCGAGGAAGCGGAGCTCGGAGGGCAGCTCCTGCGCCGAACGGCCGCCGGACAGCGCGACGACGAGGCCGCGGCCCCAGATATAGGCGGCGAGCGTGACGATGAAGGAATTCATCTTCAGCCGGACCACGAAGAAGGCGTTGCTCGCCCCGACGATGGCGCCGACCGAAAGCGCGATGGCGAGCGAGATCGGCACGACGAGCCAGGCCGGCGTGAAGCCGAAGCCGAGGCCGACGCCGGATTTCGCGAACAGGATGCCGACCACCATGGCGGCGAGCGCCATCACCGATTCGATGGAAAGGTCCATGTAGCCGGCGATGATCAGAAGCGACAAGCCGATCGCCAGCGTGCCGACGAAGGTGGACTGCTCGACGATGTTGGCGAAGATACCGATCTGGAAATAGTTCGGGATCGTCAGCGAGAACAGCACCAGCACGACGAAGAGAATGAACCAGACGAGATGATCGAGGACGAACTCGATCGCGGCCCGGCGATTGGACGAGACCATGGAACGGCTCCGGGGTGTTGCGACGATGGCGGACGGTCTTCAGGCGCGGCACGGCCGCCTGGAACGCCCCGACGCCATCGGCGGATAGCCGACGACGGCGCGGGGAGCGCCGTCCCGGCGGCGAGGCCGGGACGGCAGGTTCGATCCGATCGTTACTCGACCGACTTCACCGGTGCTTCCGGGGTCTTCATGTTGCCCCAGAACCGCGGATCGTCGACGTTCGCCTTGGTGATGGCGGCGCCCGGGATCTTGATGTTCGGACCCCATTCCTCGTTCGTCACGACGCCTTCGAGACCGAGCACGTCATAGGTGCCGGGCTTGATCTCCTGCTTGTTGACGACCTTGTCGGCGAACATGGCGAGGGCTGCGGCCTGGGCGAACAGCGGCTGCTCGACCTCGACCTGCTGCCAGCCCTTGCGGATCAGGTCGAGACCGACCGGCGCGCCGTTCGACGAGACGAGCAGGACGTCGCCCGGCTTCTTGCCGGCCGCTTCGAGCGACGCGACGGCGGCGACCGAGAGATGCGCGGCATGCACGAAGATCAGGTCGATGTCGGGATTGGCGAGAAGCTGGTCGGCGACGATCGAGCCGGCGTTCGAGGCTTCCCACTGCATGGCCGGCTTGGAGATGATCGTAACGTCCGGGAACGCCTTCAGCTTCTCTTCAAAACCCTTCTGGATGTCGAGCGTGTAGGGATCGCCGGGGTCGCCCAGCACCTGCAGCACCTTGCCCTTGACGCTGCCGTTCTTCTCCTTGAGCAGGCGCTCGATCTCGGCGGCCGCGACATGGCCGATCTCGACCGTGCCGGCGACCGAGGTCAGGTCGCTCTTGGTCGAGGTGATCTGGCGGTCGAACTGCATCACCGGGATGCCGGCGGCGCGGGCCGCCTCGATCTGCGGCTTCAGGGCATTGAAATCGACGGCGGCGAGCACGATCGCCGACGGCTTCAGGGCGATGACGTCGTTCATCTGGCCCTGCTGCACGTCCGTCTTGTTGTCGGCGTTGAGCGCGACGGTCTCGTAGCCGACGTCCTTCATGAACTTGGTGATCGCGGTCACCGATCCGGTCTGGAATTCGTCCAGCAGCGTCGGCACCAGATAGTAGACCTTGCCCTTGTCGGCGGCCCACGCGGCCGGCGTCAGGAAGGTTGCGGCGCCGAGCACGACGGCTCCCGCCAGGACACCCATCAAACGCTTCATCTTGCTGTTCCCTTCGTTCTTGTCGTTCAGTCTGGAAGTCCGGATGAGCTGTTTAGCCAGCTCTATCCCGCGTGCTGGGCTTGGCCATTGTCCTGGCCGGTATTCCGCGCGCGGCCGCCCAGAGCCTCGCCGGTAATCAGTTGCACGATGTCGTCGGCCGACGTGTCCGCGCGGCGCACGTCGCCCGCCACCGTGCCTTGCCGGATCACCACCATGCGATCCGCGACCTGGAAGGCCTGGCTCATGATGTGGGTGATGAAGATGACGCCGATTCCCTGGTCGGCGATGCGGCGGATCAGTTCCAGGCCGCGCCGGGTCTGCTCGACGCCGAGCGCCGCGAAGGGCTCGTCGAGCAGCACCAGTTTGCCGCCCCAATGGACGAAGCGGTTCAGCTCGATCGCCTGGCGCTGGCCGCCGGAGAGATGCTCGACATTGGTCCGGAGCGACGGGATCTTGGTGCCGGCCGCGGCCATCGCCTTGGCGACAACCTCTTCCATCGCCTTTTCCTGCAGCACCGGAACGCCGAAATACTTCTTCACGATCTCCCGGCCCATGAAGAAATTCGCCACCACGTCGACATTGGTGCAGAGCGAGAGGTCCTGGTAGACGGTCTCGATGCCCGCCGCCTTGCCGTCGGCCGGCGAGGTGAAGTGACGCTCGGCGCCGTCATAGATCACGTGTCCCGAGCTCGGCTCGAGGCCGCCCGAGATGATCTTCACCAGCGTCGACTTGCCGGCGCCGTTGTCGCCGAGCAGCGCCACGACCTCGCCGCGCCGGATGTCGAACGAGATGTCGCGCAAGGCCTGGATCGCGCCGAAGCTCTTGGAGATGTTCTGGAGCCGCAGGAGCGGGGCTTCTTCAGTCATGCAGCTACCTCTTTCTTGGTCGGACCGGTCATGATCGGATCGCGCTCGGTCCGCTCCTCCTCCCCGGCGAACAGGAGGCCGAAGCGCGGCGACAGCGCAGCGGAAATGGCGAGCGAGGCGGAACCGCGCATCACGGCATCCTTGCCTTCGGTCGAAAGCAGCAGCCGGGGCGAGGTGCGGCCGCTGCGCTCGGCGACGGAATGCATCAGCGGCTCGGTGGCGGCGAACAGCCGCTCGAGCAGTGCCTCGGGCACGAAGCCCGAGATGACGATGCCGTCCGGATCGAACAGGTTCTCGATCGTCGCGATGGCGCGCCGAAGCACCGGCGCGGTCTCGGCGATCCAGGTGTCGACGATCTTGGGATGCTGCTCCAGCGCCGTCTCGACGCGCGCCGAGGGATCGATCGCCTTGAGCCGTCGGTCCAGCGCCTCCTGCGAGACATAGCGCTCCAGGCAGCCGCGATTGCCGCAGGGACAGAGATCGCCGTCCGGCACGATCGGGATGTGGCCGATCTCGCCGGCATTGCCATGGGCGCCGAGCAGCACGCTGCCGCCATGCACCATGGCGCCGCCGAAGCCGACGCCGACATAGAGGTAGTAGAACGAGCTCAGGTCGCGACCGAGGCCATAGAGGCGCTCGCCGAGCGCGGCGGCGCTGGGCTCCGTGCCGCAGAAGGCGGGAAGGCCCGTCGCCGCCGTCAGGCGCTCGACCACCGGCACGCCCTTCCAGCCCTCCAGCGTCGTCGGGCCGACGAAGCTCATGGAATCGACGTCCGTCGGTCCCGGCATGGCGACGCCGATGCCCAGCATCCGCCCGCCCGGCCGGAGCGCCCGCATCTCGTCGATCAGCGTCTCGAACACGGCGAAGGTCTCGTCCGGCGATACCGGCGCGAAGGCGTGGTAGCGGCTGCCGACGATGTCGCCGGCGAGGTTGACCAGCGCCGCGCCGACGCCGATCGGCGTCGCATGCAGGCCGATGGCGAAGCCGCCTTCCGGATCGAGCGTCAGCGTGGTGCGCGGCAGGCCCCGCCCCTTCGGTGCCTCGCGCGAGCCCTTGACGAAGCCCCGCTCCTCCAGCTCGCGGATGATGGTGGAGACGGTCTGTACGGTCAGCCCGACCTTGCGCGCGATGTCGCCCCGGGCGATCGGCGCCTCGAGCCGGATGGTCTCCAGCACGATCCGGCGGTTGTAGGGCCGCCCGAGCTCCTGATTTGTACCGCGCAGGGCCATCGTCGCTCCAGGTTCCGTTCCCCCGACGTTAGCCCAACGATTTATTCAGTCAAATGGATTTATATAATCGGCGACGCTGCGGCAGCGGAGCGCCGGAAGGCTGTGCAGTTCATGGGGACATCCGGTGTCTAAGGGATCGGAAAAGCCTGTGCGCAGGCTGTGGGTTGCCTGTGAATTACCTATGGGCAACCTGTGGGCAGCCTGTGGGTAACTTTGCGTCAGGTTCTGATGTCAGCCATGGAACCGCAGCCTGAACCCTCCCCTTGAGGGCGGGTCAAGACCGCCTGCTGGCGGTCTTGGGGAGGGGTTTGTTCGTCGGGTCGCGGCAAGCGCCCCCTCCCGAAAACGCGAAGGGCGTTTTTCGATCTCCCCTCAGGGGGAGGTTCAAGAAGGAAAGCGGATTCCACGTAAATCTGACGCTAGGGGCCAGACACTCAGCAAACCTCAAGCGCAGTGATCTCCCTCTCCCGCTTGCGGGAGAGGGTTGGGGTGAGGGCTTCCATGGGTCCGAACTCAGGAGGCGCAGGGCCGACGGGTCGATGCTCTCGATGAGCGGCCGTACCACCCTCCGTCGTCATCCCGGCGAAGGCCGGGATCCAGACACACAGGCCCGTGGCCGATAGGCTCAGCCAGGCTTTCCTGGTCGGTGTTTATGGGCCCCGGCCTCCGCCGGGGCGACGGTGCCCTTAGGCCTTGGACCGCATGGCGACCTTCGGTGTTTTGCAGAGGTCTCCTCAAGGAGAGGTGAGACCAAGGCATCCTTCGAGGCCCGCCCTGTCCCATAGACCACGGCCGCTACCGGCGGCGGGATCGCGCCCGCCGCCGGAAGACAGCCGTCAGTCGGCCAGTTCGAACAGGATGTCCTGCGCGCCTTCCCAGAGCGTCAGCTTGCCGAGCGCGACGATGTTCTCGAGGCCCTCGGTGATGGTCAGGAAGTGGTTGCCGGAAAGCTGGCCGACCTTGGACGAGAAGCAGACGCCGCCATAGGCGAGCAGGATCTCGGTCTCGCTGATGCCGCCGGGATAGACGATGACCTGGCCGGGCGCCGGATGGCTGGTGTTGTTCTCGAAGCCGAGACCGAGATCGAGATCACCGAGCGGGATCCAGCAGCCCTCGCCGCTCCAGCGCACATGGATGATCTTCTCGCGATAGGGCAGCAGCTTCTTGAAGACCGCGACGGTCTTCGGCGCCAGTTCCTCCTCCAGCTTGCCGTAGAAGGTGTACGGGCCGGCGGTGATCTTGATCTTCGTCATTCGGTTTCGACGTCCTTGGTTGGCTCTACAGGAGGCTGCAACGCGGCCGGATCACACGCAAGTGATCCCTCGCGCTTCCCGACGGGACGCGTCGGCCGGAACGTTTGCGCCGAAGCCCCGTTTTCTGGGCCCGTATCGCTTCACGAGGTCCGTCATGTCCCGTCTCCCGACCCTGATCATCGCAGCTTCCGCTGCAATCGTCATGTCCGCCTCGACGATCCCTTCCGCCAGCGCCGCGACCCGGACCGGAACCCTGGTCTGCACGGTGGCGCCCGGCATGGGCTTCCTGATCGGCTCCAGCAAGCGCCTCGACTGCCAGTTCAACGCGAGGAACGGCGGCAGGGAGCGCTATACCGGCCGCATCAGCAAGCTCGGCCTCGACGTCGGCATCACCACCGGCGGCCGCATCGCCTGGGCGGTGCTCGAGCCTTCGCGCCGGCATGGCGATCTCGGCGGCACCTATGCCGGCGCCACGGCGGAAGCGACGGCCGGCGTCGGTCTCGGCGCCAATGTGCTGGTCGGCGGCGGCAATGGCGGCATCTCGCTGCAACCGCTCTCGGTATCCGGCCAGACCGGCCTTGGCCTCGCCGCCGGCATCGGCTCGATCACGCTGACGCGCGTCGCCGGCACCTGAGGCGGTCCGGACTCGCAACGACAATAAAGGTTCCGTATCGTCGGAGCATTCGCCATGGCGAAGCCAGCGCGAAGCGAGTAGCGTTTGAGGATGCTCCCCGAACCCCCGGACCGAACCCATGCAATGCGAGCCGAGCCGCGACGGCCAGATCTTCGACATCGCCCCGGTGTCGTTATGGGAAGAAGACTATAGTGGCCTGAAAGCGTTGTTCGAGGACTGGCGCAATGCGGGCGTCGTCGATCTCGAACGCTTCCTGCGCGAGGACGTCACCCGCGTCACCGCCTGCTCGGCCGAGATCCGCGTGGTCCGGGTCAATCGCAAGACGCTGTCGCTGCTCGAGGCGGAAAGCTTCGATCACCTCACCACCAATCTCGGCCGGGTATTTCGCGACGACATGCTGCACGCCCATATCGAAGAGCTCGTCCAGCTCTGGAACGGCGACACCACCTTCACCAGCCTGACGGCGAACTACACGCTTTCCGGTCGCCGCCTCGACGTGCTGCTGAAGGGCACCATCGTCCCCGGCCACGAGGACGACTGGCAGCGCGTGCTGGTGGCGATCGAGGACGTGACGGAGCGCGAGACGGCGCGCCGCAAGCTCGTGCGCAGCGAGGAATATGCCCGCGGCCTTTTCCACCATTCGCCGGTGTCGCTGTGGGTCGAGGACTTCTCCAGCGTCAAGCGCCTGATCGACGAGATCCGCCTGAAGGGCATCGTCGACTTCCGCGTCTTCACCGACGTGCATCCGGAATTCGTGACCCGCTGCATGAGCGAGATCCGCGTCATCGACGTCAACCGCCACACGCTCCAGCTCTTCGCGGCGGCCGACAAGCCGACGCTGCTCCGGCATCTCGGCGACATCTTCCGCGATTCCATGAACCGGCATTTTCGCGAGCAGCTGATCGACCTCTGGGACGACAAGCTGTTCCAGCAGCGCGAGGTGGTGAATTACGCGCTCGACGGCAAGGAGCTGCATCTCCACCTGCAGTTCTCGGTGCTGCCCGGCCATGAGCACGACTGGTCGCTGGTGCAGGTGGCGCTGACCGACATCACCGCGCGCAAGGCGGCCGAGGCCTATCTCGAATTCCTCGGCCAGCACGACGTCCTGACCAAGCTCTACAACCGCTCCTTCTATGTCGACGAGCTGAACCGGCTGCGCCGCAACGGCCCGACGCCGGTTTCGATCATCATCATCGACCTGAACGGGCTGAAGGCCGCCAACGACCAGTGGGGCCACGCCGCCGGCGACGAGCTGCTCCGGCGCGTCGGCGAGGTTCTCGACAAGCTGCTCGCGCAGCCCTATCACGCCGCCCGCATCGGCGGCGACGAGTTCGCGGTGCTTCTGCCCGGCGCCGACGAGGCAGGCGCGGAACGGACGATCGAGGACATCCGTCGCCTCGTCGAGCTCAACAACCAGTTCTACACCGGGCTGACGCTGAGCCTCTCCATGGGCGCCGCCACGAGCGAACCGGGCGAATCGCTAGATGACGTGGTGAAGCGGGCCGATGCGCGGATGTACGAGGAGAAGCACCGCTTCTACGGCCTGTCGCCGCTGGAGCGGCGCCGCGCCGCCGCCTATTTCGACGCCGACGCCTGATTCCGGGCTCTTGCCGGCGGCAAACGCCGCTCCTGTGGACAGAACGTCGCGTCCAGCCCTTCCAATGCAGGGTTGCAATGATCCATGCTTATAGGATGCTGGTATGGACGCGGCGGTGCCACCGATGGACGGCGCGCTCGCGCGTCGCAGTGAATTCAAGGGAAGCAAGATGACCACACCTGGCCTCGACACCAAGGACGGCGAACTCGGCTATCAGGAGCGCGAGGCGGTCGCCGTCTTCGAGAGCGAAGCGGCCCTCAACGCAGCCGTCGACGCGCTGCTGCAATATGGCATCCAGCAGGCGGACCTGAGCGTCCTCGCCGCCTCCGAGACCCTGTCGGCGTCGAACCCGGCCAGCGCCGTCGAGGACAAGGCCGATGTGGCGCGCGCTGCCTATGTGACCCCGGATTCCCGCGTCGAGGGCGCAGCCGCCCTGACCGGCGGTCCGGCGCTCGTCACCGGCCTCGGCGCGGCGCTCGTCGCCGGCACGGTCGGCGCCGCCCTCATCCCGGCGCTGGCGCTGACGATCGGCGGCACACTCGCCACCGGTTCGGCCGGCTACGTGCTGTCGCGCGTCTTCGGCCGCAAGCATGCGGCGGCCGTGCACCAGCAGCTCGCCAATGGCGGCCTGCTGCTCTGGGTTCATGCGCCCGACGCGAAGGACGACGCCAAGATCCTCGAAATCCTGAAGGAGAATGGCGGCCGCGACGCGCACATCCACGTCGTGCATCGCAGCTGGGGCGCGGACGACGTGCCGTTCAGCGCGGACCAGCCGGATCCGCTGCTGAAGCTCTGAGTTTTTTGAGA